>NZ_CP024621.1:0-321673 GCF_009846525.1 Halomonas meridiana | reverse complement strand
GCGGAAGGGTCCCGCAGGTTGGCGATCTGTTCGCGCAGCTGGTCGTTGTAACGCTGCCAGGCTTGCAGGGTTTTGTCGCTGGGGGCGTTATTCTCAATACCGCTTCCCGCCCGCCCCGCTGCGCTAGCGGTTTCATCCAGCAGGCCGTTCAGAGTATCGATGCGCTCGCCAAACTCGTCAGCATTGATACGACCATCTGAGAACTCAGCGGCCAGCAGTCGATATTCACGCATCACGCTATCATCGATACCGATGCGCGCCTGTACCTCAGTCAGCACGCTGTCCATGCTGCGGGCGCCGGTCTTTACCTCCTCAAACATAGCGTTGACTTCATCGAAGAAGACACGCGCACTGGCACCATCCATATCGCCAAAGGCTTCACCCAACAGCCCTTGGCGGATGCTTTCCATGGCGCTACGGGCTTTTTCAGCTTCCTCCTCTTGTCGATCGCCCCAACGAATCAGCGCCGCTTTCTGGTTCTCTACGGTGAGCTCACGGAACTGTGCGATCAGCGTATCCATTGGCTGCTCGATATTCAGCAGCGAGGCGGCGGTTTCATCGGTGCGATCGCGGAACAGCATGAAGCTGGCGGCCGCACCGGCGGCCAGCGTGATCAATCCAGCAGGCCCCGGCAGCAATGCCAACGCGGCTGCTTTGGCACGCCCAGCCAAACTGGTAGAGGCTGCCAGGCGTTGTTGAGCTGTTGCTTCCGCGTTGGTAGCTGCTGTGTGCTGTGCAGAGGCGGCGATAGAAGCCGTGCGGGCTGTGCCAAGGCGGGCCAACGCCGCCGTGTGTTGATCGGTGCCCCGTGCGGCTCGCTCGGCTGCCATGGCCCGGCCTAACTCACGCTTGCTAGCAGTGGCCTCAGCAGCGGCTAGTCGAACCGTGGCGGCGGCAGCCTGCTGCTGGGCAGCGGCATAAGCGATCTGTGCCTGGGTGTTCTTCACAAACTCAAGGGCAGCCGCACCGGCGGTAATCGCCAGGGTGCTCATGTAGCGGGCCAAGCCCATGGCGGCAAACACACCGGCCACCGCTACCACGTTCTCGATATTATCGGCTAGCAGTTCGATGCCACCCGCCAGCGCGGCTGTGGTGCCATGGGCCTCATTGGCTTGGCCGATATAGACCATAAAGCTGTCTTTGAGTACCTGAGTGGCGTCTTCCACCGAGGTGGGCATTTCATCCAGCTCTTGGCGAAGATCACCCAACGACGCCTGCAGTGCTCGCATCACAACATCGGCGGTCAGCTCGCCTGCCGTCGACATTTCCTGAAGCTTGCGCGTCGTGACACCCAAGCTTTTAGCCATGGCCTGCTGTAGACGTGGGGCGTTTTCGATCACGGCATCGAAGGCATCACCCTGCAGCTTGCCCGCGATCATGGCCTTACCGAACTGGTCAATCAGCGAGGTGGTGGCCTGCATGTTGGCCCCACTGATCACTAAGCCAGCACTCAATGCTTCCGTTAGGTCCAGCACTTCTTCTGTGGCGAAACCCAATTCTTTCAGCGGGCGAACCGAGTTCACGAACAGCTCGCTGTTATCCATCAGCGCTTTGTAGGTAACGCGGCTTACCTGCTGCAAGCGCTCCTGCACTTGGGCGTATTCCCGCTCCCCTTCGGTGGCTAGGCGGATGCGCGAGGCCATTTGCCCGTAGGCATCGGCGGTCTGAATCAACGCCCCCACGGCAAAGGCACCGGCCAGCACGCCCGCCATGCCCACCGCCGTTTGGCGGATTTCCAACATCTGCGCATTCAGCGCCCGCAAGTTAGTTTGGTTGCGCTGCAAGGCCAGATCCTGACGCCGCGCCCCGCCCTCCATGGTGCGGTAGTAGTCGGTGCCCATGCGTGAGGCTCGAGCCATCTCGCGCTGGTAAACGCTGGAATCAGCGCTAATACGCACAATCAATTCACGCAGGGACGCAGCGGCCATACTTTTCTCCAGGCGTAAAAAAACCCGCCGTAGCGGGTTTTAAGCATCATAATTACTAAAGAGAGTTTAGAAACATTTGAAGATTGTTTCTTAGCGCATTGTTATCACGCATGGATTGAACTTGATTCTGACCCATCGCCATTTGGGTTTCTACGTGCGGCTGAGCTACCACTCTTACGTTTTCACCAATTGATGCAATAACAAATGAAACAACAACCTCAGGCGTTGTTGAATATGAGTTTCCAATCAACATTTGCGTAAGTGCCGCATTAGCACCTTGCATAGTAGAAGAGCATACGACTCTAGAATCACTAGACTCTCTTATTGTATGCCCCCTGTTGATACATGCATTAATGATATCCTGACTAACTACAGACTGACTTTTATCCTGAATAGTCTTTTCAGCAAAGCCAGATTGAGTTTGCTGCATTACCTCCTGCTGAGCACAACCAGATAACCCAATAAGCAAACCAGCCATAATCAATATTTTCTTCATGTTATGTTCCCTATTAGTTTCCCATGGGGAACTTAACCCACTTTGCTAAGTTTGGCTAGCTCCCCGCCAGCGCCGCAAACAACGTTTCCAGCGCCTCATCATCTTCAACACCTTCGGTGGTGTCGCTGCCTCCCCAGTCGATTAGCACGTCTTCAAAGTCCACCTTCGCGCCTTGCGACTGGTACACGGCGGTGGCGATCTGGGCGGCGTGCACGTCGCCACGGCGGTCGCTAATGGGTGACAGCTGATCAAACGCCATCCACTGAATCAGCTCGCGAGCCGTCATCGGTGCTTGGTGGCCTGCCAGCTCTGCGAGGGTCTTACCCAGCCGCAATGCCAGGGTCATCTGAAACAGAAGCCCCGGCTGGTCGGTTAGTTTTTTTTTGCGTCTTCGACAGGTGTGGCAGTGGTCAGGCCCGCCAGCTCGAACGCTGCGTTCAGGAATCGGCCATACACCGGCCCCCAACTGGCGGCCACGCTGTCCACGTCTTCATCGCTGAAAATACGGTCATAGGTTTGCGGGTCGATCAGTACGCGAACCAGCATGGCCGCTTCAGGCGTGTGGTCATCCAAGCGGCTGATGCGCTCGCTCACGGCATCAGAGTTGTCTTCAGAGACCTCTTCGCCCGCTACCGCCTGCAAACGTGCTTGCCACTCTAGCCAGTCATCGGCACCTGGTTCGCGCACGATCACCTTGCGCTTGCTAGTCGGCACGGGCACTTCTTTGTGCCGATACCCCGCCAGGGGCTGCAGTAGCTCCTGGCGAAGGTTGTGGGCTTCGGGGTTTTTACGCGCTGCCATAGATTAGGTTCCTGCCGGTGGCGTCGGGGCTGGTTCGTATACTGGCTTGCCAATCACTCGCAGGTTGAAGGTGCCGCTAGCCACGCCGTTTTGGGCAAGGCTCCAGCTGTCTTGACGCACCTGCACCAAAAGCTTCACGGAGTTGCCAGACTTGAACGTGATGTTTAGTAGACGCAATGAGTCGTCGGCATCCGCCGTACGCAGGCTGTCCTGCCCCTCGTCTTCTGGTTTCCAGTTGCCGCTGATGGTGAGCTCGCCCATACCGCGCAAGCCGTTCTCCATCTCCTGCTCATCGCTCTCCAAAACAGTCATATCGAGATCTGACTTTTGCCCACCGGTGTAGCTGATCTCTTTGGCCGTGGTGGAGATTTTCTTCTGCTCACCCTCCGGCACCGTGGCGGTGATATCGGCGACAGCAGTGGCGCTAACCCACACGATGGTACCGGCGGTTAACTGGTATTTAGCTTTACGTGCCATGGTGGCCTCCTAGGCATAAAAAAACCCGCCGGCGGCGGGTGGTGTGTTGCTTGTTGGCTAGTGCCAGATCGTGAGCTCTGCGGTGGCTCGGTAGAGCGCAGTGTCGGTTTCGTAATCCTGCAGTTGGGTTAACTCGCCGGGGTCCAGCGTGTCTAAGGCGTCAATCGCAGCTTCCAGCAGTTGGTCCGCTTCAAGCTGTGAATGGGCGTAGGCATCTAGCTGAACGCTTGCCCTCGTAGCGCCCATGCCCGCTATGGTGTCGTCGCTGTTGCGGCTGGGCAGCGAGTGAACCAAGTACGGCACCGCCGTGCCTTGGGGGGCCACCAGCGCAAACACGCGCCCTTCTGCCAGCTCTTCGATGGCCTGATAAATGTCCACCTGAATCATTTCGTCAGCACCTTATCAAGTGCCTGGGTGATCTTCTCGATGGCCGCGTCACCCGCCTGCTGTTCAACGGCATCGAAGGCAGGCCGGATAAACGGCGCTGGTGGAAGTTTGGAAGTGCCTAGCTCTACAAACTTCCAGTAGAAGGCGTTACTCGGGTCGCTGGCCTTTCCCCGCTCTCGCACACGTACCCCCGCCGTTGCCCGGCTGTTCTCCGAGACTTTGGCGGTCACAGCTACGATGTTCTTTGCCAGCTTGCCGCTGCGCTTTGGGGCACGGCGGCGGGCTTCGTCACGCACTACCCCAGCGCCTGCCCTAGCCCCTTGGCGGCGCACGCGGTCGTTTTCAGCCCGCGTGAGTTGCTTTAAGTCTTCTTCCAGGCTGGCAAGCCCTGAGAAGTCGAGATGGCTGTGAATCACTGTTTCACCCCTTGCGTGCACATGCACAGCAGTTGGCGGCGCTTGGGATCGGGTAGCGGCGTCACGATGGTGTAGATCTCGGCACCACGCACCAGGCGCATGCCGCTTTTCACATCGGGGCGGTAGCGCATGAGAATCTCAGCGGTCACTTCCGCTTGTTCTGCACTGGCAGAGAGAAAGGCTTTACCGCTAACACCGCGCACTTCGCACCAGACGGTGCCGACCTCAAACCAATCCTTGCGGGTACCGCCGATGGCATCTTTCACATCGCCATAGCCTTGCAGGGTTAAGTGATCTCTTAGGCGTCCGGCTCTCATACAGGCTGCACCACATACGTATCCAGCAAGCCGTCCAGGAAGTCATGCTTGGCGGTGATGGTTCCAGCGACAGCGCGCTCTCGGTGTTCATAAAGGGAGGCAGCGGTGGCGAGTATCCACTGGCGAATAGGCGCCGGTACCGCTTCCGGCTCAGCGCCATAGCCTGCCTTGTAAACCACCGTCACCAAGCCTTCAAAGCGGTCTACGGGTTCGACTACCGGCGATTCCCCCAGCTGCGCCGCCCACTCGGTAGTGGGCAGTTCGCCGCGGCTATCGCTGACACTGACTACTTCAAGCGCAGGCCAGCGGCGAAGCTCTACCGCCCCGCCGTGGGGGTTTCCCCGTTGCTGCCAGGTTTGGGTAATCAGCGCCCGCCCGGTCAGCTGCTCGGCTTCCTGGCGGGCGGCCATGATGAGCCGCGACACCATATCGTCATGCTCATCATGTTCTATCACCGCCTGCAACTTAGCCTCTGCCACACTGACCGGCTCGACCGATGGCGGCGCAACCAGTGTGGAGCGCATCATTCGATCACCGCTTCTTCATTGGCCCCACTGTTGCGCGCCTTGCGGGCGGCGGCGATGGCTTTATGGTTAATGTCGCCTGCCTTGCGAGCCACCAGCGCTTCCACCTCGGCACCCGGCAGCTTGGGGGTATCGCCGGGGCGGTAGTCTTTGCCGCCAATGGTTTCATCCCGAAGGATGAGCACCGTTAGCTCTGGCAACGGCTGCTCGGGTTCATCATCGGCAGGTGGCGGTGGTTCGGGCGCTGCTGGGGTGGTACCGGCATCGGCCGCTGCTGCGGGGCTGGGCTCGGGGGTGATTGGCTCGGGGGCGGCCCCTTCATCTGTGGTTGCGTCAGCATGTTGGGTGGCCTCCTCCGGGGTTGCTTTCTTGGTAGCCATGGTTTGCTCCTGCGTTCCTGCAAGTAGAAAAACTCAGCGGGGCCATGCGCCCCGCTGAGGGTTTAGGAAGCCGCGCACTGGAAATGCTTCACGGCACCGCCAACATCCATCAAACGACCACCAGCCCGCATAAAGGCGAGGAAACCTACCTGGCCTTTTTCGGTGTATTTGGAGTCGGTCATGCGGAACAGCTGAATCTGCATCACGTCGCGGATGATGTACTTCTGGAAGTCGCCAAACAGCAGCGGCTTGTTACCGGCCCCCAGCTTCGGCATGTGTTGGTTAATGGCATAACCGTAGCCTGCCAGCGTATCCGGTTCTTTGGTGGCCACCCCCGGCACCCAGATCGGGCGGTCGTCGGCATCCTTCAGCTTCTTGAGATCCCGCAGGGTGTGGTCGTGGAACATCCAGCGGCAAGTCGCCATGCGATACGCCGGGTCTACGCTGTGTTCGGTATCCACCAAGTCGTCGTAGGTGATGGCAGACACCTGCCCAGTCGGGGCGATCTTGCCGCTTTGTGAGCCGGTCAGAATGCCGTGAGGCTGGCCTACCCCGGTACCCACGGTAAACATGCGGTTGGTGATGCGACCCAGGCGCTGGTTCAACAGCTCTCGAATATAGGCCTCAATGTCGATCTCGCTGTCTTGCAGCAGCTCAAACGGAATGGCGATCGACTTGGAGCTGAACTTGTAGGTGTTATGCGGCAGTGTGCCGAAGCTGGTTTCTCCCGTAGACACCTGCTGGTTCTCACCAACGATTTCACCTTCTTCCGTGGTGGCATCGGTGGTTGGCCAGCTGATCGCGACACCGCTGGCTGTCTGGATGACATTCGACACTTCACGCATACCACCAAAGGCTTTAAGCGCCTGCAGCAGCTCGCTGCTGAACTGGTCCGGCGCTAGGTAGCCCCCTTCGCTGCCGGTACCGGTGCTCATGGCGTTCTGCATCATCTGCTGGCGAAGCTGTTGAACGTGCTGGCGTTCTTCCGCATCCAGCCCATCCACACCGTTGCGCATCCAGTTACGGAAAATCTTTTGCTCTTTCTGTTTCAGATGGCTGGCTTCATCTGTAGAGATGCCGTCGCGGTTGGCGCGGTCTTCGATGCGATGTGCTTCTTCCGCTTCACGATCCATCAGGGTTTCGTGACGCTTGATCTCGGCATCGTAGTTGTCGATGTTGCCCACCAGGTTGTCGTACTCCTTTTGCTGAGCATCGCCCCACTGGTCACCAGGGTGTTTGTCCAGCAGTTCTCGGCAGGCCTTGGCGGCTTTGGTGCGCTGCTCCCGCAGTTCTTGAATGCTCTTGGGCATGGTGTTTCTCCTAGGCGTAAAAAAACCGCCCGTAGGCGGCTGGTGAATTGGCTAGCGGGAGCCCGCTATTGCCGTTCTAACAGTGCCAGGCGACGTTCCGCCTGTTCACGGTTGTAGTGATCTTCTACCACTGGCGGCTTGGTCAGCGCAGCCGGTGCGTTGGCGTAGGCTGCGAGGTTCCAGGCGGCGCGGTTGGCTTTGCGGTCGGTGTCGGTGATGGTATCCACAAAGCCGTTTTCCTTGGCTTCCTCTGCGGTGAACCACGTTTCCGCTTCCATCCAGGCGGCTAGCTGCTCTCGGCTTGCCCCGGTGCGCTTTTCGTAATCTGCAAGAATGCTGTCATCGACCTTGGCGAGCAGATCGATTTGCTTTTGGTGATCGCGCTTGTTGCCCATAGTGAGCGTCCATGCTTCGTGGATCATGAAGAAGCCACCGGGGGTAATCTCCACTTCATCGCAGGCACCGGCCACGTAGGTGGCAGCGGATGCGGCCAAGCCTTCGATATGGCAAATGGTTTTGGCTTTTACCTGAGCCAGCGCGGTGGCCATGGCCCGGCCTTCAAACACATCGCCACCGGGGCAGTTCATGCGGAGGTGGATGGTGGCAACATCCAGCCCGCGAAGCTCTTGCACGAACTGGGCAGCGCTGACGCCGTACCAATCGCCTATGGCGTCATACAGGTAGATCTCGGCTTCATCGCCTTCCACGGCCACCTTGAAGTCACGCGGGCGGTTAACGTTGTCCAGGAAAAGCTGGAGCAGCTTGGGCATCGGCATTGGATTTCCCCTCGGGTGTGTAGAGCTGGTCGCCGCCTTCGATCGGCGGCAGGTTCTCTTTTGCCCGCACTTCGTTTTGCGTCATAAAGCCGGGGTTTTGTGTTCCACCTAGCGCGCCCTTGTAGTATTCAGAGCGGGTCTTAGCGTCGCCACGCAAAAGCGCAGCCACGTTGAATTCCGCAAAATGGCGACGGTCACGGAACAGCTTTCTATTGAGTTCCTGCACAGCTCGCGTTAAGTGAGGCTGAAGGGTGTAGATGATGAAGCCCAAGCCCATCTGCTCCAGTCCGCTACCCCAGCTGGTGGACTTCTCGTTAGCGTTGATCATCCAGCCCGGCAGGCCAAACGCCCGGGCAATGTCGGTTACCTGGAACTGGCGTGCCTCCATCAGCTGCGCATCTTCTGAGCTCATGGTGATCTGGTGCACCTTGGCACCGCCCACCAGCATGCCCGGCAAGTGAGCGTTAGCGGTGCCGGTGTGTCGTTTCAGCCAGTTATCACGGATACGGTCGATCTGTTCCTGCGTGGGCGTTTTGTCCATGGTGATGACGTGATCCGGGCGCGCCCCGTTGGAGAAGAACCGGGCACTGTACTCCTCTGCCGCCAGTGCAAGGCCTATGCCCTGCTTGGCGGCCAAGCCAATCACGGAGGGGCTGCAAATGCCGTTAAAGCCAACGTTAGGTAGGTGGAACACATCGTCTTGATCCAGCCCTTTGTAGCCCGGCCCTGCTGAAGACGTAGCATCAAGCTGGGCGTGGTAGCGCAGCCGACCATCCTTTTTTTCGATGATGGTCTGGTTGCGTGCTAACGGCTCGATCTCTACCACTTCACCTAATCGATTACGCTTGAACCAACCCAGGCCATCGCCACGCAATAGCATTGAGGCTATTAGGAATTCCCACATTGACGCTGATGTAAAACCAGGGCCTGCCTCTTGGTTGAGTATCCACCAGAGGTCGTGATCAATACGGCGCTTACCGGTAGCGGTGCGCTCATAGATATGCACCGGCATGGTGCCCACCGCACCGGCTAACATGCGGACGCTGGCGTAAACCGCCGTCACCCGCATCGCGGTTTCCGGCGTGACCACCGGGCCTGCAAAACTGGGGTTGACCTGAAACAGCTCCATCATGCCGTTGTAGTCAGAACTGCTAACCGCAGATTCTCCCTCTGTGGCATTGTTTAGTTGAGGCGTGACGGTTGGCTCTTCGCGCACCGCAGGCCCGGCATTGTTGCCTGTTAGTCGGTTCAGTAAGTTGCGCACGGCATCTCCAGTCACAGCAGAATAAAGTCAGGGTCGCCACCGTCGTCTTCGAGCACGCCTAGCGTTAACGACGTTGCCATCACGGCGGCAACGATGCCGTCCACACGGCCGGTGGATTTCTTCTTATCAATCTTGCGATTACCCGCAGGGTCTTCGCTATAAATCGCGTTTGCAGCGCACCACGTCAGCACAGGGTGTCCGGAGTGGCGTAACACGCCGTTAATTAGCCGTGTTTCAAATTCATCCACTGCTGGAGCCATGGTTTGGAACCCTTGGCGAACAGGTTCAATCGGTGGCAGCGTGACGGCTTCGTCATCAATCAATGCTATGAGATCTTCTATGCGCCACTGGTCGTAGCCAATACGCTGCAGGTCGTACATCGCGGCGATCTCCGAAAGCTGATGCAGCACGTGGCGTTTGTTAATCGCTTTGCCCGGTGTGGTCAGCAAGTAGCCCCGTTCCTGCCAGAGCGTGTAGGGCACGCGGTCTTTTTCGGCCTTACGCGCCAAGCCCTCTTCTGGCAGCCAGAAGTAAGGGATCATCCGCCACACGGGGTCATCCGGTACCGGCTCAAACATCAACACTAAGGCGGTTAAATCCTGGGTACTGGAGAGATCCAGCCCCGCGTAACAGCGGCGGCCTAGCAGGCTATCGTGATCAAACTCTTTATCTTGCGTGGCTAACCAAGCATCGCGACTGATCGCGGGGTTGTCCGCCTGCACCCACATGCAGAAGTTGAGACGCTTAACGGTGGCCTCTTTACTGGGCATGCCGCGTGCTTGGGTCACCTGCTCACGCAAGTACTTCAAGCCGGGGATGCCATACGCCAACGATGGGTTGGCCTTGTACCAGCACTCTTCGCTTTCAAACGGGTCGTCGGTTTCATCCAGGCAGCAGACGAAGCCGAAGAACGAATCGTCTTCCAGCGCGCCACTGGCTACCTTTACCGCGTAGTCGTGGTAGTCCCAACATACCGATAGTCGGTCGGTACCAGAGTTGGTGATCATGAAGATCAGCGCTTGCTCGCGGCTCTTGGTACCGGCCCGCATCATCTCTACTACTAGCGGGGTTTTGTGCTCGTGAATTTCATCCAGCAGCGCGACGTGTGGCCGTGGGCCTGATTGCCCATCGTCAGCCGCCACCGTGCGAAAGAAGCTGCTCGTTTTGTGAAAGGCTAGGTTGTACTCCTTGCCCACCGCGCCCGATTTGACGATGCGCGTGGCGAGCAGCGGCGACTGATCGACCATGGCCACCGCGTCGCGGAACAGGATTTGCGCCTGGTCTTTCTTCGTCGCGGCCGCGTAGACTTCGGCGCGCTCCTCTCCATCGGCCACCAAGCCATAGAGGCCCACGCCTGCCGCCAGTGGCGACTTGCCCGAGCCCTTCGCCGTTTCAACGTACGCCACGCGGAAGCGCCGCCAGCCGTCATCTGATTTCCAGCCGTAGAGGCAACCGACGATGAACGCCTGCCACGGCAGCAGGTGAAACGGCTCACCTTCAAAGCGCCCACCGTTGAGCCGTAGTACTTCCTCAAAAAAACCAATGGCGTGGTTGGCCGCGCCCAGATCCCAATAAAGGCCGCGTGCTTCGCTCTCTTCCAGATCGCGCAAGTGGCGTGCGCAGGCATCGCGCACTTGGGGCCCCGCAATCAGTTCACCGTCCGCTACCGCCTGAGCAAACGCCGTCGCCCGGTCATCACAGACCGTATTTTGCGGCGGTTTCTTTTTGCTCATTGGGGAACAGTTCTCCTTGTCCTACGGTGCCGGGGCCAAGTTTGGCGCGGGCGCTGGGGTTCAGGCCGAAGCTATCGCCCGCTTTACGCATGCGTTCTTCGGCACGGTTGGCTAGCTGCATCCAGGCGCTCATCTGCTTGTAGCCGCTGGGGGTCACTTCGACCATGCCCTTGTCTTCCAGTGAAGCGATCTTCTCGCGGGCGGCCTTCCAATCGCCCCACGCTTGGCAGTAAACGGCCAATTCCGCACGGTCTACCTTGGTGATCAGCCCCAGGATTTCCAGGTCTTTCACGATGCGCCGCCACTCGGCCTTGGCATCCTTGGTCAAGAAGGAAGGGCACGGCGGCGCTTCTACTTTCAGCTGGGGCGCCTGGCCCGTGTCGTGAAATTCATGTGCGCCCTTCTTGCTTGGGTTGCCGCGCAGTAGATGGACGTTCCCCGGCAACGGGCGGCGTCCAGAGTTCTTATTGCCAGCCATGGAAACCTCCAGAATGTGAAATTGGTCGGCACTAAACCGATGAAATGCTAGGCTTTGGATGCCCTCAAACCGATATACCCCCCTCCCATTTTTCCCGCTTGCACAAGAAAAGGGGGCGTATCGGTCTAGAGCCGAAAAGCCCTGAACTTTTGACTCCCCCCATGCCTGACAACGAGAAAACCCTCACTGATGGCGCAAAAGCCAAAAGTGCAGCGTCACGCCCAGTGATGATGCGGGTCAGCGGGCATACCCTCGGCATCACAGCCAGGCAGCGCGCCTCCCTTCTCTAATCGCTGCTTGTCGATGTCGTGGCACGGCTTGCACAGGCTCTGCCAGTTCGACCGTCGCCAGAACAGCTTCAGGTCGCCTTTATGCGGTTTGATGTGGTCGACAACCGTGGCCGCCGTGACCCTTCCCCGGCGCTGGCAAAACACGCACAGCGGGTTAGCCCTCAGGTACTCCGCTCGCGCCTTCTGCCACTTGTACCCGTAGCCACGCTGAGCGGATGAACCACGGCGCTGATCGTAGTCGCTCATTGCTCCCCCGCAGACCCAGGCTTGAGCAACAGCTGATACACCGACTCACGATCCGCATTGGCCCGCCTTCTCAGCGACTCATAGTCCGCCAGCAACTGGAGCAAGTCGCGGTTGTGCGACACACGCCGCTGAGGCTCACTCAGGGGCGTCAGCAGGTGCGGGGGCACTTCCGGTGCCACCACCACGGGAATCGTCATCGTCGGTGGCGAGCTCGCGCACCCAGTCGCTAACAGCAGCAGGCAGAGGCTGCCCAGCCCAATCGCTAGTCGTCGCATCGTCTCTCTCCAGTTGCCGCGCCGTGTTGCGCATCATGTCTACTAGCTCAGCGTCACGCTGCAGCTGCTCGTCTCTTGCCGAGAGCACCGCGCTCAGCGTGTCGATCTGCTCACGCTGCCAGCGCTGGTGTTCCTGCAGGATCTCCACCTGTTCGTGGGCTCGAGCCAACCGGCTCTCCGTCACCGAGAGCTGCAGCGCATACTCACGCGCCTGCATGCCCGCATACACCGTGATGCCCAACAGCCCCGCAATCATCCAGCCTGATAAGTTGCCCATGATGCGCTTGATCATTTCAGCCACCTGCCAATCAGCTTTTCGTAGAGTTCATCTGCACGCGTGCCAAACCACTCCGTGCCTTTGAACGCGATGAAGGCACCGATCGACGCCGCCAGACCACCCGGCAACCCCAGATAGTGCAGCACCGGGAACAGCCCGAACGTCAGGCAACCGCACAAGATGGCCTCCAACCACGACTGCCGCGCCTTGTTGCCCGCGTGCAGGCCACGAATCAGCGCCACGACGAACGCCAAACCACCGGCATAGATCTGCGGCCAAACCAGCGCGATATAGGTCAGCAACTGCTGCCAAAGGTTAGGGTCACGTCCCGGCATGAGAGAACTCTTTGTCGAATGAATGTCACGCCGCCCGCGCCGCGTCCGCGATTACCTCGGCCACCGCATCCAACAGCGCCTCACGGTGCGTCAGGAACTGGTACAGATCGTTGGCGTTGGAGAGGAAGAACAACTCATGAATGATGCCGCCGCCGTCGCTCACGAACGCCAAGCGGTGATGCTGCCCCGCGCTCTCCGGCTTGGCGCCACGGTTGGCGATGCCTAGCACCTCTGACGTCACGCGGCACAGCTCGGCACCCAACGGCTTGTTGAACGCCCGAGACAGCGTTTCCACACCCGTGGCACCAGGGCCGCCCCCGTTGGTATGAAACTCGATGGCAATGTCGCAGCCGGACGCCATGGCCGTCGCCGTGCGCAACGGCAGGTTCTCGCCCGGTTCACCGTCGAGCACATGGCGAATACCCAGCTCAGCAAGCCTAACGCTCAGGTCATCGCGGAACGCCAGCACCTTGTCGGCTTCCTTGTGCCCGTTCGCCACGATGCCCGGCACCGTATCGCTGTGCCCAGCCGAAAGCATCACCGTTTTGCGCTGAGGGGGCCGCTGCGGCACCGCGTTCACCTGATCGATCCAACGCATGCCCATTTGGCCACCTCCTCAAATAAAAATGCCCCGCACAGCCGAAGCCATGCGAGGCACCGCCCACCACGAGCGGGAGCACTGGTTATCTAGCGCCCAACAAAAAGCCCCAACGCAATGGTTGGGGCTTAGTGGTTCAGGCGCATCTACTAGACTGAACCGCCCCGGCTTTACCGGAGACTCCATATCTTGAGAGGATGGAGTTATGAACTCACCAAAACGATATTCCCCAGAAGTCCGGGAGCGAGCTGTTCGATTAGTCCTTGAACAGCAAGGCGAATACCCGTCCAAGTGGGCGGCGATCTGCTCCATTGCCAGCAAGTTCGGCTGTACACCAGAGACTTTGAGAGCCTGGTGCAAACGCACAGAACTCACGCAGGAAAACAGCTCGGTTAACCTGCCTGAAAATGAACGACTCAAGCAGCTAGAGCGTGAAAACGTCGAATTGAAGCGCGCTAATGAAATTCTCCGTAAGGCGGCTGCTTTTTTCGCCCAGGCGGAGCTCGACCGCAAACCCAATTGATGGTGTCATTTATCGACGAGCATCGTGCTCAGTTCGGGGTCGAGTCGATTTGTAGTCAACTGCCAATCGCCCCATCGACGTATTACCACCACAAGGCACTTGAAGCTGATCCTGAACGGCGGGCAGACCGGTATCGACAGGATGCGTTTCTTACCGCTGAGATTCAGCGCGTGTGGGAAGAAAACTTCTGCGTCTACGGTGCCCGTAAGGTCTGGCGGCAACTCCGCCGTGAAGGCGTTAATGTTGCTCGTTGCACTGTAGAACGGCTCATGCGCCGCCTAGGAATTCGCGGCGTGGTGCGAGGCCAACGCCCCTTCACGACCCTCAGTGATCCCGGCCAGAAACGGGCACCTGATTTAGTGAAACGTGACTTTACGGCTATGCGTCCTAATCAGCTTTGGGTAGCCGATTTTACCTATGTCGCTACCTGGTCTGGCTTCGTTTACGTTGCGTTCGTTATCGATGTTTATGCACGCTGTATCGTGGGTTGGCGTGTAGCGACGTCGATGAGAACGGCACTGGTGCTGGACGCTCTGGAGCAAGCTCTGTGGGCACGAAAACACAGACAAGGGTTGATCCATCATAGTGATAGGGGAAGCCAATATCTCTCGATCCGCTACACCGAGCGTATGGCTGACGAGGGTATCAATGCCTCAGTCGGCACCACCGGCGACTCCTACGACAATGCGCTGGCTGAAACCATCATCGGCTTGTTCAAAACGGAGGTGATCCATCATCGTGGCCCATGGAGGGGACTGGATGCCGTTGAGTATGCCACGCTGGAGTGGGTTGACTGGTTCAACAACCGCCGACTGCTGGAACCCATCGGAAACGTTCCACCAGCAGAACGAGAAAGGACGTATTATCGTCAACTGGAAGAGTCGGGTGAAGCTGCTTGACTCAAACAAACCGGTCTCCGGAATAACCGGGGCGGTTCAAGACAGTAGCTGAATGGTGAGCCTTGACTCCGGTGGCATCAAGCCGTTTTTAATGCCAAACGAAAAATCTAATTACAAAGTTGGGCATGGTTAGGCAAACATCGAAAGGCATGAATGATTAGGCCCGTTTTGAGCGGCGGTGGTTGTCCTTCAACGCCTGCTGGATTTCGTAATGCATGCGATGCAGGCGGTCATAGTAAGTGCTTTCAGCGAGTCCAAGGCGCTCAGCTTTCGCGTCGTTGTACCCATTCCATAGGTAATGCTCATGGGCTAACACCTGGTACTCAGCGCTCAGCCCGTTCACGGCCTTTTGCACTTCCCAGGCGGCATCATCCATATCGCCCAGGCCTAGAAGATCACGCGAGCCTTTGGGGCCACTAGGCGGCATCACGCCGCCAAACTCCGCCAAGCGTCCCAGAGGTGAGCATTGACGCATTCCCCGGCCTTTCAGCTGATCGGCCCAGTGGTGCAACAAATCATCGATCTCTTTCAGCATTGGTTTGCTCCGTGGTGGTGGCACTTTTTAACCCTAGATCAATTCACCCCAACCCTAGACACACCATAGACACTTAAAAACTTAATACTTACATAGCTTTATAAATAATTGTCTAGGGTGTCTAGGGTATCTAGGGTTTTCCCTATATAGGGGAAATTTAAAAAGGTGGTGTGGATAACTGCCTAGTAATAGCGTGAGCGCACCCGCGCGCGCGTGTGAAACCCTAGACACCCTAGACAGGTTCGCATAACCCATTGTTTAAAATTGGTTTTCATTGTCTATCCTTGGCATAGAACAGCCTAGACATAGCCTAGTGACCCTAGACATTAATCATCGAGTGGTGAGCCGCCATACGGCTTGACCCAACCCTGGCACTTATCCCAGCTCGCAGGGTTCCAGCCCGCTTCTAATGCCTGGTCCCTAAACGCCTTGACCAAGGCACCCAGCTTTTTACCATCGCTCAGGTCTACCCCATCAGGTGGGTTCGGGAGGAAGAAGATAGAGCGCTTTCGGGCGTTATCCATGTCATACCACCAGAGCTGCTTATCCGTCTTGAGCACCTGCGTACTGATAAACAAAGAGAACTTCGTTTCGCTCATGGTGTGCTCGCGGTTCTTACTGCACCACTCAAGGTAGAGGTCGTGAACATCCTGCGTCCTAGCCACCGTGAAAGGCACACCTAAGATACCCTCACGCCATGCCACCAGGAAGTTTTCCCAGCTTGCACGGCTCAATGCCACCAACCGCTCACGGGCGGGGGTCTTAGGTGGCCGTGTGCGTTCGTCAAAGTCGCCGGTGTCATAGTTGAGCAGATAGTGATAAAACGCCTCGATGCCGCCATTCACCAGCTCGCGGCCTATCGCTTTGCTCGCTTCAGGAGGCAGTGTCTTCTCGGGCCAGATCACCAACATACGCCGGTCATGCTCGCTGATCGGCCACGGCATGATCTCATTGGAGAGAAACGCCGCATTCATGTAGTTGGCCTGTTCCCAACCGTTCATGAATTTAGCTTCAACGCGCATCGTCTTGCCGGTGACCATGTGCTTGATCTTGCCGACCTGGTTATAGCGCTGGTCGCGGCTCACGACCTCCTCGAACACACCGTAAAGCTTACTCTCCTGCCACTGGTTCCAGTTCATCTCCAGCTGAGCCTGCCCCACCGTGGCCGAATAGATGCCGTAGATCGCCCCCATGATATCCGACAACAGCAACGACTTGCCCGACCCTTCGATCGTCGAGTGAGCCAGCACCGCAGTATCTAGCTTGGCGCCTAAGTTCTGCAGCGGGTAAGCCAGCCAGCACGTCAGCCAGTGCGTCGCGTCTGGATCGTTGCTACATAGCCACTGAATCAGGTAATGAATCGACTTGCATCGCTCGGGCGCATCGACCGGCTCCAGTGGCAGCCCCTCAAACGTGTTGATATGCTCGCCTGGGCTCTGCGTCATGCCCGGGTCGAAGATCAAGCAGTCATGGGGAATTTGCCGACGCTCTGGCGAATTGATCCAAAGCGACCACGCATCCCCCAACGCCAACTGCACCGCCCTGGCGGGCAAGCGCTGCTTTAGCTGGCGGTCCCATATCTCTTGGGTACCGTCCAAATAAACGTAACGCTCAGTCGGCGGCATGCCCATTTTGCCGCGGCTCGCCTTTTGCTTACCCGCCAGCTTCGCCTCTGCCACCTGCATACGCGCCTGATCCGGGTCGATCAGCTTCTTATCCTGCCGTTCCACCCACTCTTTGGCTAACGACTTAGAGGTCAGTGCCTCAAACGCCCCCCATTTGATCAACCGCCTACGCACCAGGTCATATACCTGCTTCTCACCTTCCAGCAGTGCAAAGCGGCGATGAACGCTTTCGCTATTCCATTCTGGCGCCTCCCCCACGCCCCCCGAAGGTGCAGCAGCGGCCACCGGTGCCGGGGGCTGCCATTCAGAGGGGGCCGGGGGGAGTTCTGCATCATTCGCCGCGTCGGCTAATTGCGCGCTGATTTGCTCACGCACGGCCGCAAGGCCACGCGCTGCATGAAGATCGTTCCAATCCGGCATCAGGCCACCTCGCCTAACTCAGCAAAAACGGCACGGCATCCATACTCAAACGCCAACGCTTCCGCTTTGGTTCTGCCAGGGTTCCCTTCCGTCTCTACGTCATCATCACCGCAGATCACCAGCTGCGCTTGCGGGTACAGATCGCGCAACTGAGGCACCACGCGGGCCATGTTGCCCGCATCCAAAGCCACCGCCATCGGCCACCCCATCGCTTCATGAACGCTGGCCCCGGTGGCGTAACCTTCCACCACGCCAATAATGCTAGGCGGCTCTTGCCACGCAATACGGTGCCAGCAACCACTCTTGCGGCCAAACTTCGGAAACAGCTTCGTGCCCTTCCCGTTGATCACCTGCAGCGCCCACAGCACACCGCCGCCATCGTACAGCGGCAGCACCACATCACCCACGCGAAGCTGAAACAGATGCAGGTGATCCGGTCGGGGCGAAGGCAACTGGTCAAAGAAATCCTTCACCTCACTGCCTGCCCACACGCTGGCCGCTTCCACGTTGGCATCAATGCTCACCAGCACCGCCCGCTTCACGAACAGCACACCATGAGCACCCACGCCTTTGGTTTCCAGGTACGCTGCTGAACCTTCCGCCGTTAAATGCCTTTCAACTACCTGCTGGCAAGCCCGAGATACCGCCTGTTGCATACGGGCCAACTTCGCCTGATCGGCTTCTACTTGCGCGGCTGCCTTACGGCGTCGCTCCTCCTGCTCAGCCTTCAAGCGCTTCCGATCTTCCGGCGTCATCGCCTTTCGCTCACGCTGCCAGCCGTTATCACTCGCCAGCTTGATGATGGTGCCCAATCGCACATGGCCCACCTGCAAGCTACGCCACACGCTTTTGGCATCCGCCGCGTTATAGCTCGCCCCGCCTTGGCTCCATTCGTCCCAGGCAAACCAACCATCATCGCCATACTCAGTCTTGACGGCGTTGCCGATGTTGACCCACGTCTCGCGGTCATCGGCGGGGATATGTGTCAGAGCTAAGCGCAATTCGTCTATGCTAAGGAGGTCATTCATACTTCACCCCCAAAGGCAGAATTATGCAGCTTACACCTACCCATATTGAAATTTTGAAACGTGCAGTTCCTTTGAAGCAGACAGAGATTGATGTGAGCCAGATGGATGCAACATTTGAGGAGGTGATCAAATGTTGCGAAGAGCTCGAACAAGAGAGCATGCTGGATTTCGAGGATCCAAGAACTCAGCTTGGCACGAATCGCGAACTTCCTAGCTTTAAAGATGCCAATCAAAAAATTTGGATCACTATCTATCCGGCTGGCTTGAGAGCAATAGGCAAGTAGAGTTAATTGCATCATCGCCCCTCCAACACAGTCTGACACGCCACACACAACTGAACGCCCGGCAACGCCTTACGGCGCGCTGCCGGGATCGGCTCGTCACACTCTTTGCAGATCGCACGGCTGGCCAGTGCGCTCGGTTGATACTCGCGGGCTTTCAGCGCCTGCTCAGTACGCCACTCGATGTAATCGTTCGCCACATCCGCCTTATCCATGGCTCACCTCCCCATCAAACTGCTGAGCACATACCAGCAGCGCCTGAACCGCGCCAAACAGTTGGCCTTTCAGCTTTTCCAGCTCCGCTTTTTCATGGTCGTGGTACTTGCCATCGCGGCGGTGCTCGCTGATCCGCGTGAGCAGTTCAGACACTTGGCTGGATAAGTTCGCCACCGAGTTCAACAGATGTTGCTCGCTGCACTCGTTCGTTGCTTCCTGGTACTCGAACCAATGTGCCCCCGGCACCAGGGCCAGCAGCGAATCCAGAATGCGCGGATCGCGGGTGGCTTCCAGCACATGCTCCAGATCGTCGATGGTCAGTTTGTGATTCTCGGCGTTGGGGTTTAGCCGATGCTGCAGCGTGGTAGCAGGCAGTCCGTAGATGGCGGCAATGGCTTTGCCGCCTCCGAGGTAGTCACGCGCCGCGTGATACAGCGCCAAGTTAAGGGGCAGGATTTCGCGCTCAGCGCGCTCCTTTGAGGTTGGCCAGCGTTTAGACATGGCATTACTCCCGTTTCTATGCCATGCGTTACCGCTCCCCCGTGGTGTATGATGGGAAGAGTAACGCAGGCGGCTTTATTGGTTTGCTCACTTGCGTTGCTACAAGTCCAGTGTGGGAACGTCTGTGGTGGGCAGACCCTCACTGGCAATAGCTGAGCGGGATTGCAGTCCCGCTCAGCACCTCAAACAGCCCTATTAGGCTGATTTCTCAGATTCATTTACCCTTTGCGCTCTCAGCTTGCCTTCCGTCAATACATCGATTTGCCATTGGCGGGTTTTAGGTACCGTTTCCGGCCACATGCTCACTGCTTGGGAAGTCAGCCCCAAAGCCTTCGCTGCCGCCTTCACGCTACCAAAATGCTCAATTACATCTGATTTACGCATGTCGCTCACCCAGGTAAATACATTTACCCACTGTAGCGGAAACATATTACCGCTACAAGGCGTAAGATTATTTACATGAGCGATCAAGCAGAAAGAATCAAATCAAGGCGCACCCAACTCAGGCTTACTCAGCGTGAGGTAGCTGCACGCGTAGGCGTCACGCGTGAATCAATTTCCCAATGGGAAAAAAACTCTAACCAACAGCTTGGTTCTCATAACCTTGAGCGCTTAGCAAAAGTCCTTCAAACAACAGCCGCATGGATCTTGACGGGCAAGCGTGAGAAAGCGACCACTAGCAGCAACGTCGTACCCATGCACAGTAAAAATGTGGAGTCGACTCTTATGGAGCCGCTACTCAACGAGCATGCTGAGAAAGGTACCAGCAGTGCTGATTACAGGATTCCAATTCTTGCCGTAACTGCGAGCGCAGGTCATGGTGCGGTTGTTCTATCGGAAGAAACCACTGCCTACATGGAAGTGCCCAGAGCGGTCTTACGGGCTATCGGAATCGAACCCTCCCCTCACTTGAGGATCATCAGTACCCGAGGCGACTCTATGATGGGGACGCTGGGCCATGGTGACTTTGCAATCATTGATGTTTCTGTCCGAGAAATGCAGGACGACGGCGTTTATATTTTTCAACTCGACGGCCAAGTACACGTTAAACGTCTGCAGCATTTACCTGGAAACCGAATTAGAGTTATATCTGACAATACGCTGTACCCCAGCTACGAAATGGATGAAACAGATAACTTCCAAATTTGCGCTCGGTTTTTGGGACGCTGGGCATTTGGGAGGATGTAGCAAACCAACCAAAAGGCAGGGAACATGGAGATAGCACAGAAAATCGCAACACTGGCGGGCCGTGCCAGAGAGCAGCTTGACCACATTGTCAATGAAGAAGCGACGAAAAATGCTATGGTCATGCCATTCATTCAAAGCTTAGGTTATGACGTTTTCAACCCCACCGAAGTACTGCCTGAATTTACAGCTGACGTCGGCTTGAAAAAAGGCGAAAAGGTCGACTATGCCATTAAAAACGATGGTGTGCTCTCCATACTAATTGAATGCAAGCCGCGCACCACTGATTTGGCTGATGCTCAATTTAGCCAGCTCTATCGCTACTTCAACTGCACAGAAGCCAAATTCGCGATCTTGACCAACGGTATCGAGTATCGCTTCTATTCAGATCTCGATGACACCAACAAGCTGGATAACAGGCCGTTTTTCACCTTCCGACTTACCGACTATAACGAAAGAGACATTGAAGAGCTGAAGAAATTTGCCAAGCCCGTTTTCAATGTTGACACCATTCTCAGCACGGCAAACCGCTTAAAATACACCAATCTTGCGATGGCATCTTTCAGCAAAATGCTCAAAGAGCCACCGCGCGACTTCATCAAATTCATCGCTCAAGATTTTTTCGATGGCCGCATGACCCAGCAGGTGCTGGATGAATTTACCCCTATCATCCGCGATGCTATGGCTCAGCACATCAAAGAACAGGTGTCTCTTCGTTTGAAGCAGGCACTAGCCACGACCAGTGGAGATGAATCAGGATCAGTAAACGTCCAGTCCATTCAGATGGACGAGGAGACACCTGAACAGTCTTCAGATGACGAGATTGTCACGACTCAGGAAGAAATTGATGGTTACAACATGGTTAGGGCCATCGTCGCTAGTGAAGTAGCGCCTGAAAGGGTTTTCATGCGAGATGCAAAGTCTTACTGTGCCGTGCTTCTCGATGACAATAATCGTAAGCCTATTTGTCGACTTCACTTCAATTCCAAGACATTGAAGAGAATCGAAATTCGTCAAGATAATGAATCAGTTAAGCATGATCTAAGTGCTTTGACTGACATTTTCAACCACAGAGAAGCTCTGATTTCAGTCGTAAAAAGCTACGAGTAAGCTCCTAAGCCGGTCTTGCACCGGCTTTTTCTTGCATCAATAGGTAAATTAACATCGCACGTTGACTCTAAAGGTAAATACATTTACCTTCAATTCTACGACGTCTGCAAACGTCAGCTGTAACCACCACAGCTTGGAGTCAACACATGCAAACCAATGCCCAACCATGCCGGGTGTACATGCACCCGGCCGCAGGTAACAGCCACATCGCTATCGCGGCCATGCAAGCCACCACAGGCCGCATCGCCGCCCGCCGCGCTGGTTCCCCCTCTCGCACTATCCACCTGCTCACGCCTGAAGAAGCGGCCCACTATCGCTGCCAAGGCGGTGCGGCATGACCACCGTTGCCCAACTTCCCGCCCCGGTGCTAACGCAAGCACACCGCGACGCCATGGCCTACATCCAAGACTTGGCCATCACGATCACCATGCAAGGCACCTATGCCGTTTCGGCGGAGTACTCAGGCCACGTCCACACCTTCAATGTCGACGTGATGTTGTTCAGTGATACGGCATTGGGCAACTACACCGCCCGCAAGGTGATGTATGTAAGTTTACCGGGTGACGCCCCTTATATGGGCGAGCAGGCACTACCTGAACTTCAAGGCATCGCCCGCGAACTAGAAGCCCTCTTAACCCCACCTACGGGAGACGCCGCATGAACGCCCCCCAACGCCCACAACCACCCCGCGTACTCGGCCAGCGCTACACGCTTCAAGAAGCCGCCGCGCTGCTCGGCACTGGCCGAAACACGCTATGCAAGCGCTTACGCGAGCTCGGCATGCTAGACGCCAGCAACGTGGCCACCCGCCCACACACCAGCACGGGTCGCTTGGTCGTCGAGCTAAAAGCGTATGAAAACCCAGGGCTAGGTGCCGAACGCCCCTACGGCAAAACGCTGGTGACAGAGCGCGGCCTGCTCTACATCGCCAACCGCTTGAACATCCGCATCCAGCGCGAAGCCGCCAACGACGGCTAAGCCATTACCATTTCGCGACGTTGCCCAGGCAACGCCGAAAAACCCCGGCCAAACGGCCACTACCACCACGCAAGAGGAAACCAACCATGGCAAACGAACCGACTTCCACCGATATCAACGCCCTACTGGACGATCTGGACGCTGGCATCTTCCGCGAAAAGCTAGCCCGCGCCCTCAGCGATGCAGCCGCTGGCTGCGTGCAGCACGGCAAAGCCGCCGACGTCACCATCAAGTTCAGCCTGAAACAGATCGCGGACAGCTCGCAGGTCGATTGTGCCCACAAGCTCAGCTATGTGGTACCCACGGCAAAGGGCAAGCGCAGCGAGGAAAACACCACCAAAACGCCGCTATACGTCGGCAAAGGCGGCAAGCTCACGCTGTTCCCCGAGAACCAGGGCAAGTTCGACTTCCAGCAGGAAGGCCAAAGCAGCACCCAGCGCGCCTAACCAGCGCACGGATACACCCACCACCCACCAACGCAAACCAATGCAAAAGGAATGACCATGGACCACCAAGCCATCGAAAAGATTGAAGCCCTCGTTCACGCCGCGCAGATCGGCAACCCCGGCACCGACACCCCCACGATGCTGGTACCGAAGGGCTACGAGCTGCAGTCGCTGGAAAACTTTCAGCAATCGCCCGCTCGCTTCCGTGGCAGCTTTACCACCAGCTCGATCGAAGACTACGCCGCCTACGTCAACGAAGAAGATGAATCACGCGTCTTCGTCAACGTGGACGCCATGTCGGCCAAGGCGTTTTTTGACCTGGGCAACGCCGCTGAACCAGGCCACGGCGACCACACCGCCACCCTTACCCTGGAAAAAACCAGCGCCTTTGTGGCGTGCCTAAATGCTCACGAAAGCGCGTTTGGGCAAAAGGAACTGGCCCACTGGATTGAGGACTGGCACCACTGCATCACCGGGATCGACAGCAACGGCGTCGAGATGACTGCTCAGAAACTCGCCGCCGCCGTACGCCGCATTGAGATCAAGGCCACTTCTGAGCGCGTGTCAGAAGATCGCGACTGGGGCAGCAGCCGGTCAGGCATGGACGCGCTAGATGCCAGCGCCGGTGATAGCACACCCGACATTATCCGTTTCCACTGCCTACCGTATGAGGGGCTGTCGTTCCGCACCTTTGATATTCGCGTATCGATCCTCGCTGACGACAGCAAGCCGCGCCTGAAGCTGCGCATTATCGGCCTGGAAGCCGTCAAGGAAGAGATGGCGAAAGAGTTCAAGGACGTGCTGGCCAAGGAGCTAGACGAACACAGCACCCTGCTACTCGGTGCTTTCAAGAAGTCGTAAGCCCACCCCCGCAACACCACCCCGCCGCTGCCCACCACCAGCGGCGGGGCTCTACCACCACGGAGCAAACCGATGCACATCCATCAAATTTTTGAGCACCCATATTTTGAAGAGCGCCCCGTCAAAGACATTCTGGAACCGTTTGGCTTTGCGGTGCATACCGTTACCCATGAGCTACCCAGCGACCTAGATGGTGGCGACGACTACGCCCGCTATGAAGCTGAACCAGACACTTATATCGACCAGTTGGATAACACCGCACCTGCGGGATACACCGAAATTTACCGTGCCGAGAACGAAGATGGCATTTTAATCGTATCCGTTCGCGCAAAAACGGTATTTGCCCAGCTATTGCTATTCACAGACATCCGCTACTCAGGCCCTGAAGACACCGTCAACGCGTCCTACCTCGCGGTTTACAACGAACGCATGCGACAAATCTTCAGCGAAGGGTTTAGCCGTGAGAATGACGACCAGCATAAACCCGGCAGCTTAGCGGTTGCTGGTGCTTCTTATGCCATTAACGCAGCAGATGCTCTACAAGTTGAATCACCAGAAAGCGGTAAGGACGCCGCGGCGGCGGTGTGGCCTTTTGATCAAACGTGGTGGAAACCAAGCCCTGATCCGCGCCGTAATCTAATTAAATCAGGCGCTCTAATCCTAGCCGAAATCGATCGCCTAGACCGCGCCGCCGCAAAAGCTGCAGCTGCAGGAGGTGACGCATGAGCACCCAACCACAGCACCCCGAAGCCAGCCCGCAATACCCCCAGTTCCGTTTCATCGAGTTCAATAAGCGTCGCCAGATGCGCGGTGCTGAATGCGCCCGTATCGAGATCATCTATGCAGAAGGCGATGAAGACTGCATCTGGATGAGCGCCGGCGACCTGCAGAACAACATTCGCCAGTGGGGCCCACACGAAGCATTGACCGAAGCGCTCAAGGCCTATGGGCAAGGGGGCCGGGGATGAAAGCGCTCATCAAGGCCGCCCGTATTCAGCAGCTCAAGAAACGTGCTCGTCGCCTGTACATCGCCTATGTGGAAGCCCACGACCACCTCGGCTGCGGCAACCATTTGGCGGACCACCTCACCGGCGGTCGCCGCAAACGACTCGCCAAAGCGTTCAACGCCACCGTGGACCGGCTAGAAGCGCTTGGCGCGAACCCACCTAAGGAGCGTCTGCTATGAGCTACGAAGCATGGCGTATTTCATTTCAAGACAGCGAGCAGGCCGCGAAAGCGGCCTTTCAAGAAGCGCAGCGGTACGAACGGCTGTTCGCCATGGCAATCAGCAGCATCTTCGAGATATCCGAGGCTGCAGGCCTTCGCAAAGAAGATCAACTGATGGGCGGCACCGCCCAAGTGCTAGAGGTGATTGAGAAGCTGAAAGCTCGCCGTGAGAAATGGAAAGCACGGGCGCTGAAGGCTGAGCAATTTAACCGGGAAATGGTCGCCAAGGCTGCCAGCAACCATCTTGAAGGCTACAGAGAGCTGGGCAGGAAAGCCGCTGCCGCTGAGGAAGAGCGCGATACCCTAGCTGCCTTCCAAGCTGATCTGATCAGCAAGCTCACCGCTTGCCAAGCAGTGCTTCACTCTTTAGCACATGACGGGGAAGTAACCCCGGCTTACGCCGATGACGCTAAAACTGTGCTGAAACGCGCACCTAAAGAAAGCCTAAAAGTATTGTGCGTTAACCAGCAGCAGCAAGGCTGCTTACGCGCTGCTGAAGAATTGCGGAACGGCCCCATCGACTGGAATAAATTTGGCGACACACCAAGAGAGCAAGCTGCGAACGTTGCCATCCTGGTGGGTAACCAGATCAGAAAAGAAGCGGGAGGTAGCCAATGAAAGAACACGGCAAACTATTCAACACCGCCATGGTTCAGGCCTTCCTCGAAGGCCGCAAAAACCAAACCCGCCGCGTGGTCGATGCTCAGAACTCCCTGGTCGATGGCAACGGTATCAGCAAAAAGCGCTGGGAAGCTGCAGCGTTTGACCTCGCCAATGCGACGATCGACAACGGCCCATCGCCCGCAGGCAACCCAGGCCCGTACCTCAAAGCCACGTGCGCGGAAGGCACCACCCACCGGATTTACTCGCGGGTGCAGCCAGGTGATCGGATATACGTTAAGGAAGCACACGCATTTGTCCCAGAGCCAGCGTACCGCCGCAGCACGGGCATCATCCAAACGATCAATCCAGATGATGACTACGAAGCCTGCGTTTACCGCGAGAACTTCGATCGGGCGCGTAGCTTCCCGTGGAGGCCATCAATATTCATGCCACGCTGGGCAGCCCGCCTAGTGTTTGATGTGGTGAATGTACGCCTTGAGCGACTGCAGGATATTAGTGAGCAGGATGCGCGCAAGGAGGGAGTTTTCAAAGAAAAGCATGACTGGCGAGAAAGCGAATTCTACCTTCCTCACGTTGCTTATCGGTCTGTTAAAGGTGCTCGCTACCGTTATTCAGATTCGCGTCACGCCTTCCAGGAGCTATGGGAATCCATCAACGGCTCCGATTCATGGAAGGCAAACCCACCGGTATGGATCTACGACCTGCAGCCCGTTGGCATTAAGCCTGAAACGATGCCAAGCCAAAGCGCACCCGCCACCTGCACACTATCAGGAGGCTCACATGCTGCCGATTGATCACGTCACCATTGAAAGGTTTAGCGAGCTGACCGGCTACAGCGAGTTTGCCATTCGCTCAAAGATCAAGCGCGGGGATTGGCGGCAAGGCGAGCAGTTTTTCAAAGCGCCGGACGGGCGAATACTAATGTCACTTGAGGGGTATGCACGGTGGGTAACCAAGGGAGCAGTTACGAAGGGGTCAGGGCAGCTTCGACCAGTAGTATCGAAATCGACTTCTACTACCAGGGCACCCGCTGCCGCGAACGGCTCAAGCTCGAGCCCACCCCCGCTAACCTGAAGAAAGCGGCGCGCCATCGCGCCGCGGTCATTTCATCGATCGATGCCGGCACGTTTGATTATCAAGTGACGTTTCCCCGCAGTAAGAACGCTCGCAAGTTCATGCGTCAGGATCGGGTCGATACGTACTTGCGCACCTGGTTGGCCACCAAAAAGCCCACTCTGAAAGCCAGCAGCTACAAAGATTATAAAAACACCATTGAGGGTCAGCTGATCCCCGAGTTCGGCCACCTGCTACTGGCAGAGCTAAAGCGTGGCCACGTACGTGATTGGGCATCACGCCTGACCTGCAGCAACAAACGAATATCGAACCTCATTAGTCCACTGCGAGCAGCGCTGGATGATGCCATGCACGATGAGATGATTGCAGGCAATCCACTAGCAGGCTGGCACTACCGGAAAATAGAACCGCCCAAAGAGGTGGATGATATCGACCCGTTCACAGCCGAAGAGCAAGCCGCGATCCTAGCCGCTCTCCCCAGCGACGGCTTACCGTTGATTCAGTTTGCACTGTGGAGCGGGCTACGCACATCGGAGCTTGTCGCGCTTGAGTGGGGAGATATCGACTGGCGGCAAAAGCGCTGCCGGATCACACGTGCAATCACCCAAGCAGCCAAAGGTGAAGCGGAAACCACTAAGACTACAGCAGGCACACGTACCATTGACCTCCTGCCCCGTGCACTGGAAGCACTAAAAGCGCAGAAGACACTCAGCTACCTACACCCCAGCGGCCGCGTGTTCCTCAACCCCCGCACAGGCGAACCATGGTCCGGCGATCAGGCTATACGCAAAACATTATGGGCCCACGCACTGAAGCGCGCCGGAGTCCGGTACCGCCGCCCGTACCAAACCCGCCACACCTACGCATCCATGATGGTCAGCGCTGGCGAGCCACTCGCGTGGGTATCAAAACAGATGGGGCATACCAGCGTGGTGACCACGGCGCGGATATACGCAGGTTGGATACCGACGACGAATAGCCAGGCGGGGATGCTGGCTAACGATAAATTTTCGGTTAAACATAACGCGACGTAGCTTGCAAGACGAGAAACTTGCATTTATGCTGCGCATCCTCCATTAATAGTGGAGAAGCTCTAAGTTAGAGCATCTGGAGGTAGCTATCATGCTTAACGAAGAAAAAGTTGCGCAAATTGCAGCCTACTTCACATGGCGGCGTGGTGGGCAAATGTCGTATTTGAAGCTGATGAAGCTGATGTATCTGGCAGATCGTGCTTCGATGGAGAGATATGACGAACCATTAAGCCATGACGCTTGGTTCTCAATGGACAAAGGCCCTGTGCTTTCCTCTGTACTTGAACTAATGCAAGGCGGTAGTCGTACAGGTGAATGGGAAAAATGGATCGCTGAAGGCTCTGAGCGTCATGAAGTTGCCCTTGCTCAAAGTGATTGCACACGAGAAGCCTTTGACGAATTGAGTGACGCAGACATTGAATTGCTGGACTCTGTTTGGAACGATTACGGCTCAATGAATCGCTGGCAGATTGTAGATTTCACCCACGAATATTGCTCCGAGTGGGTTGATCCAAACAAGTCAGCACGACCCATCTCCCCTCAGGACGTCTACAAAGCATTAGGGAAAACCCCTGAAGAAGCTGAACAGCTAACAGCTGAAATTTTTCAGCGCCGCCAGCTTCACGCCGTGATGGATCGTCTCAGATGACAGGGTATTGTCCTTTTCGCAAGGGGACTCTCCTGATACTTTCAGGCCCTGTTAACCATCTACACATAGTGATGAATGACCCCGTGTACTATCCCGAAAGGGGCTACCACGGGGTTTTGCTTGTTAACATCTCTACTGTCAGAGATGGGCGCAAGTTTGACAGCACATGCCTATTCCACCCCGGTGAGCATCCGTTCGTGAACCAGCAAAGCTATGTGGTCTACAGTGAGGCTGTTGTCAAAAATGCTGAAGACATCTCCCAATTTGTCACCATGGGTGAATTCACACCAAGAACGCCTATTTCAGATCAACTTTATGAACGTACTTTGGCAGGTTTTCACAGCTCTCCCAGGGTCACACCCAAGATTAAGCGTTTCATTAAAAACTACATGTAGCTTGAATGAGTGAGACACTAATAGTCATTATCTAGTCAGTTTTTTTTGTAAGCCTATGATATTAATAACAAGAGCGCGGGTTCAATTCCCGCCGCCTCCACCAGACACCCCTACAAATCAAGCACCCACGGGTGCTTTTTTTGTGCCTGCTCACTGCCCTTATACGTCCAAGCGCCTCTTTTTAGCGTTATTTCCAGTATGAAAGCGACCGCTTTTCTCATGCCCTCTTCCCGCCCTTTGTCTCTTTTATGTGGCCGATGCAAAGGGCTTTGCACGCCTCATGAAGCCAGCTACTGTTAGAGGCCTAAGCTTGGCAAACGTCCAAGCGTATCGAGAAGGAAGTGACACATGCTGTATGGATTGAGCTTGCTGGCCGGTATCGTGCTGCTATTCGGCGGCGGGGAGGCGTTAATACGCGGTGCGGTCGCTGGTGCCAAGCGAATGGGGGTTTCACCACTACTCACGGGATTGGTGGTCGTGGGCTTTGGCACCTCGGCGCCTGAGCTAGTGGTATCGATCGATGCCGCGATACGCGAGCAGCCGGACATCGCCGTGGGCAATATCGTCGGTAGTAACATCGGTAACGTGTTACTGATTTTAGGGCTGTGTGCCGCCATCTGCCCCATGACCGTTCAGCCCCTGGCGCTGCGGCGAGACGGCGTGGTGGTGGTCGGCGCCAGTGTCCTGTTTATCGTACTGGCCTGGAGCGGTGCACTGGGTCGCTGGGAAGCGGCCCTACTGCTAGCCGCCCTCACTGCCTATCTGGTGTGGGCTTACCGCACCGAGCGCCAACAGCCGATGCCGGAAGGCGACATGCACGCCGCCGAAGCGGAGGAAGTCACGGCCATTCCCACCTCGACCGTCATGATCGTCGCCGCTCTCGTCGTGGGGCTGGGCATGTTGATTGGTGGCTCGCAGCTCTTGCTTTATGGAGCGATTGGCCTTGCCCAAGCGATGGGGATTTCAGAAGCCGTCATCGGCTTGACCATCGTCGCGGTCGGTACATCACTGCCAGAAATGGCCGTGTCAGTAATTGCCGCGCTGCGCCGTCACGCCGATGTCGCCGTGGGTAACATCCTAGGCAGCAACATCTTCAACGTGCTTGGGATTCTCGGCATCTCGGCCGTTCTCCAGCCGCTGCCCATTGCCGAACGGGTGAGCCAGTTTGACCAGTGGGTGATGCTGGGCTCGGCAGGCCTGCTGCTGCTCTTTCTTTATACCGGCATGCGCCTATCCCGCTGGGAAGGCACCGCGCTACTGGGTGGATACGCAGCGTACATTGCACTGAGCTTTACTATCTTTTAACGGACATGCACGGGTAAGTCAGTGCCCACTTCGTCGTAGTAACGCAGAGCGCCGGGGTGCAGCGGTGTCGTCATATGAGCGAGCAGGTCCGGCGTGACGCCCGCCCACCAGGCGGCCTGCTCCGCGAGACGCGCTTTTTGCTCCCAAAAGAGCTTCGTAAGGCGATACGCGGTCTCTGCATCCATCTGCTCGGTGGTGTACGCAATGACGGGGCGTGACGTCGTGTGGGTGGGCTGGGCGATGCCGGGATAGGTGCCTCCTGGAATGACCTGGGGTACCGCCCCCGTCTGAGCGATCTGCTCGGCGGTCAAGCTAATGAGCGTGATGGGCACGAGCGACGCCGTCTCGATCACGTTGGGGGTGGGGTAAGAACTGGCCGTGACGAACGCATCGATCAGGCCCTCTCTCAACGCTTCTGGGCCGTTGGTGATCGAGGCATCGGCCAAGCGCACCCTCCCTTCCAAACCGAAGAGCTGAAAATAGCGAGCGGCCTCTCCGGCGCTAAACGTGCCACGCCCAATCAGCACATGCTGGCCGCGTAACGCCTCGAACGATGCCGTGCCATCGTCCCCCGCCATGACGAAGTGCATGGTCAGCGACGGCATGGGAAACAGTCCACGAATGGCCGCGAACCGCTCATCCTCATGACCAGCGAACGGCCCTTCGCCCGCCACGGCCTGAGCCACGAGGGCAGGCGGTGCCGTGAATACATAGCGCCCCTGCCGGGTCATGACTTCTTGAACATTTTGCACCGACCCCTGGCTCTCTTCGTTGGTCAGTACGATAGCGTCGTCACTGCCTTGTCGAATGACGTTAGCAAGCTCGCTGCCCATTTGGTGATAGGCCGTGCCCGCAAGTGCCGATTTATAAGTAATGCGCGTTTGCGCGTGGGCATCCAGCCCCATACCCGCCATCATCAGCGTGAATGCCAACACACCACCGGTACGAAAAAGAGAGCAGAAACGGGCGCGCATGCAACGTCCTTTGCAGTTGAGGCCTTCTCGGCCTGATGGATTGAGCGGATTCTGAATGCCGTCACGTGAAGCTTTCGCCGTCTATTGGCTGGCTACTCATCGCCTACCGGTCGACACCGATAGCATAGCGGCATATTCGTTCTTACGTTAGCAACCCGCCGTGACGGACACCAATGGTCGGTTTAAACGGCTCGACCCGCGCCTGCCGAGGGGCAGCAGTGCCTACGAGGCAATATTAAACCGCATTAGGGGCTGGTCAGCGCCTCCCATGGGCGAGATGATAGCGGGCTTTGCGCTTTCGAAGCGCTCGCTGGCTTCTTAATCTGGACCTTCGTGATGAACACCTTCGTTATCAAGCTGATCGCTCAGCGCTTGGCGCTGGGCCTGTTACTCCTTCTCGCCGTCTCGGTACTGATCTTCGTGGGCACCCAGCTACTGCCTGGCGACGTGGCGCAATCCATCCTTGGGCAGAGCGCCACCCCTGACGCCCTCGAGAACCTACGTCGTGAACTAGGGCTCGACCAACCCGCCTGGGCGCGCTACATCGATTGGTTGGGCGGCATCTTACAGGGCGATCTAGGCACGGCCCTGTCCAATCGCCAGGATATTGGCGAGTCGCTGTGGGGCCGGGCGGGGAATACGCTGTTCTTGGCGTTTTGGACGGCCGTGGTGGCCGTGCCATTCGCCATTCTCTTAGGGCTCGTGGCGGTGCGTTATCAGAATCGCTGGCCAGATCGCATCATTTCCGGCACCACGCTAACGGCCATCTCGCTACCCGAGTTTTTCATCGGCTATTTGCTGATCTATCTCTTTGCCGTGAAATTCAACTAGTTCCCTAGCGTGTCCACCGTCTATAGCGGCATGAGCCTGGGCGAGCGGCTACACGCCATTGTCCTGCCTGCTGCCACCTTAACGCTGGTGATTCTGGCTCACATGATGCGCATGACGCGGGCGGCCATTTTAAGCGTGATGCAGTCCCCCTATATCGAAACCGCCGAACTCAAGGGGCTGGGGCTATTTCGCATCATTGCGCGACACGCCTTTCCCAACGCCATTGCCCCCATCGTCAACGTGGTCATGTTGAACCTCGCTTTCTTGATCGTGGGCGTGGTCGTCGTCGAGGTGATCTTCGTCTACCCCGGCATGGGTCAGTACCTGATCGACCACGTCGCCAAGCGCGATGTACCGGTGGTACAGGCGGTGGGACTACTGTTTGCAGCGGTGTACATCGGACTCAACATGCTGGCGGACATCATCGCCATCGTCACCAACCCGCGCTTGCGCCACCCCAAATAACTCGCTGATCACCGTCTTTAGATAGGAACGCACCACCATGTCGATATGTTTAACGCTGCTGAAACGGATGCCGGTGACTGCGCTGATCGGCCTGCTGCTCACGTTCGGTTTTTTAGTAATGGCCCTTTTCGCCCCTTGGCTGGCCCCTTACCCCATGGCCGACAGTGTGGGCGACATGTGGATGGGGCCATCGGCAGAGTTTTGGCTCGGCACCGACAATTTAGGCCGCGACCTTCTCTCACGGCTGATTTACGGCGCCCGCACCACGATGACCATTGCCGCGCTAGCCACGGCGCTGGCGTTCTCCATTGGCTCGGTGCTGGGCATTCTGGCGGCGGTCTACGGTGGCTGGGTGGATCAACTCATGTCGCGCGGTGTCGATATCGTCATGTCGATCCCGACGCTGATTTTTGCTCTGGTCATTCTGTCGGTGATGCCCAGCACGCTGCTCATGCTGATTTTGATCATGGGCGTGCTCGATTCGACCCGAGTGTTTCGTATTTCTCGAGCGGTCGCGGTGAACATCAACGTGATGGACTTCGTGGAAGCCGCTCGGCTGCGCGGCGAGGGCAACGTCTGGATCATCTTCCGAGAAATATTGCCCAACGCGCTCACCCCGCTAGTGGCCGAGCTGGGCCTGCGGTTCATTTTCGCCGTCCTGTTCCTCTCTTCGCTGTCGTTTTTGGGGCTCGGCGTTCAACCACCGGAAGCCGACTGGGGCAGCATGGTGCGTGAAAACCGCCAAGGCATCGTCTTTGGCGTGCCCGCTGCGCTGATTCCTGCGGCGGCCATCGCGATGTTGGCCATTTCCGTGAACCTGGTAGCCGACTGGGTGCTGCGACACACCACCGATCTAAAAGGAGGCCGCCGTGGCTGATTCGCTGTTAGACATTCGTCATTTGACCATCGAAGCCACGGCCTACCCGCCCGGCGAAGCGCCCCGGGAGATCACCATCGTCAACGACGTCAGCTTCACCCTGGAGCGCGGCAAAGTACTGGGGCTGATTGGTGAATCCGGCGCGGGCAAATCGACCATTGGCTTGTCGCCAGCGGGCTATGGACGCGGCGATATTCGCTTGAGCGGTGAAGTGTGGGTGAACGGCCGCGATATCTTGAAAGACTCGCCCAAGGCACTGCGTCAGCTGCGTGGTAAAACGGTGTGCTACGTGGCGCAGTCAGCGGCAGCCGCGTTCAACCCCGCCCACACGCTGATGGAGCAGGTCATCGAGACCACCCTGTACCACCGCCTAGCCACTCGCCAAGAGGCCGAGGCACGAGCCATCGAACTGTTCGAGCAGCTTGGGCTACCCGACCCGGCACAGTTTGGCCACCGCTACCCGCACCAGGTATCGGGCGGGCAGCTACAGCGTGCCATGACCGCGATGGCACTCTGTCCAAAGCCCGATCTGATCATTTTCGACGAGCCCACCACGGCCCTTGATGTCAACACGCAAATCGACGTGCTGGCCGCCATCAAGCGGGCCATCAAAACCACGGGGGTCGGTGCACTCTATATCACCCACGACCTTGCCGTGGTCGCTCAAGTCGCAGATGACCTCCTCGTGCTGCGGCAGGGGGAAAAAGTCGAAATGGGCAGCACCGCGCACATCATTGAGTCGCCTCAAGCGCCGTATACGCAAGCGCTGGTGTCGGTGCGTTCCATCGAGCATGCGCCGAAAACGCCGTCATCCACGCCACTGCTGGCCATCGAGGGCGTCAGTGCGGCGTACCACCAAAGCGGAAGCAACGTGTTGAAGGACGTTCATCTCTCGGTGAGCGCAGGCCAAACGCTGGCCATCGTGGGGGAGTCTGGGTCGGGGAAATCCACCCTGGCGCGGGTCATCACCGGGCTGCTGCCGCCCAACCAGGGCCAGCTTCGCTTTGACGGGAGCACACTGCCCAACACCCTCGCCAAACGTGATAAAGAGACGCTGCGCGAACTGCAGATGATTTATCAAATGGCGGACGTGGCCATGAACCCGCGCCACACCGTAGGCACCCTCATCGGCCGCCCGCTCACGTTCTACTTCGGCTTGAAAGGCCAAGCACGCCGTCAGCGGGTGATCGAGCTGCTCGACGCCATCGAGCTGGGGGAAGCGTTTATGGACCGCTATCCGGCCGAGCTGTCGGGCGGTCAAAAACAGCGCGTATGCATTGCGCGTGCCCTGGCGGCCAAACCGAAGCTCATCATCTGCGATGAGGTCACCAGCGCGCTCGACCCGCTCGTGGCCGATGGTATTTTAAAGCTGCTGTTGCGGCTACAGGCGCAGGAGAACGTGGCCTACCTGTTCATCACTCACGACTTGGCCACCGTCAAGGCGATTGCCGATAGCATTGCGGTGATGCACCAAGGGCGTGTGGTGCGTGACGGCGAGCGTGATACCGTGTTGAGCCCGCCTTTCGACGAGTATACGCAAACGCTATTGGCGTCGGTGCCGCAAATGAAGCTAGGATGGCTCGAAGAGGCCCTGACGACTCACGGCCATTAACTAAGTGCCAATAAGGGCAGTGGCACCATCGCTGCCTTTATGGATGTAAGGCATTCACCTTTCGTTTAACCGGCTAAACTTCTTACACTATTGTGCGTTATTTACTATTAGCGAAACGGATAATTTCTAAAAAAAAGACGGTATCTCTAAAAGATACGCCCTGTTCATTCGGTTTAATTCCGTATTGCGACGCAATATAGCTTGTTAAACTGGCGGCGCTTATTCCCCCTTCTTTTAACCATTATAAGGATAAACGCGCCATGTTGACGCTACATCATGACCCAGGCCAGCCTCGATACACTCGTTGCTGGCCTTTTTTGTTAGCGGCCTTACTATTTTTCATCAGCCCGGCGGCCTTTGCCGTCACCGGCGAGGTAGATTTAACCACCTCTGCCGTAGGCTATGTGGCCGTGGCGATCTTCGTGCTGGCCTATGCGCTGGTGATGGCCGAAGAGAAGATTCACATGCGCAAATCCAAGCCCGTGCTGGTGGCGGCGGGCATCATCTGGGGACTCATTGGCTGGGTATACGTTCAGAACGGCATGTCGGATACGTCCGAGTACGCATTTCGCGTGACGCTTCTGGAGTTTACCGAGCTAATGCTGTTCCTGCTGGTGGCGATGACGTATATCAACGCCATGGAAGAGCGTCGCGTCTTCGATGCGCTGCGCTCTTGGATGCTACGCAAAGGGTTTAACTACCGCACGCTGTTTTGGTTGACTGGCGGCTTGGCGTTTATGCTGTCGCCCATTGCCGATAACTTAACCACCGCCCTCTTGATGTGCGCAGTCATCACCAAAGTGGCCGAAGGCGACAAGCGCTTTATCAACTTGGCGTGTATTAACATCGTGGTCGCGGCCAACGCAGGCGGTGCCTTTAGCCCCTTTGGTGATATCACCACCTTGATGGTTTGGCAGGCAGGTCTCATCGAGTTCCAAGAGTTCTTTATCCTGTTCATTCCCTCTCTCGTGAACTTCTTGATTCCTGCGATCGTGATGAGCCTGTTCATCAAGGATCAAAAACCCAGCAGCGTGTATGAAGACGTTCAGCTCAAACGCGGCGCACGGCGCATCATTGCCCTGTTCTTGCTGACGATCGTCACGGCGGTGCTTTGCCATACGCTGCTCCATCTGCCGCCGGTCTTGGGCATGATGACAGGGCTTGGCTATCTACAGTTCTTTGGCTACTACCTACGCCAAAGCCTTCCCCGCTCGCTGGAGCGCAAGCGCGAACGCTATAGCCGCTTGGGCGATAATAAAAAGCTAGAACAGCTCGGCGGCGTGGTGCCCTTCGATGTCTTCAGCCGTGTGGCCCGCGCCGAGTGGGATACCCTGCTGTTCTTCTACGGGGTGGTGATGTGCGTTGGTGGTTTAGGCTTCATGGGCTATCTGGGACTGCTCTCAGAGGCGCTCTACACCGGTTGGAACGCCACCTGGGCCAACATTGCCTTGGGTATCGTATCGGCCGTGATCGATAACATTCCGGTCATGTTCGCGGTCCTCACCATGGAGCCCGACATGTCCCATGGCCACTGGCTGCTGATCACACTCACGGCGGGAGTGGGCGGTAGCCTACTGTCGATTGGCTCTGCTGCCGGGGTGGCGGTCATGGGTCAGGCGCGCGGCTCGTATACCTTCTTGGGCCATTTACGCTGGTCGCCGGTGATCTTGCTCGGCTACATCGCAAGCATTGCGGTACACATGTGGCTCAACGCCGGCAGCTTCAGCGTCTTTGGCTAGCGCTCTGCTGAGTCGCTATGCACAACACCCGCCCAGGCAACCTGGGCGGGTGTTCTGTTTTCGGGCGTCTTATGTTGGTATGCGGCCAGTGGTTCAGTAGCTCTCGAACAGGTACTCGATAGGCGTAGGCCGCCCAAACAGGTACCCCTGATAACGATAGCAGCCGTGCCCCTTCAGCCAATCCAACTGCTCTTTCTTCTCGACCCCTTCGGCCACCACCGTCAGCCCCAAGCTCACCGCCAGCAAGATGGTGGTATCCACGATGGCAGCGTCGGTCTTGTCGGTGAGCAGCTCACGGATGAAGGATTGATCGATCTTCAGCTCGTCCAGCGGCAAGCGCTTTAGGTAACTCAGCGATGAGTAGCCAGTTCCAAAGTCGTCCAGCGCAAAACGAATGCCCTGGGTGCGAAGTTTGAGCATGGTATTACGCACCCGGGTGGGTTCGCGCATCAACAGGCTTTCGGTCACTTCCAACACCAGTCGACCTGGCGGGGCCTGGGTTTGCGCCAGCAACCCTTCGAGGTTACGCACGAATTCCGGTTGTTGGAACTGCACCGAGCTGACGTTCACCGAAATGGTCAGCCCCGCGTAGGCCGGCTGATGCGACCACTTGGCCAGCTGCTCGCAGGCACACTGCAACACCCAGTAGCCGATGGGCACGATCAGTCCGTTCTCTTCGGCCAGCGGGATGAAGGTACCGGGCGATACCCAGCCGCGCTGGGGATGGTACCAGCGTAGTAGCGCCTCCACGCCGGTGGTGGCCCCCTGGTGGTCGACCTGCACCTGATAGTGCAGGGCCAGTTCGTTACGCTCTAGCGCTTGGTGCAAATCCCCTTCGAGACTGGCCCGCTCCAGCACGCTAGTTTGCATATCGACATTGAAGAAGCGCAGGGTGTTGCCGCCAGCCGCTTTGGCCTGCTGTAGGGCCATATCGGCCTGCTGCAGCACGCTGTTGACGCCTAGGCCTTCACCGTCGAACAGCGTGATACCAATACTGGCGCTGATCGGTAGAGCGCGGTCGTTGCGCAGTTGCGATACCGTGTCCAAAAGCTGGCGCCCCAGCCGTTCAGCGTTGGCAGCCGCATCGCTTTGCCGCTCGCCCAAGCCATTGACCTGCACGACGAACTCATCGCTACTAAAACGTGCCAGCGTGGCATCGTCGCTCAGGCGCTGCTTGAGATGCTGCGCGACGTTGATTAGCAGTTGATCACCGCTCTCGTGCCCCTGAATGTCGTTGACCAGTCGGAAGTTGTCCAAATCCACGATCAGTACGGCGCTGTAACCACTAGGCCCTCTATCGGGGTCGGTGGCCTCTGCCAGCGACTCCAGCAGCAGGCGTCGGTTGGGCAGCCCCGTTAGCGCATCGTAGAACGCCAGGTGGTGGGTGCGGGACTGCATCTCTAAATATTCAGTCAGCTCGGTGGAAATACCGCACAGGCACGGCGCTTCCCCGGGGGACATCTCCAGCGGCATTTTGATCGACAGGAAAGTGCGTACCCGTTCCTCGCCCTTTAGCACGTTGTGCTCTTCTACCGTGACTTTTTTGCCCGAAGAGAGCACTTGCTGGTCGATTTCGGCCATTTCGGCCGCGCTGGCGGGGTCGAAAAAGGCGTCATCGCGCTTGCCGAGAATCTCTTTTGGCGTCCGCTTGAACAACTCGCTGATTTGTCGATTGACGTAACGGTACTCCAGCGACGGCGTTTTGATGTAGATATACGCATCGACACTGTCGAGGATCGTGGTCAGCAGGTGTTCATTGGTGGAGAGCTTGGCGCGGTTGATACTGACCCGCCGCCGGAGCAGCAGTGAGGCCCCTACGGCCAGCGCCAACACGACGATCAACAGCCCTAAGGCCCACCACAGCCAGCGGGGAACCAGCGTCTCGGTCGCGCCGCCCGAGCGCCATGCGCTGAGCGTTTGGTAGTACACCGAATCCACATCGTCCTTCCACGTTAGCAGCGTGGTGTCGATGCGCTCTAGCACATCGGCAGATAGGGAGGGCGAGGCGGCATAAAAGAGGCGCGAGGGCTGAAATATGATCGGCGTTTCACGCAGGCCGTAATCCCGGGCTCGCCAGTCACCAAACAGATGGTTGGAGGCTACGAGATCAGCGTCACCGCGTGCCACGGCTTGAAAACCTGCGGCGAAGCTGTCCACCGGCATCCAGATGACGCGGATATCGAATCGCTCGGTCACGGCGGCAAGATAGCTCTGCTGGATCGAACCATCCACCACGGCGACTCGCTGCTGCTCTAAATCCAGGATGGCTTCAACGCGGTTGTCGTTGGCTTGGTAGAGCTGGGACCAGCTATGCATCACCGGCTCGCGATGAAACGCAAAACGCCCGGCACGCTCTTCGCTCCAAGCGACATCCGGCAGCAGGTCGATCTCCCCTTGCTCCAGCAGCGTGAGACACTGCTGGAAATCACACAGGCGGCTCTCTAACTGCCACTGCTCCTGCTGTGCCATGGCTTCCAGCAATTCGCCCAGCACGCCGCGCAGTTGGCCCTGCTCGCCCGCAAACAGTTTCGGCGGATTATGATAGACCCCGACCCTAAGCGAGGTGTCGCCCTGTGCCAGGGCGCTCCACCCAAGCACGTAACAGAGCGCCACCGCCCCCATGGCAGAACACGTCAAGCGCTTGGCAGAACGGTTGCTTGGCATCCGGTTCAACGCGAACACTCCCTTGCGCCGCATGGTAGGCGTTACTCACCCGGCATGGTTAACGGCCCTGCGCGCTCCACCACGCGCTGCCAAGCAGAGTCGTTCTCGACCCGCTCCACGAATGCCGCAATGGCCGGATATTCGGACAGTGACTGGGTCGCTTTTAACGCCTGAAGCGGAAAACTCATTTGAATGTCGGCGCCGCTGGGCCACTCGCCGGCAAAATGGCCGCGCGTCGCCAAGTGGGACTCCATCATATCCATATGCTGCGTTAACTGAGGCTGAATGAAGCGTTTACGTACGGTATCGCTAATGCCCTTGGCCAGCGGCTTGATGAACCAGGGCGACTGTTTGGGCACTTGGTTAAACACGAGCCCCATGACCAATAGCGGCATTAACGAGCCTTCCGCATAGTGCAGCCAATAGCGATAATTGACCCACTCCTCACCGGCATCGGCGGCGGGTTGAAGCCGCCCGTTACCGTAACGGTTCACCAGGTAATCGATGATGGCCCCTGACTCCGCAATCGTTAAGTCGCCATCGGTGATGACCGGCGATTTGCCCAGCGGGTGCACTTTTTTCAACGCGTCCGGCGCCTGCTGAGTCTTGCTGTCACGCTGGTAAACTTCTATCTCATAATCGAGATTCAAAGACTCTAAAAGCCATAAAACACGGTGAGAGCGGGACTTTTCAAGATGGTGAACGCGGATCATAACTACTCCATGAGGCGACTTGATACATCTGCTTCACGCAGATGTCAGTTATCCATTGACTGCAAGCTTTCTCAGCTTAGCACTATTACAGCGTTGAACCCCATGGAGAAAGCGATGGCGAGTGTGCAAATGCAACAAGGGGCGAACACCGATGTTCGCCCCTTGCTTTTTCAAACGTTTAAGCCGTTGTTTTACTATATGTTTAAGAGTTAAAAGGCCGCTCCTGAGCGATGTATCACGCTCTATGCTGCGTCTTTAAACGGGCTAAAAGATCCATCGGCGACCACTTGCCTTGTAACCAGGGCGCCAATAAACGTGTCGATAGCGGTATGAATACAAACACCATGACCGGAGTCAGCATTAATGTGCTCACGAGCACACGGGGCACGAGCGCCCAGTCGGCCAGTACACCGCCGAAAAGCCACTGAAACAGCAGCGAAATCGGGAAAAAGGCCAGCCAAACGGCCACCGCTTGCTTCCAGCGCGGCGGCGTCACACCGGGGCTCACGTTGAACCATGCATCCAGCCCGGTCGCTCGGTGCTCGTGTGGCGCATCGTAGAGTCCTTTGCCGCGCTCCAACCACGCATGACGAGACGCCGAGTGCTCCCAGGCGGCCAGCGATGCTTGGTTCTCGAAACGGAAGATAATCTGAAACTCATCGTCGTCTTGAGGGGGGGCTAGCACACCAGACCCTAGGTAGCCGGGAAAGTCAGCGGCCAGCTCGCGCCCTTCATTGAGCCAGCGATGAAAATCTTGGTAACGGCCATTCGCAACGCGACGGGCCACCATCAGTGTGACGGGTAAGGCAGACATGGGTGATCTCCTAATGTGTAAGCAGCGACGGCCGGGTAGGCCAGCTGCAGGCAATCAGGCGGGTAATCCTGATGCATGAGCCACATTATACAGGCAATATTAATGCCATGTAGATCTATCGTCGCGGTAAAGGATGGCTGCGCTCGCCGCGTTGAAAAGCACGCACGTGTTGATAGATATCGATCGCGCTTTGAATGGCATCGGCTTCTAACGCGTCAGGCTGAATCACCGGCCCTTTAACGCCCCCTTCCGTGCGCAATATTTCATCCACATCGGCGCGATAACGCGACAGAAGATGTTCGATATTCATACGAACGCGGTGAATCTCTAAATTAAAAGCCTGACGCTGTTCGGTGCGTTTAAAAATATCGAGAGGGTTTTCGGCAGACTCGATTAGGCTATCTAAGGTATTGCACACTAAACGCTCGGCGGTATTTAAATTGGGAATCACGGAATAGATCAGTTCGTAAAGCGTCATCGTGGCATCGTGCGGGTGCATAAACAGACTCAATAGCGGTTTAATGGAACAATATGGTGAAAGCGGCCTTGATCGGTAAACGTAATCCGAAAGACACCATGCACTCCCTCATGGCCCACCACCCGCTGCACGGCGTGGGCGGGGAACACGACCCAACGACCATCCACACTGCGCGCCCGCACGTTATCGTACCGGCCTTCGTAGTAGGCCAGACATTCGGTGACACTTAGATGAAGAATGACGTCGATGGAGTGCATAACGTTGCGCAATTCGGCTGGCTCACAGATACTCTATGCTAACTGAAATGGCCGCCAATATCGGTAACCGCTTATGGATCTTTCCTCTATCACCTCGTTTTCCGCCACGTCAGCTGGCTGGACCTCACCGAACGTGCCTACTGCACGGGTATTGCGTCATGAGGTGGAGAGCCGGGAAGCCGGTGTTGACCGTGGGCTGAGCGCTCCAGCCTCCGACGACGTCAGCGAAAGCGACGAGAGCCGTGCCAGCGAAACGCCCACCGGCCCTACTCGGCCCGACGGCACGCCGCTGGCACCGGAAGAGATTCAGCAGCTCGAACAGCTCAAGCAAACCGATCGCGAAGTGCGCCAGCACGAAATGGCCCACCAAACCGTTGGTGCCCCCTACACGGGAGGCGCTACCTATGAGTACGAAGTCGGCCCGGACGGTAAACGTTATGCAGTGGCTGGAGAGGTGTCGATCGATTACGGCCCCGTTCCCGGCGACCCGCAGGCCACGGTGGAGAAAATGCAGACCGTCATTGCAGCGGCCCTGGCTCCCGCGGACCCGTCACCGAAAGATCTGCAGGTGGCCGCTCAAGCGCGCCAGTACCTGCTAGAAGCCAAACTGGAAGCGGCTCGTGAACAGAGCGAAATGAACCAGGCCCGCGCCACCGAGCAGCCGGGAGACGTGCCTGCCAATGATGAGCCGAAGCCTCCCGAGCAGGCCGCCTAACGGCCTGTTCTCCGCACTACTGTAGCATCGTCAACCCTTTCCAATCTTGCCGTTCGGGCCAGTGAGCCATCCACTCGGGCACCGATTCCGCGGGCATCGGGCGTGCAATTCCGTAGCCCTGAGCCAGCTCGCAGCCCAATGCCATGAGCGCTTTCGCATGGTCCAGCGTTTCCACGCCCTCCGCGAGCATGGATCGTTGGAACCGGTTGGCCATGTAAATCACGCTCTCCACGATCGCCATGTCATTTTGATCGCTCAGCATATCGCGTACGAAACTCTGGTCGATCTTGATCAGGTTGACGGGCAGCTGACGTAAGTGGGTCAGCGATGAGAATCCCGTACCGAAATCATCGATGGCAAACCCCACGCCTAACGCTTGGCAGCGGGCCATGTTCTTCAGCGCGGCTTTCACATCGTGCATGGCGGCACTTTCGAGCACTTCAAGCTTTAACAGCGAGGGCGACACGGTGGGATAGCGCGCCAGTAGCTCCGCCAGACGCTGGCTGAACGTATTCACCAACAGGTGTGACGGGCTGATATTGACGTTCACGGGCAGCGCCATCCCTTCGCTTTGCCACAGGGCGAGCTGACGCAGCGCGTGCTCCAATACCCACTCTCCCAGATCCACCTCTAACGGCGTGCCATCGATGATCGGCAAGAAATCGCCCGGCGACAGCAGCCCAAGTTCAGGATGCTGCCAGCGGATCAGCGCCTCGACGCCCACGACGCAGCCACTGCGCATATCGACCTGTGGCTGATAGAACAGGCGCAGCTCGTCGTGGTGAATCGCATCCATAAAGCGCTGTCGCTGCTCATGACGCACTTGAAGCCTGCGATCCTGATGGGAGTCGAAAAAGTGATAGGTGTCGCGTCCACGCTGCTTGGCTCGGTACATCGCCTGATTGGCGTGGCGCAGCAGCACGTCACCCTGAGCGTGGTCGTCGGGATAGCAGGTAATACCAAGACTGGCGGTGAGGTAAATCGTTTGCCCTTCGATCAGCAGCGGCTGGCGAATCGACGCAAGCAACTTCTCGAAAAAGGCTTCCTCGACACCGTGATGCAGCAGCAATACGAACTCATCGCCGCCGATGCGCGCCAGCACGTCATCACCAAACAGCAGGTGACTGATCCGCTGCGCAAAGGCGGTCAGCAGCGCATCGCCAATCTGCGGGCCCAGTCGGTCATTGATGCGCTGAAAATGGTCGATATCGAGGGCGCAGACGGCCAGCGGTAGCTGGCGGTTTTCGGCGTGCTGAATCGACTCCTGAATCAGTTGCGTCAATAGCTGTAAGTTGGGCAGACCGGTCAATGCGTCAAAATAGACTTCACGGTTCAAATGGCGTGCGTGGGATGGAATGGCCGACAGGTCCGCCAGCACGATCACATGATGATCCACCTGCCCCTGCTCATCGCGCACCCGATTGATCGACATCATGCCCGGATAGAACTGACCGTCGTGGCTACGGTAGCTGATCTGCCCTTTGCTACGGTCGCGAAGCTGCAGCTCTTCACGCATCAAGCGCGTGGTGCGGCTATCGTCCAAGGGGAGAATGCTGAACGCCTCGGGGGTTTTTCCCTGCACCTCGCTCAGCGCCAAGCCCGTCAGCTCGCTGAACGCAGGATTCACATCCACGACGGCGTTATCGGCGTTGGTAATGATGATGGCTTCGTTGGCGTAGCGAAACGCCGACTCGGCGGGTGCCAGCGGCGTACCGGCATCTAGGACCGACATCGCCACAGCGTCAACGGGGAGGGAGGCTGAACGTGCGGCTGGCTGAGGCAAAGACTGCTCTTGTGTGTCATTCAAGGGCGGGCACATGCGTCTCTGCTCTCCTCTTATAAGTGTTGGTGATTTAATGTCTTTTGGTCATATTAACACCGTCTCCTTCCCCGTGTTTTAGATTCAACAGCGCTGAATCAACGCGCTTTTTTCCTGTATGGCACGCCGTCACCCGCACAGCATACCGCAGGGAGCGCAAGGCTCCCTGGGCGTGATCGACGCTATGTCATTCAGCGTAAGCGACCTGGCGATGCTCGCGGGTGGATGGCTCTCCCACCTGGAATCGGCTCACCAGCGTCGACATTTCGTCCGCCTGCTCATCCAGCGAACGACTCGCCGTGGCGACGTGCTCTACCAGGGACGCGTTCTGCTGGGTAACGTCTTCGAGCTGAGCCATCGCATGGCTAATTTGCTCGACACCGGCTGACTGCTCATGGCTCGCCGTGGCGATCTCATCGACCAGCGCCGCCACGTGCTGCACTCGCTCGGCAATGTGCGCAAGCGTGGTGCTCGTGGTGGAGACCAGCGACTCCCCTTCGCTAATACGCGCCACGTTGTTGTCGATCAACCGACGAATCTGATCGGCCTCTTCGGCGCTACGGCTGGCCAGTTTGCGCACCTCGTCGGCCACGACAGCAAAGCCTCGCCCATGCTCCCCGGCTCGCGCTGCCTCCACAGAGGCATTTAGCGCCAACAAGTTGGTTTGAAAGGCGATGTTATCGATGGCGGCCACGATCGAGGTGACCTGCTCGTTTGCCTGAAGAATGTGCTGCATGGCTTGACGCGCCTGCCTCGCCACGTCCGTGGCCTCTTGCGCTTGGGCGGCGACATCGCCCGTCATCTGCTGGGCTTGATGCGCATTTTCCGCATTTTGACGCACGGTGGCGGTCATCTGCTCCATGCTCGACGCGGTTTGCACCAGCGAGGCGGACTGCTCTTCGGTGCGCTGCGCCAAGTCCTGATTACCCTGGGCGATCTCATTACTGGCGAGTGCAACAGCATGCGCATTGCGCTTCATGTCTGCCACCAGCTGCTCCGTTTGCGCAGAGGCATCGTTGACGGCTTGGTAAAGCTTGGAGAGTTCGTCACTGCCGATAACGGGCAGACGCTGGGTCAGGTCATCCCCCCGGGAGGCAATGCTCACCAGGGCCTGCCGCAGCGGTCGAGTGATAGTGCGCACAATCAGTATGGCGATCCCAATCGCCACCATCGTGGCCATGACGGCGATGCTCAAGTACCCCCATAGCGCCTGCTGAGCCTGCTGTTTCAGTGCCTCGGTGGTCGTGATGATGGCCGCTGCGGCGCTGTCTTCCAGGGCTTTCAAACGGCCAATCTTGACGGTTTGCCAATCGAACCACTCTTCGGGGTTCACGCCGTAATCGCTGCTTTGCTGAATCGCCAGCGCTCGGCGCTCTAACACCCGCTCGATCTCAGGGCCACTCAGCGCATGACTGAGCGCTTCGCGCTGGGTGTCGTCAGACAGTACACGGTACGATTCTAGGAAGCTTTGTTCGGCCCCCACCAGCGAAAGCAACCGCTGAAGCGTGCTGTCGGTCATCACGTCTGCCGCAAACACGTTCGAGAGTAGCGCTCGCTCGATACCTGCCAGATCTTTCGCTTCGAGGAGGTTGTAGTACGCAGCCAGCTGACGCGTGATGGTGCCCTGCCCCGTTAAGTGCGCCAGCTCGCCCACCAGCGTCATGAGCGCACTGTTCAGCCCCGTATAGTGGGCCAATGCCTCCGGGGCTGGCACGCCGAGCTGGTCAACTTGGCGGCGCAGGGGTGGAACGCCTTGCCAGCGCTGGTCGATCTCCGTCAGCAGCGCGCTCAACCCTGTACTGAGTTGCCCTGCGTCCAACGCTTGGCGCTGCTGGAAGAACGCCTCGGCAGCCGCCTCGGTCGCGGGGCGTTGCTGACTCAAGCGGTTACCGAAGGCGTTACCCTGGCTGCCCAGAAAGCCAGCCGTCATACCTCGCTCTAGCTGTACTTGATGCACCCAGTGGCCTGCCTGTTGCGCCAGCGCCGTCAGCGCCTGCATACGAGACAGCTCCGTCACAGCGGCTTTTCGCTCTATCACACCGCTGGTGGCGAACCAGCCCAGTGCCATCAACGGAAACACCAGTACCAAGGCAAATTTATACCGCATGGATAAGCGGTGGAGCAGCTCTTTCATCGCGTTGCTTAACCTCATGTCATGTCTTTCGGGGAGGTAAGCGGCGTACTCGTTTATTGTTCACGCTTGAGAGCGCATTGTTCGCTAAGTTTGCCGCATTTTGCGGCCAAGTTAAATATGCTTAGCCAGCAAAACGGCATCAGTGTAACGCGATGACAAGCGTGCGCATTGACGCAGGTCAGCATCGGTGACTCTCAAGGCGCCACCGATGCCGCCCCTAAAAAGCGCTGCTGCCAGTAGTCGATGTCCAGCGGTACGCTGACCACCGCTCGGCCGCTGCCGGGGGCGTGAATCATCTGGTGGTTGCCGCCATAGATGCCAACGTGCGTGGCTTTGTTGCCGTCGCCAAAAAACAGTAAATCTCCAGGGCGCGGAGCGTCTACTTGGGGAAGCGCACGGAACTGACCATCGGCGGTGCGTGGGACGCGGATACCTGCCGCTCGGTAGGTCATTTCGACTAAGCCTGAGCAGTCCAGGCCGTCCGGAGAGTTGCCACCAAAGCGGTAAGGAGTACCAATCGCCTGCTGCGCATGGGAGAGAATTAACGCGCGCTCCATCGAGATACCCGATGGCGAGCTGGGCGCGGGGGTCATGGCGACCTCTTTACTGGCACAGCCTGCTAATAGCAGCAGAGCGAAGAGCGTCAACAGCGGAGAGAGGCGGGTTAACGGCATGAAAAAGCTCCAAGGCAACCTAGGCATAGTGCCTCTTATCATGGCCTAAGCGCCGTTCACCCGCTACTCCATCACTCGCCGTTAACGGCCTATCCACTCGATAAACGTGCTTTCGCCTAGTGCATGGCGCTCGTGGCGCAGGCGGCTCATCGCCGCATAGGGTAAATCCATTACTAAGCCATTACTGAGCGGCTGTTCCAGCACCTGGCGCAGCAGTGCGTTGCATACGAACAGATGAGCCACCACCAGCACATGGCGGCCAGGAGGATTGACCAACAGCCGCCGCCACACTTCGCTGACGCGGGCATCCAGCTCGGCGAGGGTTTCACCGCTGGGCGGCGCGGCGCGGGCGGGGTCGTACCAGAAGGCGCTCATCTGCTCGGTGCCTTCCTGCTCATATACCTGCGCATAGGTTTTCCCCTCCCACTCGCCCAGGTGCAGCTCGGCTAGGTCGTCGTCCACCTGCACCGGCAGGTCGAACTCCTCCCCTAACCAAAGCGCGAACTCGCGGCAGCGGGCCAGCGGCGAGCTAACGATGGCATCATAGGGTGGCCGTCCATCCACCGTATGGCGCATCACTGCGTCGGTCACCTGCTGCCAGCCCGAATCGCTGAGCGGATGGTCGGTACTGCCCCTTAGCATTCGCCCACCCTGCGGTTCACCGTGGCGCATCAGGTCAATCGTTGTGATCTCGGCATTGGCAAAGCGCATAGCGGTTCTCCCCTTCACGGACAGATTAAATAATGGCGTGACGAACGCGAGCCGAGACCCACTCCGACACCAGTACCGTGGCGAAAATCAACGCGAAGATAACGCTGACCTGATTCCACGCTAGGCTGTTGATGGAGGCGTTCAGCTGCAGGCCTATGCCACCTGCGCCCACCAGCCCCAGCACCGTCGATTCGCGAATATTGATATCCCAGCGGTACACGCTGATTCCCGCAAAGGCAGGCATGATTTGCGGCAGCACGCCGTAGTTCATCACCTGCAGGCGGCTGGCGCCCGTGGCGCTGATGGCTTCCACTGGCGTGGGATGGATCTCCTCAATGGCTTCATAGAGCAGCTTGCCCACAAAGCCAATCGAGCGCAGCGCGATGGCGATGATGCCCGCCAGCACGCCAGGGCCAAGAATGGTCACCAGCAGCATGGCCCAAATCAGCGAGTTGATTGAGCGCGACGAGACGATGATGGTCAGCGCCAAGCTGCGCACAAGCGGGTGCGGCGTGGTGTTACGCGCGGCCAAAAACGCCACCGGAAACGCAATCATAATGCCCAGCGCGGTGCCCAAGGTGGCGATATTGAGCGTGTCCCACATGGGTTTCCAAAGCTCGCTGGCGTACTCCCAGCGGGGCGGCATCATACGGCTAATCAGGTCGCTACCCTGGCGGCCAGCGTCTTCCACAAACACCCACATAGTGTTGTCAGAGATCACTTTCCAACAGAGTAAGAACAGGCTAACGCCCGCCAGCCAAGCGAGGTACTGCAACCACTGGGCGCGGGTGGTGCGCCGCTGCCATTGCGGCACACCGTTTGAGGAAGTTGACACCGGCATGGAGAATTCCTTTTGCCTTCAGGCTTTACGTAAAGGGTTGGCAACAAGCGTGTGACGGCGCGCTACTGCGTCCAGCGACGCACATGGCTGGAGGCGTACTCACTCATCAGCACGATGGCGATGATGATCAGCAGAATGGCGGCCGAGGTGCCGTACTCATAGCGGCTGAGCGAGGTGTTGAGCGTCGCGCCAATCCCTCCCGCCCCGACAATGCCGATCACCGATGACTCGCGGAAATTGATATCCAGCCGATACATAGAAAGCCCGATCAACCGCGGCATCACCTGCGGCTGCACGGCGTGGTTCATGGTTTGCCACCAGCTCGCCCCGGTGGCGCGCACGGCTTCCACCTGTTTCCAGTCGAGGTCTTCGATATCTTCTGCCAGCAACTTGGCCATAAAGCCGATGGTAGCGAAGGCCAATGTGAGCATGCCCGCAAAGGGGCCAAAGCCGAACATCACCACGAACAGAATGGCAATGATCACCTCTTGAAAGGTGCGCGAGACGGCGATGATGGCCCGACATACCGCGTAGATGGGTAAGGGGGCGATATTGCGCGCAGCCCCTAGCCCCACCGGGATGGCCAGCAGAACGCCGATCACCGTCGAGGTCAGCGTCATGGTCAGGCTTTCCATCAATCCCGCCAGAATATCGTTTTGACGGCTGACGAAGTCCGGCTGCAAAAACGCGCCGAGAAAGTTCAGCGCACGCCCGGCACCTTCCGCCACCCGCGCCCAGTTCACTTCCACCGATGCCAGCGCCAGCATCAGGTACACCACGCAACCCAGCGCCAGCGCCCAACGCAGGCGGCGACTCTCTATCAGCGGCAGCCGACGCCACTGGCCTTGGCGGGCGGCCTGCTGGCGAGCTTGAGCGTCCCTCGTGCTCATTGCGCGCCTCCACTCGCTAAGCGGTTCTGGCGCGGCGCATGTGGTGCTGTGGCTGCCTGCGGCGACGCGGCATGAGACGTCGTGCCGCTCCTCTCCTCCTCGTCGTCATCGGCAGGCTCAGGGGTGGTGTCCCAATCCTCTTCGCCGTAAATAGTCGTCAACATCTCGCTGGTCAGATCGCTGGGCTTACCGTCGAAAACGATCTCCCCTGCACGCAGCCCGACAATGCGATCGGCAAACTGCTGGGCCAACGCCACATCGTGAATATTAATGATGGCGGCCAGCTCGCGCTCGGCGCACAGCTCGCGAATCAAGCGCATGATTTGGCGAGAGGTTTTAGGGTCCAGACTCGCGGTGGGTTCATCCACCAGCAGCAGTTTGGGGCTTTGCAGCAGCGCTCGAGCAATGCCCACCCGCTGGCGCTGGCCACCCGAGAGCGCATCAGCGCGCTTATCAATCGCGTGGGGCAGGCCTACACGCTCAAGCAAGCGAAACGCTTCTGCCACGGCTTCCTGCGGGTAGCGGCGTAAAAAACTGCGCCAGAACCCTACATAGCCCAGCTGACCAGAGAGCACGTTCTCCATTACGCTCAGGCGGTCCACCAGGGCGTACTCTTGGAAAATCATCCCCACGGAGCGGCGGGCATGGCGCAGGCGGCTGCCTGAGAGTTTCGTCAGCTCCACGTCTTCCAGTCGAATGCTGCCTTGGGTGGGTTCTACCAAGCGATTCACGCAGCGGATCAACGTGCTCTTTCCCGCGCCAGACGGGCCAATAAGTGCCATAACCTGCCCTTTCGGCAGCGAGAGCTGGATATCGGTCAGCGCGCGGTCGCCGGTCGGGTAACGCTTGCCAACGCCGGTGAGTGTCAACATGGAGGATGCCTCAATCTCTTATGCGTCCGTGCCTGTGTTCACAAGCACGTCTCTAATGGCTACATAGCGGCTCGGCCAGGAGGTCGCCCTCCTGGCCGAGAAAATCATGGAACGACCGATGGATTAGTCGCAGTCGTACGTCACACCGTTAGCATCGGCGATGGTACGGATCACTGACCAGTTCTCTTGGTAGGTGATCGGAATGAACTGAGCTTCACCGGAGTTGGCAAACTCGGCTTCCAGCGGTGTGCCTTCCCAGTCGTAGCTGAAGAACGCATCCTGAATCTGCTCGGCAAGCTCCGGGCTCAGGTTGTGCGCCAGACCATAGGCCGTGGTGGGGAAGGTTTCCGAGGTGTAGATGACGTTGTAATCGCCTTCGCTCACCACATCGCGTGACAGCATGCGCTTGGCCACGGAGTTGGCAATGGCAGCGGCGTCGTAATCTTTGTTCACTACGCCCAGGATAGAGTTGTCGTGAGAGCCAGAGAAGGCGGTCTCGAAATCTTCGCCCGCTTCCAGACCGTACTCGGAGCGCAGCAGCGCGGAAGGCGCGCGGAAACCGGAGTTGGACGTTTCGGAGGTAAACGCCAGCTGACGACCGGCTAAGTCTTCCACCGACTCGATACCGCTATCGGGGTAGGTGATGATTTCCATCTCGTAGCCGAAACTGCCGTCTTCCGCCGCCATCATGGCGAAGGGGCGGAAGCCACCGCAGTTGACTGCCACCGGCACACCGCCCGTGTTGAAGCCCGCCACGTGGAGGCGACCAGCGCGCAGCGCTTCCTGCTGGGCAGCGTTGGACTGCACCGGGAAGAACTGGACGTTTTTACCAGTGGCTTCGCTCAGGTGATCCAGGAAATCGGCCCAAACGTCGGCATACACGGCCGGATCTTCAACCGGCGTGTAAGCAAATACCAGCGTATCCGGATCGACCCACTGCGACTCATCGCTGGGCACGTCGGCGATCATGTCGCCGTCGTTGTCCATGTAGCGCGAAGAGAGATCAGCAGAGGCAGTGACCGCTGCCAGTGCAAACGCGCCCGCAACGGCGGCGCTCAACAGCGTACGAGAGAAAGAGAGAGTATGCATGCATCACCTAAGCGAGTTAAAAAGTGTTAACGCCATAGTGGCGAGCCGATGTGACAGCCTCGGGACACTCTCATGACGCCTAGGTGACGAATCCGTGACGACTAACAGTCGCCGCCCACGCAGCAGCCGCGCCGCTCCACGAACAGGCTGTTGCCGGCGATTTTCTTGGCCTGATGCTTCAGCTCCGAGAGCTGCGCAGCGATATCCAGCGCCTTGCAGGGAGCGGGGTCGGTAATCGGCTTGACGGCAATCGAGACGCTGACGAAGGGGAAGAATGTCACGCCGCCCTGGCGGCTTTCGATGGAGATCCCCCCTGAAGACGGTCACTCTCCTCGTAAAAGCCAGGCGCCATCACTTCGAAAGAGTGGAGAATCTGCTGGCAGACGCTTTCCCAGTGTTCCAGCGGCAGTAACATCATGAAATCGTCGCCGCCAATATGGCCGATAAAGCCGCCGGCACTCTCCACCTGCGCCTGCAGCAATCGGGACAGTGAGATGATCACGTGGTCGCCGCGGGCATAGCCGTAGGCGTCGTTAAACGCCTTGAAGTTATCCAAATCCACGTAGGCTGCCGCGAAGCCGCTGCCTTGGGATAAATACGAAGCCAAGGTTTCGTTGATCAGAATATTGCCGGGTAGCCCGGTGAGTGGATTGGCGTGGCGCGCTTGGCGCACTTGAATCGCGGTAATCTCACGCAGCAGATCGACGATATTGCCCATCCCCAGGTACTGCCCCTCGCCATCGACGATGACGAAATCCTCCTGTTCGATGTCGCGGCTGTCGGTGAGCTGCTGGCTCAGCGCCTCTAGGGAGAGTTCCGCATCCGCCACGATCATTTTAGGATCGGCGATCTCCAGCACGCAGCGCTTGGCATACAGCGCGTGGCTGTACTGGTTGGTGAACAGCGTGAGGAAGGCATTGCGGCGCACCACCGCCACGGGAACACCCGCTTCGATCACCGCCACGCAGCGCAGCCGCGGGTCCCCGCGAAAGCGCTCGGCCAGCGTGGGTACCGAACAGCTCGCCGAAACGCTCTCGATCGGGCGTAAAATGGAGTGCGCGGTGCGACCCGCCGGGCTTTTGAGCTGGGTCGTGGCAGGCAGGAGCGTATTGAGCTGCATGGGAGGCTGAAGGCTTGGCCGAGCGAAGTAGAAACCTTGCAGCAGCGCAAGGCCTCTGTCTAGCTCCCATAAACAGAGATGTTCAGCGGCCGTTTCAACGCCTTCGGCGATGAGCTGGCAGTCGAGACTGCGCGCCACGTCCAAAATGGAGCGCAAAAACTCCCGTTTGGCAGGCTCTTTGTCGATCCCTGAGATGAAGTGGCGGTCGAGCTTGACGAAGTCGGGCCGCAGCTCTGACCAGTGGCGCAGGCTGGAGTGCCCGGCCCCCAAGTCATCCAACGCGACCTGAAAGCCCATGTCTCGGTAGTGGTCCACCGCTTGACGCATCAGTTCGTAGTCATGAATCGGCACGTGTTCGGTCAACTCGATGACCACGCGCTCAGGGGGCAGGCCGCTCTCTTGGATGAAGCTCATCGTCAGCCCTTCGCGGAAATCACGCTCCACGATGGTCAACGGCATCACGTTGAGAAACAGCAGTCCCGGCAGTTCGAGCTCGGCAAACCGACGAATGGCGAGACGCCGACACAGAAGATCCAGCTCGACCAGCAGGCCCGCCTGGGTCGCCACATCGAATAACCGCAGGGGAGAGTGCAGCGGGGACGTTTTTGGCCCGCGAATCAGCGCTTCATAGCCGTAAATGGCCTGCTGATTGGCGTCCACGATGGGTTGGAACAGCACGTGCAGCTCTTCTGCCGCAATAATTTGATTTAGCCACTGCGCTTCTTGTGCGGTCATATGCCTGCTGCCCTATCAAACGTCTACTATCCCTATGATTTGTAACGCTCCATGAGGAAGGTTCTAGGGCAGCAAGCCTGCGTTATTGTGATGACAATTGTATGACAGCCAGCGGTTCTTTACGGGTCGATAGGCACTTTCGGTGGCGGAAAGACCACGTCGCCCCCACTGGCATCGAGCTGGCGAACATCCGTTGGTTTGCCCTGCTCGTCCAGGCTCACCAAACCGATGCCACTGGCGTTCCACAACCGCTCTCCGGCGCTGGCCTGGTCTGGATCGCGGGGGTAGATGCTGAGCTTGCGCCGCTTGGTGAACCAGTTAAGCGGCGACAGCGGCGCGTAGAGCCAGCGGTTCAGGCGGTCAAAGGTATTCAGCAGCTGTTTGGGGAAGGTGTTCTTCACCCCGCTCGACGTGATTTGCCAGAGCTGTGGCGCCCGCTTCTGGCGGCGCACGACGATGTCGTAGGCAAAGGAGTAGTGAACGTCCCCTGAGAGGATCACGTAGTTACCGGGGGTTTTGGAGTGCCGCCAGATATGCAGCAGCACGTTGGCCGCGCCCCGGTGCGCCATCCAGTTCTCGGCGTCGACCACCAGCGGCTTGCCCGCCAGGGTGAAAAGTTTTTGGATACTTTCGATCAGCTTGACGCCAAACATGGGCGCAGGCGAGACGATCACGGCGCTCTTTGTGCCCAGCAGCGCCTGCTGCATCTCCATCAGCGCTTCCCAATCCATCAAGCCCGATGGGCGACTGGGGCTGCGCTCGCTGCGCCAGCGGCGCGTGCGGGTGTCCAGCACGATGAGCGCGGGCGTGCCCGGCACTTGAAACTCCCAGCCCTGAAAGCGCAGCAGCCGCTCGATGAGAGCATCCTGGGCGCTAGGGTTCAGCGGGCCGATATCGTCAAACAGGGTGATCGCCTGGTGGAGCAACGGGTTAAGTTTATCGGGCGCATTGCCCCAGCCCTGGCAGAGCAGGTACGCCACCAGCGCGTTGCCGATGATGCGTTTGGAGAACGGGTGGCCGTAGGCGCAGCGCTCCCAGTCGGCGGTCAGGTTCCAGTCGTCGGTCACATCGTGGTCATCAAAAATCATCAGGCTGGGCACGTGGGCCATCAGCCGCGCGCACTGAGGCAGGCCCTCTACAAAGGCTTCAATGATCGCCTGCTCTTCTCGATAAGCCTCGGCCTCTTTGTCGCCTAACACCGGGGCGTCATAGGCAATCACCTGCCACGGCGTGGGCGACCACACCAGGCAGTACATGGCGAGCATCTCGGCCAGCGTCATCAGGTGATTCTGGGCGTTCGCCGAGGTGAATACCGGCTTTTTGACGCCGCCAAAAAAGCGCTCACGCAGCGCCGCATTGCTGGTGACATCCGGCAGCAGCGCCTCTCGGTGATAGTAGCTTTCCGGGGCGTTATACAGCGCTTGGCTGTCATCGACGGTAGCGCCCTCAAGCAGCTCATCCACCAGCCCCAGGCGGGCGATCAGCGCATGCACCGCCCGCAGCATGGGGCCTGCCACGTCATCCACGTACACTTGGTCGCCGGTCATCAGCAGCCATGCGGGCCACTCGGTAGGAGACTCCTGGCGCTCGGCTATCCAGTGATCAGCCCGCACTAGGCCATCGGCGCTGTCGTGATGGGGTTTACGGCAGGAGCCGTGCATCAAACGGTGGTGGCGAGAGGCCAACACAAAGCCTGGGTAGTCATAGCCATCGTGGCATAGCCACGGTGCCCACTCCGGCAGGGGTTGCCACGCTCCGTCAGTGCTTTGTACCTGCAGGTCGTAGGCAATACGGGTATCGGTGGGCAGCGCAGCGGGCAGCGAAAGGTCGATACAGTGAATGTAAGCATGCCGTCCAATCGCCACGCACTGGCGGGCGTTGTCTAACGCGTGGGTCTGCTGCTCCTCTTGCTCGGGGTTCAGCACGAGCTGCATGGTCAGCGGACGGGTCGCTACCAGCCATAAAATGAGCCGCGACGGCGAGAGCCGACGCAGCAAAGGCCCGACCAGTACGTCGGGTAACGTCGTGGCGATTTGTGTCATTTCACACCCTCTGTGCTGTGTGTTGCATCGCTCTTAAGCTCGTTAAGTAGCGACCACAGGCAGTTCAATGACTACCTCTAAACCGCCAGACTCGGCGCGCTGAAGGCGCATCTGGCCATGATAAAGCGTGACGAGGTCCGTCACGATGGCTAATCCCAATCCGCTGCCAGAGCGCTGTTCATCCAGCCGCTTGCCGCGCTGGACCGCTGCCTGGCACTCCTGCGGGGTCATACCGGGGCCGTCATCGCCCACCACCAACCGCAGCGTGTTCCCCTGTGCCTGCAGGCGGATATGCACATCGCTGTTGGCCCAGCGCAGGGCGTTGTCCAGCAGGTTACCCACCATCTCCTGCAGGTCCTGACCGTCCATATGCACCCGCACGCCGCTATCTACAGTTTGACGCAGCGTAATATGACGGCGCTGCGCGAGCCGGGCAAGCCCGTTGATGAGCGGCGATAGCGTCTCTTGTAGTGCTACTGGGGCAAAGCGCACGCCCTCGCCTGCAGCGGAAGCCCGCGCCAAGTGGTGACGCACGGCGCTATCGATACGCGACAGCTCGGCTTCCCAGGCACTGCGGCTCTCGCTGGGTAGCTGTTTGGCCAACAGCCGCATGACGCTGATCGGTGTTTTGAGGGCGTGGGCCAAGTTGCCTGCCGTGTGGCGGCCCCGTTCGATGAGCCGCTGATCGCGGGCCAGCACGGCGTTCATGGATGTAGCCAGCGTGGCCAGCTCGTCAGGCAAACGAGTATCCAGCTGCTCTACCCGCCCCTGCTCTACATCACGTAAGTTGGCGTTCATGCGCCGCAGCGGCGCGAGTCCCCAACGCACTTGTAGTGCCAGCACGCCTAGCAGCAGCGCACCCAGGCCTAACAGTCCCAGCCACAGCATCTGCTGAAAAGCCCGAACGTCTTCGCGCAAGTCGTCGTCACGTGCGGCGACGCTCACGTGCAGCGGCGTCTCCAGCGCGCCCAAATAGATATCGCGCTCTACGACGCGTAGCTGCTGGCCACGCGGGCCTGGCAGCGTGCGGGCGGTCACTCGCTCGCTCTCCAGTACCGGCAAGCGCTGATCCCATAACGACCGCGACGTGACCGAGTGGTTCGCATCGTCGGTAATCTGCCAATACCAGCCTGAGTACACGTGGTCGAAACGCGGGTCACCCAGCGCGCGCTCGTAGTGGAGCTGCTCGGTGAGCGGGTCGTAAGTCACCCCCGCAATGACCACGTTGAGGGTCGCTTCCAGCCGTTCATCGAACGCGTTGACCGCAGAGGCACGGTAGTGATGGGACAACAGCCAGCCGGCCACGGGGAGTGCCAGCAGCACCATGAGCAGCACCGCCAGCAGCAGACGTAGGGTGATGGAGCGGTTAGCCCAGCGCTGGCTCCAAGTAACGACGTTGGCGCTCATGAATCGCTTGGCTCATCGGCTAGCAGGCGGTACCCCTGGCCACGCAGCGTTGCGATGCGCCACGCGCCCAGCTTGCGACGCAGACGGCTAACCTGAACGTCGATCACATTGGAGTCGGGTTCGTGGTCACGGTCGTACACGTGCTCGGACAGCTCGCTACGGCTGACGACCCGAGGAGAGGCGTGCATCAGGTAGCTCAAGAGACGGGTTTCCTGAGCGGTCAAGCTCACCGGCCTGCCCACCAAGGTGACATGCTGCGTGTGGGTATCCAGGCTAAGCTCGCCCACTTTGAGCACCGGGTGCGCATGGCCATGGGTACGGCGCACCAAGGCCCGCAGGCGAAACAGCACTTCGGCGGGTTCGAAAGGTTTGGTGACGTAGTCATCGGCACCGGCGGTAAAGCCAGCGGCTTTATCGGCCCACCGTTCGCGGGCGGTCAAAATCAGCACGGGAAGGTCGATGCCATCCTCCCGCCAGGAAGAGAGCCAACGGGTGCCGTCACCATCGGGCAGGCCGATATCCAAAATGACCGTATCGTACGCTTCGGTGCGCACCAAAAAGTCCGCTTCCTGGCCGTTCTCCGCACGCTCGACGATCCAATCGCCATCTTGCAGCGCTTGGCTCAGCTCGCGGGCAAGCGCCTGGTCGTCCTCTACCAGTAAACACTTCATCAACACACCCTTATGAATACACTCAGTAAAGACGGGATATTGCAGGTAACCGTATCAACGCTGCATGTCGCGGATGCGCACGCCTTCGATTTGCATGAGCTGGCCGTTCTGGCCATCGAACTCGAACTCGACGACCTGGCCTTGGGGGCCTAGCAGCTTGATTTCATACTCGACCAGCCCATCGTCGCGCTCGATTTCGACCTCCAACACGTCGCCGATGTAGTGGGCGTCGAGCCAGTCGAGAATGGTATCCAGGGGAACCACGTCGCCTCGCCGCACTTCGCCATGCAGCGCCTCCCAGTGCTGGTCACCGGTCGCACTACCCATCAATACGAGCACCAGCAGTAGCGCCAGCCCCCCTGTCAAAGGGAGCCGCTGCCAGGGTAACTGCTTGAGTGAGAGGAGAGACGTCGTTTTCATAAGACTAGGATGCCAAAGGCAACATGAACGCTAGATGAACGGCTTTGTCAGGTTTAGGAAAGACCCCCGGTGATATAAATACCCTGTCGCATTCGCTGACTGACCTTCGTTAGGCATCATCCGGCAATGCATTCACTAAGCAAAGAAGGAATTTGATATGAACGCTATGAAAAAAATGCTGCTGATCCCGACCTCTGCGCTTCTCCTGGCCGCCTCAGCGGGCAGCGCCCAAGCCGACACGCAGCCGTTGGACCGGATCGATGACATTCTGACCTACGCCAACGACTATGGGTTCAGCCACATCGAAGAGATCAACGTGGACGACCGTGGCCGCGTGGAAGTGGAAGGTTGGCTGGATGACGAATGGTACGCCGACGTGGATTTCTCCATCGATAACGGCGAAAGCCTGCAAGAAGAGCGCAAGCGTCTGATTACCGGCGCCTGGGGTATGAGTGAAGAGGACGTCCGCCAAGCACTTGATGCTGCCCGCCAGGAAGGCATGACCGAATTCGAAAGCATCGATATCGATAAGAGCGGCATCATCGAGGTCGAGGGTCGTGAGCAGAACGGCCGCGAGCTGGAGTTGAGCCTGCGTCAGGGCTCCTTCGACGTCACCCAAATGGATCGCGACTGATCACTCAAGCGATCCACATGTCAGTTAGCATGGCAGTGTGCCAGCACTGACACAGCGGCGGGCCCTCGGGCCCGCCGCTTGCGTTGCGTCGCTCATTAGCGGCAGTCTTGGCAGTTCCCTCGAGCCATGATCGCCGCTGCAATGCGCTCGATACCTTGCCGGTAAGCAGCCTGACGATAGGTGATCTGCTCCTCCTCCGCCCTCATCAGCACCCGCTTGGCCTCATCGCCGAGTCGGCGATCCAGACGCTGATTGACCTCCTCTTCCTGCCAGGTTTCGCCCGCACGGTTTTGCAGCCACTCGAAATAGCTCACGATGACGCCGCCGGTATTCGCCAGCACATCGGGCAGCACCGGCACGCCGCGTTTTTCCAGCGCCGCATCCGCATCGCTAGTGAGCGGCCCATTGGCAATTTCAAGCACCGCGCCTGCCTTCACCTCGCCCACGTTGTCGCGATGCAGCTGATTTTCCAGCGCGGCGAGCACCAGCACATCGACCTCCAGGGTCAACAAGTCATCTCCAGACATGGCCTTGCCCTGCTGGCTTTTTGACAGCTTGCCATGCTGCTTCTTGTCCTCCTTCGCCGCCGCGACATCGAGCCCATCGGCATGGTAGATCGCACCGCTGGAGTCGGAGACCGCAACCACCTTGTAGCCACGCTGGCTTGCCAAGCGCGCAAAATGGAAGGCCGCATTGCCAAACCCTTGCACGGCCAGCGTGGTCTCCTCGGGCTTGCGCCCTTCGCGCTCGGCCCATAAATCCAATACGGTGAGCGCTCCGCGCCCCGTGGCCTCGACACGCCCCGGCGAGCCGCCAAGCGATAGCGGTTTCCCGGTGATGGCAGCAGGCGCCTGGGCGCGCCGAATCTGCTCATACTCATCGATCATCCAACCCATGACGGTGGCATCGGTATTCACATCCGGTGCGGGAATGTCTCGGTCTGGCCCCATGATGTCGGCAATAGCGCGAATATAGCCCCTCGCCAAGCGCTCGCGCTCTAACGAAGAAAGCGCCTTGGCATCCACCTGCACGCCGCCTTTGCCGCCGCCATAGGGCAGGCCCACCACGGCACACTTCACCGCCATCCAAAAGCTCAAAGTGGTCACTTCATGCTGATTCACATCGGGGTGAAAGCGCACGCCCCCCTTGGCCGGGCCGAGGCTGGTGTCGTACTGCACTCGCCAGGCGGGAAACGCCTTCAAACTGCCATCGTCCATGCGCACCGGTACACTCACTTGCAGCGAGAGGCTGGGCTGCATCAACCGGGCCTGGGCATCGGGATGAATCGCCAGCGCGTTGAAGACCGCTTCAAGCCGTGAGCGGGCATCTTCGAACAGCGCGGCGCCCGTCTCGGGGGTTAGCCGCTGCGGCGCATTGGTGGTGGACGTTTTCGCCGAGGATTTCTTCGCTTTAGATTTTTGCTTTTTCAATTTGGCACTGCCCATGCAACACTCCTTTGCGTGTATCTAGGGGATTTTATTGGCATCGCGAGGTAATGTGTTTAGCGTAGCAGCAAGCGGCTAACTCAGTCGTATATCGGGCCGGTTGATAGGAGAGACTTTTGACGACCTCCGCCGAAGGTGTCAGCGATGGGATTCACCATGCGGTGCTGCGCGATATGGCGTGGCTCATCGTCACACCAGATTTGGTGACCCTTGGCGATTACCCAGGCCGCCCCACACGTTCCGCGCTGGGCTTAGCAGAGGAGCAGCATAAGTGGCTCGACACCCTGCTACCCAGGGTGCAAGCCCTAGATGGCAAGCTGACCACGCGCATGGGCCACTACCATGAACGGCTTTGGCAGCTGTTACTGGATAACGCCCCTAATACTCGCCTACTGGCCAACAACCTACGCATCACCCAGCGCCGCAACACCTTGGGAGAGCTGGACTTGCTCTACCGCACGCGGGATCTCCCCTCCCCCATTCATTTAGAAGTGGCCATCAAATTTTATCTCGGCCTGCCGGACGGGCCGGGAGAGCCCACCAGCCAAAGCCGCTGGATTGGCCCCGGCGGCTTGGATAGTTTGGCGTTGAAGTGCGGTCACCTTCTGCACCACCAGCTGCCGCTCTCCCGCACGGCCCCTGCAAAGGCCGCCATGGCGCATTGGCTAACGCCCAGAGACATCTCGGAGTCCGCGACGTTCAGCGCACGGCTCACCCAACGGCTTGCCATGCCCGGCGTACTGTTTTACCCCTGGCATGTCGCACTGCCACCACCAACCGGCGCAACCGCCGAGCATCGGCGGGGGTGGTGGTGCTATCAACACGCTTGGCCCAGCGTGGCCGAACGCTACAGCACGGCGCTTCAGATCGCCTGGCTGGAAAAGCCCCACTGGTTAGCGCCGCCAATGCTCGACGCATTTGGCCCCGCCCAAGCGCAGATGGCGGACGTGATGGCGCAGATCAACCGCTACGGGCCGCAGCAAGTAATGCTGTACGACCCACAGGAAGAAGAGAACTGCCGGGAAGAGAGTTGCCAAGAAAATAGTGGCCAGGAGAGACCGCTAACGCGGCTGATGGTGGTACCCGACGACTGGCCGCGCCAGGTACCGCTACCGCCGAAGCGGCGTGGCTAACCCGCCGTCTAAACCACCACGAGATTGTCGCGATGGATCAGTTCGTGGGCTTCCACGTAACCAAGGATGGCTTCGATCTGATGGCTTGGCTGGCCCGCTAGCTGGCGGGCTTCGTCAGCGCCGTAGTTGACCAATCCCTTGGCCACGCGAGCGCCCTGCTCGTCCACACACAGCACCATGTCGCCGCGCTTGAAACTGCCCTGCACGTCACGCACGCCCACCGCCAGCAGGCTGGAGCCTTTGTCGCGCAGCACGTTGACCGCACCCGCATCCAGCACCAGCGTACCGCGCACCTGAAGCTGTCCCGCCAGCCAGCGCTTGCGCGCCGCCATCGGCGCTTGATCCGGACGCAGCAGCGTGCCGAGCGCTTCGCCCCCCATGACGCGAGTGATCACCTCCGGCTGGCGGCCGCTGGCAATCACGGTCACCGCGCCGGAGCGCGCCGCGAGCTGGGCAGCACGCACCTTGGTGCTCATCCCCCCCCGGCCCAGCGCCCCGCCGCCGCCCGCCACGGCGGCCAAGCGGGGGTCGTCAGCACGCCCCTCAGCAATCAGCGTGGCGTCAGGATTATGGCGGGGGTCGGCATCGAACAGGCCTTCCTGGTCGGTGAGCAGCAGCAGCGCATCGGCTTCCAGCAGATTCGCCACCAACGCGCCGAGGGTGTCGTTATCGCCAAAGCGGATCTCGTCGGTGACGACGGTATCGTTTTCGTTGATGACCGGCACCACGCGCATCTCGACCAGCGTGCGCAGCGCCGAGAGCGCGTTCAGGTAGCGCTTGCGGTTGGAGAGGTCGTCGTGGGTAAGCAGAATCTGCGCGGTGAGCATGCCGTGACGGGCAAAGTGCTGCTCGTAGCACTGGGTCAGGCCATTTTGGCCCACGGCGGCGGCCGCCTGAAGCTCGTGCACGGCGCTAGGGCGCGCCTGCCAGCCTAGGCGTACCATGCCGGCTGCCACTGCACCGGAGGAGACCAGCACCACCTCTTTCCCCTGCTGATGCAGGGCGGCGATTTGATCCACCCAGCCGCCGATGGCCGCTTCATCCAACCCGCGACCATCATTAGTAAGCAGCGCGCTGCCAATTTTGACCACTACCCGGCGGGCGCTACTCAGCGCCTCACGGCCTGGCAACTGCTCGTTGTGTTCCACGTCGCGACTCTCCCACGCCATTGCGCTCACGCGTTTCATCCTAGCTAGTACGCCGCTGGCTTACGGGGCGTACTCCACTTCGACATCGTAATCATCGTCGTCGAAATCGTCATCGTCTTCTTCATCATCGCGCTTACGACGACGGCCAAGGCGGGCCTCGGTACGGGCCACCGACTCCTCTTCCATGCGGCGACGCATCTCCTGCTCGCGGGCATGGGCCTCTTCGTCTTCGTTTTCCAAACGCTGCTGCTCGGTGAGCCAGCGGTAAGCGGCCTGCACCAGCTTATCGGTGCCTTCACTGCTGATCGCCGAAATGCGGAAGACGGGGCCATCCCAGTTCAGCGCATCAATAATCGCTTGGGCGCGCGCCTCGCGCTCCTCTTCCGGCAGCAGATCGAACTTGTTCAGCACCAGCCAGCGGGGCCGCTCGGAGAGCGCTGGAGAGAACTGACCAAGCTCGTGAATAATCGCCTGCGCCGCTTCCACCGGGTCAGACTCATCGAACGGCGCCACATCGACCACGTGGAACAGCAGCCGCGTGCGGGTCAGGTGCTTCAAGAAGCGCAGCCCTAGGCCAGCGCCGTCGGAGGCACCTTCAATCAGCCCCGGTACGTCGGCCATTACAAAGTGCTCATGCATACCCAGCTTCACCACGCCCAGGTTCGGCACCAGCGTAGTGAACGGGTAGTTGGCCACTTTGGGCTTGGCCGCCGACACCGACCGAATCAGCGTCGACTTACCGGCGTTGGGCATGCCGAGCAGGCCCACATCCGCCATCACTTTCATTTCCAGGCGCAGGTTACGACGGTCGCCTTCGGTGCCCGGCGTGGTACGGCGCGGTGCACGGTTGGTGGAGGATTTGAAGTGAATGTTTCCCAACCCACGGCGACCGCCTTCGGCCACCAGCACGACCTGACCGATTTCCGTCACGTCGGCAATCACCTCGAGGGTGTCTTCATCGATCACCGTGGTGCCCACCGGCACTTTGACGTGCAAGTCTTCCCCGGCTTTACCGCTCATCTGGCGGCCCATACCGCCCTGCCCGTTTTCAGCTTTGTAGAAGCGCTGAAATTTGAAATCGATCAAGGTGTTGAGCGCGTCATCACCAATCAGGTAGACGCTGCCACCGTGGCCGCCATCGCCACCATCGGGGCCACCTTTGGGCACATATTTCTCGCGGCGAAAGCTCAGACAGCCATTGCCGCCTTTACCTGCCTCAACAATGATCGAGGCTTCATCGACGAACTGCATTGGATTCTCCCGGCCGCTTCCGCCGCCCTCACTGCACTATCCCCACCCGCCTCATGCGGGCAAAAGGGATCGAAAAGACAAAAAAGCCCCGCCATGGCGGGGCTTTTTTTCGTCATCTTCGCACTGCGTAAGTGACACAAGAGCACTTACACAAAGCAACCTAGGCTGCTTAGGCAGATACGATGCTGACGAATTTACGGTTCTTCGGACCTTTGGTCTCGAACTTCACGACGCCATCGTTCAGTGCGAACAGCGTGTAGTCACGACCAACGCCCACGCCAGTGCCGGCGTGGAAACGCGTGCCGCGCTGACGAACGATGATGTTACCAGCGGTTGCCGCTTGGCCACCGTACAGTTTCACACCAAGGCGTTTGGATTCGGAATCGCGACCGTTACGCGTGGAGCCGGCTGCCTTTTTATGTGCCATTGCAAAATCCTCCTAAAGGGAATTGGCTGCTTACGCAGAAATTCCGGTAATTTTGACTTCAGTGAACCACTGACGGTGGCCCTGACGCTTCATGTGGTGCTTCCGGCGGCGGAATTTGATGATGGTGACTTTGTCGCCACGGCCGTGGGAAACAACTTCGGCGGAAACCTTGGCACCGCTTACCAGCGGAGCACCAACGTTGACGTCGTCGCCGTCTGCAACCAGCAGCACTTCATCAAACTCAATCGTTTCGCCGGTAGCGACTTCGATTTTCTCGAGCTTGAGGGTCTGACCTTCTTGAACGCGGTACTGTTTGCCACCGCTTTTGATAACTGCGTACATGTCGCTCTCCGGACTTGTCGTTAATGCCGGTTACGCCCCGCGTAACCAACGCTCATCGCCTTCCGCTCTTATCGACCTGCTGCGAGTGGCGCCCCTTTTGGCAACCATCTGACAGGGAGCATGATGAGTGGGTCGCGGATTATAACGACTATCGCGCCTTACCACAAGGCCACCGGTACTTGTCAATCACCGGCATGCCGCCCCCATGGCGCTACGCCTTGACGCCTTACAGGCAGCCCCATAGCATGACCTCACTCTTCTTACCCGCCGCGATGAACGGAACCCATGACAGCCAACGTCTCTCCAACCCCGCCTGCCAGCCCTTCGCCCTCACCGCTGCACGCCGTGGTGGCCGATGACTTTGACGCCGTCAACCAGACGATCGTCGCTCAGCTCAACTCTAAAGTGCCGCTGGTGGAAACCATTGGCCAGTACATCATCGAAAGCGGCGGTAAGCGTCTGCGCCCGCTTCTGGTGCTGCTGGCGGCCCGTTCGTTGGGCTATGAGGGCGACAAGCACATCACACTCGCCACGCTGATCGAGTTCATGCACACCTCCACGCTGTTGCACGACGACGTGGTGGACGAGTCGCACATGCGCCGTGGCAAGAAAACCGCTAACGACGCCTGGGGCAATGCGCCTTCGGTGCTTGTGGGCGATTTTCTCTACTCCCGCTCGTTCCAGATGATGGTCGACGTTGGCTCCATGCGTATCATGGCGATCCTTTCCGGCGCGACTTGCGTGATTGCGGAAGGCGAAGTGCTGCAGTTGACCAACATTGGCAACCCCAGCATTTCCGAGGCGGATTACTTCGAAACGATTCAGGGCAAAACCGCGATGCTGTTCGAAGCCGCCTCCCATAGCGGCGCAGTGCTCGCCGGGGCCACGCCCGAACAGGAGCGCGCCCTGCAGCATTACGGCCGCTACCTGGGCCTGGCTTTCCAACTGATCGACGACCTGCTGGACTACCAGGGCGACGCCACGGCCATGGGCAAAAACGTTGGTGATGACTTGGCCGAAGGCAAGCCCACGCTGCCGCTGATCCACGCCATGGAGCGTGGCACCCCCGAGCAAGCCAAGCTGATTCGTCAGGTGATTCGTAAAGGCGGTCTCGAGCAGCTAGACGACGTACTCGCGATCATCCAGGCCACCGGCGCCCTCGAGTACACCCGTGCTCGGGCAGAAGAGATGGCGGACAAAGCGCTGGCTGAACTCGACGCCCTGCCAGCCAGCACCTACCGCGACAGCATGGCGCAACTCGCCCGCTTGGCCGTCGATCGCCAAGCCTAATCGCCGGGAACGGCGTCTCTGCACAAACAGCGCAAAAGGGGCTTGAAAAAAGCCCTTCGCCTGCGTATGATTCGTCCCGTTGTTGAGCACGCCTTAGCAACCTTCGGAATATAGCTCAGCTTGGTAGAGCGCTGCCTTCGGGAGGCAGAGGTCGTAGGTTCGAATCCTGCTATTCCGACCAAGAATTTAGTGAAAACGGCCACTTAGCTCCTAGAGCAAGTGGCCGTTTTTGTTTTTGCGCTGCTATTTTCCGAGCGATCAGCCCAGGTGCCACCAGCGCGGCAGCAGTGCGCGCACCTTGGCTTGAGCAAAGCGGTCATCCATCAATACCACCACTCCTTCATCGTCCGGGCTGCGGATCACTCGCCCGGCGGCTTGCACCACTTTGATCATCCCTGGAATACGATAAGTGTAGTCATCACCTTGGCCAAAACGTGTTTGCAGGCGCGCTTTTAGCGCTTCGTTGAAATCGTTAAAGGGCGGCAGGCCCAGTGTCGCCACGAAAGCGCCGATGAGCCGATCACCGGGAAGGTCGATTCCCTCCGCGAAGGCACCGCCCAGCACGGCAAAACCGATGCCTTTACCGCCGGGGGCAAAGCGCGCCAAAAACGCCTCGCGCTCGGGCTCCTGCATGCTGCGAGTTTGCGCAAACACCGGAATCTCAGGGTGCGCCTGCTCAAACACACGCATCACCTGCTCTAGATAAGCAAAGCTGCTGAAAAAGGCTAAATAGTGGCCCGGCGAGCGCCGGTACTGCTCTGCCAGCGTAGCGACGATGGGAATTACCGACGCAACACGATGATGATAGCGCGTAGAAATGCCCGTACGTAGCTGCACCTCTAACTGACGGGCGACAAAGGGCGAATCCACCTCGCGCCATACGCTCTGCTCGGGCAGGCCCAGCAGGTTACGGTAGTAATGGAAAGGCGACAGCGTGGCGGAAAACAGCACCGTGCAGTGAGCGCGCTTAAAGCGCGGGGCGAGAAAGTCCGCCGGGATCACATTGCGTAACCCAAGCACCGCACTTCCCTTGCCTTGAATCTCCAAATCGCACAGCGAGTGGTCGCCGAACGATTCCGCCAGGCGGCAGAATGCAAGCGCTTCGAACAGCAGTTCCTGGAGTGCCTGATTCGCGCCGTCGGGGTGCTCCACGAGATAATCCGAGATAGCCCCGGCCAGGGCATGCAGTGCGCCCACCAGCTTGGTGGGTAGCGCTTCTAGCAAGTGGTAACGCCGTTCTGAGTGCTCGGCGGCCTCTTTATTGAGCGCCTGCCACTGCCTGCCCACGCGGGCCAGCGGCTTGGCTAAGGCGGGCGGGGAATGACGGCGCAGGAAGCTCAAACGCTGCTGGGAGAGCGCGGCGCTGTACATGCCGCGAGCACGGTCTACCAGGTTATGCGCCTCATCCACCAGCAGCCCCACTCGCCAGTCGTTGGCCTGGGCAAGCCCGTGCAGCAGCGCGTGGCTATCGAACCAGTGGTTCACATCCCCCACCGCCACATCCGCCCAGCGGGCCAGCTCCTGGTCTAAGTAGTAGGGGCAAACCTGATGCGCCAGCGCCACCTGCCGCAGCGCATCGCGCGCTAGCCAACTTTGTTCCACCGCTGCCTGGCGGGCGGCAGGCAAGCGGTCGTAAAACCCTTTTGCTAACGGGCAGGCATCACCTTGGCAGGCGGTGCCGGGGTATTCACAGGCTTTATCGCGGGCGACGAGTTCCAGCACCCTCAACGGCTGCGCGGGGGCATCTAGGCTCGCCAAGGCATTCAGCGCGAGGCGGCGGCCAGGGGTTTTCATAGTGAGAAAAGCGATGCGGTCGAGCCGCTGGCGGGGCATCGCGGAGAGCATGGGAAACAGCGTGCCCAGGGTTTTGCCAATGCCGGTGGGCGCTTGGGCCAGCAGGCAGCGTTCGGTGCTGGCGGCTTTAAACACATCTTCCGCCAACGCCCGCTGGCCTGGGCGAAAATCCACGTGGGGAAAGGTCAGCGTGGCGAGCCACGCATCGCGGCGTTCGCGGTGGGCAGCCTCCTGCTCGGCCCAGGCTAAAAAGCGCTGGCACTGGTCGGTAAAGAACGCATCAAGCTCTGTGGCACTGGCCTCCAAGGTCAGCCGCGTTTCCTGACCGCTGGCAATATCCAGGTACACCAGCGCCAGCGTGATGTGCGAAAGGCCGCGCTCGGCGCAGAGCAGCGCGCCGTATACCTTCACCTGGGCCCAGTGCAGTGCGCGCTGGTTATCCGCCATACGCGCCAGGCTACCGCGATGGGTTTTAACCTCTTCAACGCAATTCGCCGCCACATCGAAGCCATCGGCGCGGCCCGCCACGCTTAGCCCCTGATATTCGCCGGAGAGCGGTAATTCGGCCAAGTAGCCCGCTATGTTTTCCCGACGTTTGGCCACTAGCGCGTGGCCTTCAATGCCCTCTTGGGCGCTGGGCGCGGGGGTAAAACGGTGGTCGAGGTCGCCTTGGCGTGCGGTGAAGTCGCACAGCGTACGCACTGCGACCCGATAGCGGCTCATGAAGTTGGCTGCCAGCGCACGTGACACACCTCGACCGGCATGTCGTGGCGGCAGAAGAAATCAATCCAGCGACGCTGGTTATCCTGCAGGCGGTCACCGGGGCCTTTCACTTCGATCATACGGTAGCGAGGCTCCCCGGCGGGCGCATCGGGCATTAGCTGAATAAGATCCGGCAGGCCTGCCCGATTGTGCTTTAGGTCACTCAGCAAGCGGATAAAGCAGGCGCGCAGATGCGCGGCGGGCAGGCAGCTAAGCGCGACTGTTAACAGCGGTTCGCTCAAGACACCCCAGTGCACAAACGGCGAGGTAATGCCCTGCTTCGCGTGCCAAGTCGCGCGCATCGTCTCGCGGTAGCGCCCGTCGTCTAGCTGCGCCAGGCAGGCGTCGATCTCAGCTTGGCGCTGACGAACGAAGTCCTCGCGGTACAAATCCGCAGGCCCACTATGAAACGGGTGAAAAAACGCCCCCGGCAGCGGTTTGAAAATCGCTGGCCAGAGCAGCAGACCAAAAAGCCCGGTGATTAGGCCGTTTTCCACATAGAACACCGGAGCACTGGCGGTGGATAAGTGTTCGGCAACGGCGCGCTCTACCGATTGAGGGCCAGGAAGCTCCAGCACGTAGGTCGGGGCCTCGGCGGCTTTCACGGCCTGGGGGGCAGGCTGGTTCAGCTTGCGCGCCAAGCGCGGCAACAAGCGCCCCAGCGCTTGGGCTTCGCTCTCCCCCGCCTGCTCGCGCGCGGCCTGAGCGAGTTCATAAGCCTCTGAATAGCGCTTCAGGCGTTCCAACACTCGCAGCCTGCGTATGCGCGCCTCGCTGTTAGTCGATTCGGCGTAAAGCGACAGCGCCAGCTCCGTATTGCCGCTACGTTCCGCCGTTTGCCCCAGGGTAAGCAGCAGCCGCGAGCGGCGTGCGTCTAGCCAACGGTTGTTGGAGGCCGCGGGCACTTCTGTAGCCAGCTGTTCAGGCAGCTCACCGTTTTCTAGGCGTTCGCGCAGGTAGTGTAGTGCCAGATAGGTGTCCACCTTGTCTCGATGCTGAAACGCCCGTGAATCGGCGGTCAGCGGCACTTGTTCAAAACGCTGTAAACCCAGCTCGGTGAGCACGAACTCGGCCCAGTCCTGACGCAGGTTGCCAAAGAACATCAGCCGCAGGCGGTCGCACAGCGCCATGACGTTGAGTCGCACGATGTGCGTTGTTGCGGCAGGCCACCACTGGCGCAGCGGCAGTGCATCGGTAAGCATCGGCGTTAACGCCGCCTGAAGCGCTGTTTTGGTGGCGTTAGACGGCAGCCCAACGGAATTCATAGAGGCTTTCAGGGCGTCGCGCAGCTCGCTTAAGCGCAGCAGCCGAAACAGCTCCTCCACGCTTAACAGCGGCGCGTCATCCACCCAGCCAAGCGCCATTAGCGGCGCCAACGCCTGATAAGTATCGCCAATTTCGGGATAGCGGAGCTTATCCACGCGGAACAGCTCGCCTTTACGCATCACCATCCGCACTAACAGCGCTTGAGAAGCGCGGGGCAGCTGCGACCACTGCTGGAGCGTGTGATGCTCATCGGCACTGAGTAAATCACCGTGGCGCGCCTGCACCCACGCGACCACGAAGCGAAAATTCGCTAAGTAGTAGAAAGGATCATCGAGGGAGGCGGTCGCCGGAGCGGCAGAGGCACTGTTCATGCATCCATTGTAACAGTGCAAACAGTCGTGGGTTAACCCACGCGGTGTTGGTAAAGCACTTCCAAGGCATCGTCAGCGGCTTGCTCGTCGGCGTTCGGTGTGTCAGAGGATGGCTCGCTCACACGCGGGGCAGGCTTCGCTTGGGCAGCTGGCCTGCGCCCGCCTACCAGCACGTACCACTCCGCTTCGGTCAGATAGTGCTGGCACCAACGGCTTAGGCCATCGGCAACGGCGTCGCGGCTGCGCTCGCCGCCTCGAAACGCGGTCGCCAGGTGAAGTAAATCCTGGCGGGCAGTGCGGGCACGGGCGTTGCCCCCATGCACTTTAGTGAGCGGGCAGCGTCGGTCATAGGCCGCGTTGGTGAGGGCATTTAGCCAACGCTCCACTTCATGTGCCTGAATACCGCCGTAAACTGCCACGTGCCGCTCCCGCGTTGAACGATCAAATTAAAAAAGAGATAACGACCTATAGCATAGGCCAAAAAGGCATAAGACTGCCCGAATTTCGTGCAACTGTCACCTTAATGCCTTATTTCGCGCCCTGCATGACCTCTTCAAACCCTTGTAAGACGTTCACCACGTTGACCCCGATATCCTCAACGGCATAGCCCCCTTCCATCAAAAACACGCAGGGTAGCCCGGCCTCGGCAAGACGTTGCCCAAGCGCAATAAAGTCGGCGTGTTGAAAGGTAAAGGCGCTGATCGGGTCACCTTCAAAAATATCCACACCCAGCGATACCACCAGCAGCTCGCACTCTGCTCTGTGGATGTGCGCCAGCGCCTCATCCAACGCGGCCATCCACGTCGCAACGGAGGTGCCCGGTGGCAGCGGGTAATTGATCGTGAAGCCTTCACCTACTCCTTCGCCGGTTTCGTCGCTGTAGCCCGAAAAGTAAGGGAAGGTCACGTCAGGGTCGCCGTGGAGCGAGGCGAACAGCACGTCGTCACGGCGATAGAAGATCTGCTGGGTGCCGTTGCCGTGATGAAAATCCACATCGAGAATCGCGACACGGCGCTTGCCAGCGTCCAGCGCACGCTGGGCGGCGATGGCGGCATTGTTAAAGAAGCAGTAGCCGCCGAATTGATCCACCGCCGCGTGGTGGCCCGGCGGACGGCACAGGCCGAAGGTCGGCTCGCCAGTGGCGAGGGTATGATCGATTGCCGCCAGCGCCGTATCTTTACTTGCCAAGGCAGCGGCAAAAGTGCCTTCCGTAATCGAGGTTTCAGCAGCCAGGGCGTAGTAGCCCAACTGGCCGCTCACCGATTGGGGAATGCGGTCGCCGCGCATCGTTCGTGCAGGCCAAATGTTGGGAATTGCTTCCCCCGCATGCCCCGCCGCTTGCCATGCCTGCCAGCAGTTTTCCAGGAACGCGACGTACTCGGCATCGTGAACCGCCAGCACGGGCGCTAGGCCGTAATCGTTGGGCGCGCGCACCTCCAAGGCCGCTTGGCGCAGGGCTGCCAGCACCAAATCGATTCGTTCCGGGCACTCGAAGGGCGTGACCAAGGCACCATCGTGCAGCTCGCTGCGTGCTTGGCGGCGGCGACTGCCTTCGGAGAAAAACGTCAGCATCAAGGCTCCTTACTCTTCATACGTATATGGCCACTTGGCGGCCCAGCGGCGTTTTTGATCGGGTGACTGCTGCTTTAGCCGATACTCTGCTCGGCTGGCCTCAGCGCGGTCGGCAAACGGCTGCGCGCCGAGCAGGGCTAACGGCGGATTCGCTCGGGTATAACGCGCGCCTTTACCCGCCGCATGGGCGCGGTAGCGCTTGGCGAGGTTGTTGGTAATACCCACATAGGTACCCCGCTGACACTCTAGCAGGTAGAGATACCATTGGGGCGGCGAACTCTTGTCCATGATGACTCATTGGTTGACGGGCGTGGTGGCCGTTCGCTGAGCGGCCAGCAGGCGCTCGAGCTCCGCCAAGGGCATGGGCTTGGCCAACCCGAAGCCTTGGAAGCCGTCGCAGTGATAGCTTAACAGCCGCTGGTGCTGCTCGCTGGTCTCGACCCCTTCGGCCACAACGCTCAGCCCCAAATGGTGAGCCATGGAGATGATGCCTTGAACGATGGCGGCATCATCGCTGCTGTTGGTCAGCTCGTGAATGAAACTGCGGTCGATTTTCACCGTACTGATGGGCAGATGCTTCAGATAACTCAGGCTCGAGTAGCCGGTGCCAAAGTCATCGATGGAGACGCTGACCTGCATACCGCGAAGGGCATGTAGAATCTCGATGGCGGAGGCGGTGTTATCCATCAAAATACCTTCGGTCAGTTCCAGGGAGAGCTGTTCGGCAGGCAGCCCGGTATCGGCCAGGGTTTGGCGTAGCGTGGCCAGGAAGCTGTCACGATGGAACTGTAGCGGTGACAGGTTGACCGCAACGCGCAGTGCGCCCAAGCCGCTGCGCTGTAGTGCCAGCATGTCGTGACAAGCGCGTTGCAGCACCCACTCGCTGATCGGCATGATCTGCCCGGTGGCTTCCGCTAGTGGAATGAAGCGTGCCGGCGAGACATAGCCTTTGCTGGGATGCGGCCAGCGCAGCAGCGCCTCCACGCTGGCAATATTGCCTTGCCGATCCATCAGCGGCTGATAGTGAAGCTCGAAGCCTTGGTGGTCGATCGCTTCTTGCAGGTCATTGCGCAGGCTCACTCGCTCGCTGGCCAGCGCATTGATGTCGTGACTGAACCAGGCGTACGCGTTGCGTCCCTGCTGCTTGGCCTTGTACATCGCCATGTCCGCCTGCTGGATCAGCGTTTGCGGCTGCGGCGTGTCGGGCTGGCTCATGGCAATCCCCACGCTGGCGGTCAGGTACAGTTCATGGCCCTCCAGGCAGTAGGGTTTGGCGAGCGCGGGCAGCAAGCGCTCGACCACCTCGATGACCTGCTGCTCGTCGCCCGTATTGGTAATCAGCAGCACGAATTCATCGCCCCCCAGGCGGGCGACCGTGTCTTCCTGGCGTAGCCCGGCCCGCAGCCGCTTGGCTACTTCGATCAGTACTTGGTCGCCTACCGCATGCCCTAAGGTATCATTGATGGGCTTGAAGTCGTCCAGATCGACGAACAGCACGCTGATCCGCTCACCGCTGCCTTGGGCGGCGGCAAACTGCTTATGCAGGGTCTCTTCGAACATCATGCGGTTGGGCAGACGGGTCAGGTCGTCATGGGTGGCATGGTAAGCCAGCCGCGCTTCATAGGCTTTGTGCTGCGAAATATCGTGCTGAACGCCCACGAAATGCGTGACCTGACCTTCGCTGTCTCGCACGGGCGCAATATAAAGATCGTTCCAGAATGGCGTGCCATCCTTACGGTAATTGCACAGCGTGACATGGGTTTCGCGCTGCGCTTGAATCCCGCGCCGTAGCTTGGTGACCATGGCGGGATCGCTCTCTGGCCCTTGCAAGAAACGGCAGTTTTGGCCAATCACGTCACTCTGGGCGTACCCCGTCATGGTGCTAAACGCTTGGTTAGCGTAGATGATGGGCAGGTCAGGCTGTCGGGCATCCGCGATCAGTACGCCGTTGACGCTCGCTTCCACGCTGCGCTCCAGGGTGCGAAGCCGCGTCTGCTGACGCCGCTTGTCGGTCACGTCCTGGGCGATACAGTAGACCCCCTCGATGTGCCCGTTGACCGTGACGGGCAGGCTGATCAGATCCAGAATGCGTTGCTGGGCCTCCCGGTCGGTCATGGTGACTTCGTAGCGGCTAATGCCTCCCTGAAGCACATACGTGAAGTGCGCTTTGATGCGCTCTCGCTCGTGGGGAGCAATGAAATCGGTGAAGTGCCGCCCCACGACCTCGTCCAACGGGTAGCCGGTCACATCGGCACAGGTGGTATTGGCGGTTTGGAAATAGCCGCGCTGATCCAGCGAAAAGACGGCGTCGGGGTGGTGCACAAACAGCGAGCGGTAGCGCTGCTCGTTCTCTTCCAACGAGTGACGCGCCGCCGCCAGCTCCCGAGTACGGGCAATGGTAGCCCCTACGACGCCCACGCTAAAGGCCAGCAGCCAGCTCATCACCAAGCCGCCCATGGCCACACTGATGGGCATCACCCCCAAGAGGTACCAATTATGATGCTGCCCAGGATACGCGGTCAGCATTAAGTTCACGCCGCCAGGCAAGCCAGTGAGCCGGTTGGCCAAGGCGTTCACGGGGGATTCTACGCCTTCCACGGCGAAGCCCGAGGGGTGCAACATCATCAGCAGCTGTTCGCCTCGGCTCACGCCTACCTGAAACGGCCCCAGCGCCAGGCTTAACTCATGGTTGAGCAGCGCGCTCAAATCGATGGCCGCCAGCAGCTGCTGCGCTCGGTTGGGCACAGGAAGCGCCATCAGCATCATGCTGCGCTGCTCGCTATCGGGCATCAGCAGCCGCGGACGATCAAAGGGCACCGCCAGCCACGCCTGTACGCTGGGTTTGGCTAATTGTCCTACCAACCAACCATCGCGCCCCTGCTGACGCCCCTGGCGCCAAATCAGCCCCCCTTGAGCATCGATCAGGGCGATGGCATTCAAACTCAGGGTATCGCGGAAATAGCTCTGGGCATCTTGTTGGAGCAGTGTCGTGCGCTGCTCGTCAGGCAAACTCCCCAGGCGCTCTGCCATACGGTGCATGAGCTGCAGACGCTCTGACATGGCCTGCTCCGCGTTGAGCTGCACGTTATCCAGCAGATAACTGGCTTGCAACTCGATGGTCGAACGCTGGTTCATGCTCAGCAGTAACCACGCGAGACTACTCACCAACACGCCCGCCAACCCCACCATGACCGTGAGCTTACCAGGGCTCAGCCGCTCGGCGCGATGTCGCCAGCCCGCGACCAGCAGCGCGGCTCCCAGCAGCACGATGAAGACCAGCACCGCAATGGGCGATGAGCTGAACAGCGGCCGATCTTCTGCATCGCTCATCCATAGCCGCGCCACCACCCAAACGCCGAACAGCAGTAGCCCGACCCCAGACGCTCGCCAGCAGACTCGGCGCCAGTGGCTGCCCACGCCGACCCACAGACACGCAGTCATCCAGCCGAGCATCAGCACCGCTAGGGTGGTCATGCGCTCGTCCTGACTCACCAGTGACGTTGCGACGCCACCATCCACCACGTTATGTAGCAGCGTATAGAGCAGCAGCACAGCCAGCACGGCGGCGCTCAGTTGTCGCAGCCAAGCCAACTGACAGAGCGTTGCCAGCAAACTCACCCCTATCAGAAACGTGGCCAGCGACGCATCGGGGACCAGCAGGGGGCCGAGCAGTGTTTCAGGCAGCACCAGCCCGACTAGCAGGCCAGCACTTCCCATCAGCAGCAGCGTGGCCGAGACGATTAAGAGCAGCGTTTCGGCTGCAAGATCACGAGTATTTAGCGGCACGCGGCCTCTCCTCTGCGTTCTATGGCCTCAAGGCTAGCGCTCAAACGCCATGGTATCGGCCAATCGCTGCAGCTGGTCGTACTGGGCATCGAGATAGCGGCCATACGCGTCGCGGGGCATGAAATCGACGTGGGAGCCGTGGGTATGCTGCAGCGATTCCACCAGCGCAGGCTGTTGAAGGGCTTCCTCGAAGGCCTGGGCCAAACGCTCCAGACGCTCCGGCGGCGTATTCAGCGGCGCAAAAAGGCCGCGATCCGTCGTATTGACCAGCGCGATACCCTGCTCGATCAATGTCGGCACCTCCGGCAGCGCCGCGAGCCGCGTGTCACTGGCCACGCCCAGCGGCACCAGCGCACCACTCGCGAACAGCCCCCCGGCGGAGGGCAGGTTCAGCATGGCCACGTCCAATTCGCCGCCCAGTAGCGCCACGACCTGAGCCCCCGTATCGGGGTAGCGCACGAACTGGATGTCGCCCGGCGAGATGTCCGTCTGCTCGAAAAAGTGCAACCAAAAGAAGTGATCGGTCGAGTTGGGAATGATGCCCACCAACAGCTCACCGGGATGCTGCTCGACGAACGCTGCGATCTCGCTGGCCGTGGTGAGCGTATGGCCGGACACGGTGGCGGGAATGTTCACGGTGCGAGTCAGCAGGGCAATGGGGGCAAACGCATCGTGGGAGTAGTCGGACAGTCCGGCGATATAGGCCAAGTCGATGGTTTGATGGCTGCCCAACAGCGTGAGGCCATTCGGGGCGGCTTGCTTCACGAACTGCGAGCCGAGCGTGGCACCGTTGCCCGGCATATTCATCGTGATGATCGACGTCCCCAAATAGGTCTGCGCTTGCTCGGCAATGACCCGAAATAGAATATCGGTCGCGCCGCCCTGCCCAAAGGGCACCACCAAGTTGATGTCCGATGTTGAGAAAGCGTTCGTGCGGGGCGCCTCCTCGGCGGTGGCTTGAGGCACTCCAACAAGGGCGGCCAGCAGCAGTGTCCCCATGAGGAATAGCGACGTGACCGTGTGGCGATGAACGCCCATGTGCCGCCGTACGGTTTTCAGTGCGTTAGTCGACCCAACGATCATGGCGTTTCATGCCTCACACGACTTAGCAGTGATGTGCTTATGCTTTGCAACATACCTTTAATTTACGCCCGCTACCACAGGGGCAAGGCGCATTGCGACCCGGCTTTAAACGCGCCACGCTGGGCGTACCGTCGACGTACCACCAGCGCCCCGCTTCCTTCACGAACCGCGAGACCTCCTCTAACACATGCCAGCCACTGGGCTCGCGAAACGTGGCGCGAAAGTGCACCGTTCCCTGGTCATCTTGTGCGCTAGGCGCCTCGACAATCACCAGCGACAGCCACTGTGTATCGGGGTCGGGCGGTAGCTGATGAGGACGCGTCGTGGCGTGCCACGTTGCCAGCAGATAGTCACGCTGATTCAACGCGAACGCCGCGTAACGTGAACGCATCAGCGCTTCTGGCGTGGGTGGCAGTGCCCCTTGGTGGTAGGGCTGGCAGCAGCCATTAAACGGAAGACCGCTACCGCAGGGGCAACTTTCAGGCTGTGAGTGAGTCATAGCTGTGGCTCTGGCTTATGCATTTTGCGGGCGCTGTAGATGTTTTGTTTCGGTATTGGCCCCGAGTTGGGTATAGTAACAGAGCAAGATCCTTAGACAGACGGAGTACGACAACACGATCGATCATTCTTTCCAAACGCAGTGGAGGTTCTCCTATGAAGGTTTACAAACCGGAATGGCAGTGCACGTTTAGCGTAAACGAAGGCGCGGAAGAATCAGCAAACTGGAAAGAGCGAATCGCGTGGCGGCTTAGAGAACTCGCCGACCGGCTGGAAGGCGGCGGCCGCACGATCAAAATCGACTGCAGCGTCTCGCCCCAGGTGAGCCGTGACGAAGTGGATACCTGCTTGGGGAAAGGGTTTGAGGTCACACAACGGCTTCTCACCCAGCTGGCCCAGCAGCAGGCGTGCGAAGATGTGATGCGCCATGCGAAAGCCGAGCTTTACGAAGAGCAGCATCAGCACTAACAGCCAGACCGTAAGCGTCTCAAGAAAACACCCGCCCGATCACACTGGCGGGTGTTTTTTATTGGGTGCAAATAAACGCGTTAGCCTGAATATGGCGTTTCCAGAGCGCTGCCTAAGCGCTGCATAAACGCACTGCACTCATCGAGCTGCGCCGTTTCAATATACTCATCCGGCTGATGCGCCTGGGCAATACTGCCCGGCCCTAAAATAATCGCCTGGAGACCTTGCCCCTGAAACTGCCCCGCTTCGGTCGCATAGGCAACCGCATGCTGGCAGCAGCCGTTAGGAAGGTGATCTTGCGCCAGCCGCAATACTTGCTGATTGTCACGGTCGGCCAGCCCTGGCACCGTGACATTCAACGGCTCAGTGATGATTTCCACGGTTTTGCCCTGAGCACTTAACGCCTCACTGAGCGTTGCGCAGTAGTCGCTAAAGCGCCCGTACACCTCTTCAAAGGTTTCTGTGGGTAGGTGGCGAATCTCCCACTCGAACTGGCACTCCCGCGCCATGATATTGATGGCCGTGCCGCCTTTGATTTTACCCACATGCAAACTGGTATGCGGCACGTTAAAAGCCTCATCCACGCGTCCCTCTTCCACCAGTGCGGCCATGGTGTCCTCGATGAACGTCACCAGCCTTGCGGCCACGTGGATCGCGGAGGTGCCTTGATTCACTTGGCTACTGTGCGCTTCACGGCCAATCACGGTGGTGCGCAGGTTGGTCGCGCCCTTTTGCGCCACCACCGGCTGCATGCTGGTGGGCTCGCCGACAATCACATGAGCCGTGGTGGAGTAGTGCTCACAAAAGCGCTTTATCAAGCTGGGGGCGCCCACGCAGCCGATCTCTTCGTCATAAGAGAAGCCGAAGTAAATCGGCTGCTTCAGCGGTGCGCTCGCCCAGGTGGGCACCATGGCGAGCGCACAGGCAATAAAGCCTTTCATATCGCAAGTGCCGCGCCCATATAAACGGCCATCGCCGCCATCGCGCAGGGTGAACGGGTCGCTGCTCCAGGGCTGGCCAGCCACGGGCACTACATCGGTATGGCCTGACAGCATCACGCCGCCGGGGGCATCCGGGCCAATGCGGGCAATCAGGTTGGCTTTGGTGCCGCAGGGGCTCATCACCCGTTCGGCGGTCACACCGTAATCGGCTAGATAGCCCTCGACGAATTCGATAAGTGCCAAATTCGATTCGCTGGAGGTCGTGTCGAACGCCACCAATTGGGCCAGCAGCGCAGTTGCATCGGTCATGTTGATCTCGTTCGTTAGGCTTTTCAGCCACCCTAGCACCCCGCCTGTCCTTTGCCTACTGGGCACTGCAAGCGTCTCACTAAACGTTGGCCGTCACGGCAAGTTCACCGTGCATTCACGAAAGCGTCATCTACACTTCCTACTGTTCAGTGCACCCAACAACTCAATAAACGTACTGCGCAAGACCTACAAGGAGCCGTTATGTCTCGTTTCACGTTGCACGCGCTTGCCCTCGGTGTTGCCACCGCCTCGTTCAGTGTCTCCGCCACTGCTGCTACCGAAGTCACCTGGTGGCACGCGATGGGCGGCCAACTGGGCGAAATCCTGGAAGGCATGACCGAGGAGTTCAACGCTTCTCAAGATGAGTACCGCGTTACTCCCAGCTACCGCGGCAACTATACCGAAACCATGACCGGCGCCATTGCAGCGTTCCGCGCAGGCGAGCAGCCGCACATCTTGCAGGTGTTTGAAGTCGGCACCGGCACCATGATGAACGCCGAAGGGGCGATTTATCCGGTGTATGAGCTGATGGAAGCCCATGGCCGCGCGTTTGATCGCGAAGCCTTCCTGCCCGCGGTGGTCGGCTACTACACCGATACCAACGGCAACATGCTGTCGTTCCCGTTTAACTCCTCCACCCCCATCATGTACTACAACCGTGATGCGTTTGAGGAAGCCGGCCTAGACCCAGAACAGCCGCCGCAAACCTGGGAAGAGGTGGCTGAATACGCTACCCAAATTACCGAATCGGGTGCTGCTAACTGCGGCTTTACCACCTCGTGGCCGAGCTGGGTGATGCTGGAGAACTTCTCCGCTATGCATAACTCCCCGCTGGGCACGCTGGAAAACGGCTTTGGTGGGTTGGAGACCGAGCTGAACTTCAACAACGAGCTGGTCGCCCGCCACTGGGATAACCTGAAAACCTGGCAAGATGCCGGCGCCTTCAAATGGGGCGGCCCCGGCCCTGGCCCAGATGCAGAACCGCTGTTCTACTCCCAAGAGTGCGCGATCTTCTTCGGTTCGTCCGCCTCCCGTGCCGATGTGGCTGCCAACGCCGACTTTGAAGTGGGTTTTGGCATGCAGCCCTACTACGCTGACGTAGAAGGCGCGCCGCAGAACTCCATCATTGGGGGGGCAACACTTTGGGCCTTGCAGGGCCACACTGATGACGAATACGCCGCCGTCGCAGCGTTTTTCGAGTACCTCTCTCAGCCGGAAGTACAGGCCGAATGGCACCAGCAAACCGGCTACCTGCCGATTACTCAAGCCGCTTGGGACTTGAGCCAAGAGCAGGGCTACTACGATGAGAACCCCGGTGCGGATACCTCGCTGAAGCAGATGACGCTGAACGAGCCCACCGAGAACTCCAAAGGCCTGCGCTTTGGTAACTTCGTACAAATCCGCGACATCATCTCTGAGGAGATGGAAGCAGTGATGACCGGAGGCAAATCAGGCCAGGAAGCGGCCGATGCGGCGGTAGAGCGCGGCAACCAACTACTGCGCGATTTTGAATCCGCGAACCAGTAAGTAAGCACCGGCATCGCCGTCTGCCTTTTAGGCAGGCGGCGATGTCGTTATTAGTGCCGTCTGTTAATCGCAGGTTTCGTCGCTTATGCAAACCAAACGCATGACCTTTCCAGGGCGCTTTCTGCCCTATGCGCTAATCGCCCCTCAGGTCATTATCACGCTGATTTTCTTTATCTGGCCTGCCGGTCAAGCGCTCTACCAATCGCTGCTCCGTGAAGACGCGTTTGGCCTACGCACCACCTTTGTCGGGTTGGATAACTTTGCCCGCCTGTTCCGTGACGGCAACTATCTCAACTCGCTCTCGGTGACGGCAGTTTTCGCCATTGGCACGACGCTGCTCTCCATGGCAGTGGCGCTGCTGCTGGCCTGCACGGTGAATCGCATGATTCGCTCGCGCAGCACCTACACCACACTGCTGGTGTGGCCCTATGCCATTGCCCCCGCCATCGCCGGGGTGCTGTGGTGGTTTATCTTCAACCCCTCCATCGGCATCGTGCCTTACATGCTGGATATGGTGGGCTATCAGTGGAACCACCGCACCTCAGGGGCGGACGCCATGCTGCTGGTGATTTTTGCCGCCGCCTGGAAACAGATCTCCTATAACTTTCTGTTCTTCCTGGCCGGGCTGCAGTCGATTCCCCAATCGCTCATCGAGGCCGCCGCCATTGATGGCGCCAGCCCCATGAAGCGCTTCTGGACCATTGTGTTCCCCCTACTGTCTCCCACCACCTTCTTCCTGATGGTGGTGAACGTGGTGTACGCGATGTTCGATACCTTCGGCATTATTCACGCCACTACCCAGGGCGGCCCTGCCCAGGCCACCAACACGCTAGTGTACAAAGTGTACGCCGATGGCTTTGTCGGCCTGAACCTGGGGTCATCCGCCGCGCAGTCGGTGATTTTGATGGTGATTGTGGTCGCACTCACGGTGGTGCAATTCCGCTTTATCGAGCGCCGGGTGAACTACTAGCCGCAGGCTGACTGTTGGAGTCTTGACATGGTTGAAAATCGTCCCTGGGCGAACTTTTTTGCCCACTTAACGCTGATGGTAGGCGTCGCGGTGGTGGTGTTTCCCGTCTACGTGGCGCTGGTGGCCTCGACCCAAGCGCCGGGCGACCTGCTGCGCGGCACGCTGCCGATGCTGCCCGGTGCCCACGGCATCGAAAACTTTACCCGCATGTGGCAATCCGGCGTGTCTAACGCAGGCGCACCGCCTGCCGGCACCATGCTATGGAACAGCTTTATCATGGCCATGGCGATTACCGTGGGTAAGCTGTCGATCTCGCTGCTCTCCGCCTTTGCGATTGTGTACTTCCGCTTCCGCTTTCGGATGTTCTTCTTCTGGCTCATCTTTCTTACCCTGATGCTGCCGGTGGAGGTACGCATTATTCCTACCTTCCAGGTGGTCGCGGATCTCAATATGCTCAATAGCTTTGCCGGGCTATCGATACCGCTCATTGCTTCCGCCACCGCGACGTTTCTGTTTAGGCAGTTTTTTATGACCATCCCCGAAGAGATGCTGGAAGCGGCCCGGGTGGATGGCGCAGGCCCGCTGAAATTCTTCAAAGACATTTTGATGCCGCTCTCAATCACCAATATCGCCGCGCTGTTCGTGATCATGTTTATTTACGGCTGGAACCAGTATCTGTGGCCGCTGTTGATCACCACCGACCCGGACTACTACACCATTGTGATGGGCATTCAGCGCATGACCTCTGAAGAGAACCCCCAGTGGCACCTCATTATGGCCGCCGTGGTGATGGCGGCTCTGCCACCGGTATTAGTGATTCTGTTTATGCAACGCCTGTTTGTGAAAGGCCTGACCGAGACGGAGAAATAACCATGGCCAGCATTACCTTGGAAGGGCTGAAAAAAACCTACGCGGGCAACGTGGCGGCGGTCAAAGGGGTCGATTTACACATTCAGGACGGCGAGTTTGTGGTGCTAGTCGGGCCTTCCGGCTGCGGTAAATCCACCCTGCTGCGCATGGTGGCAGGTCTGGAGACCATCACCGAGGGCACCCTGAAAATCGGCGAGCGTGTAGTGAACCAGCTAGAGCCCGCCGAGCGGGATATCGCCATGGTGTTCCAAAACTACGCCCTCTACCCGCATATGACGGTGTACAACAACCTGGCGTATGGCCTGAAGAATCGCGGCTTCAAAAAAGACGACATCGACCAGCGGGTGCGCACAGCGGCCAAGATGCTGGAGATTGAGGACTTTTTGGAGCGCAAACCGCGCAAGCTCTCCGGCGGCCAGCGCCAGCGGGTGGCGATGGGCCGTGCGTTAGTGCGCGAGCCCGCCGCGTTTCTGTTTGACGAACCGCTCTCTAACCTAGATGCCAAGCTGCGCGTGCAGATGCGCGTCGAGATCAAGCAGCTTCAGCGGCGGTTAAAAACCACCAGCCTCTACGTGACCCACGACCAGTTGGAAGCCATGACACTTGGCGATCGCTTGGTAGTACTAAACGCCGGTCAGATTGAGCAGGTGGGCACCCCGATGGAGATCTACGCCCGCCCAGCCACCATGTTTGTAGCAGAGTTTATTGGCTCCCCGGCCATGAACATGCTGCCGCTGGATTACCTTGCGCAGCAGGATACCCAGGGCGTGCTGAGTCAGTTGCCGAAAGAGACTGATACCGTCGGCATCCGCCCGGACGATATGCAGCTCGCCCCGCCAGCCGCGTCTTATATAACGCTGAACGCTACCTTGATGTTGTTTGAAGCCGCCGGGGCAGAGAGCCATCTCTACCTGAACTTGGCAGGCAGCGACCAACCCACGGTGGTGCGTACCGCAGGCCAGCCGCCGGTCAGCGAAGGTGAAACGCTGCAGGTGTACGTCACCAGCGATGCACTTCACCCGTTTAATAGCACCACTGGTAAACGTACTGGAGAGGTGTAGGCAGCCAAGCTGGCCGATTACTACCAAGGCAACTGTTCGCCATTGGAGTGCCAGAAGCCGCCGCTATTCTCTAAGTTGAGCGCTTTGATGCAGGCGGCAATGCCCGTCGCGGATTCCTGCGGGCTGATGTGGCCACCAAAGTTAACCATGCGGGTTTTCACATAGCCCGGATGCAGCTGCGCCACGGCGATGCCGCGAGGCTTGAGATCGATGGCTAACGATTTACCAAAGGCGTTCAGCGCCGCTTTTGACGCACGATAGCCGTAGCGACCGCCCGAATCGTTATCGGCAATGGAGCCCATCCGGCTGGTAATATTGGCGATTTTACTGCCCTTTTCCATCAGCGGCAGCAGCGCTTCGGAGACTCGCAGCGGCGCATAGGCATTGATTTCCATCTGCTGGCGTAGGCTGTCGATCTCGATATCTCCCAACACATCATCGCGCAGCAGGCCCGCATTGTTGATCAACAGGTCAATGGTGTGCCCGGCTAGCGCCGCAGAAAGGCGCGCGATATCGTCGTCCTGGGTCACATCAATGCCTTCTATCACGTTGTCGGCGACACGTGCTAATTCATCAGACGTTTGGCGACACACGCCGATGACTTTCCATCCCTCCTGTTGATAATGCTCAGCAAGGGCTAATCCTACGCCACGATTTGCGCCTGTAATTACAACGGTGGACGACATCCTCTCTCCTTAAACACGCGATTAAATAATAAAACAGCATAACGAAAAAAGCCGATGTGTCATTGACACATCGGCGATAAATGACTTTCGAGTCTTAAAAGTCAATCTTTAAACATAGTCGGCGTCTTTAATCAGCCGTTGCCTGGAGCAGCACTTCTAACGCTAGAATAAAGCTGTAAGCCACTACAATTGAGCGTTGCGAAGGCACGATAGAGGCACTACAAACCTCTTCGTCATTCACTATAGACGTATCACATTTCATTTTTGTTAACGCTGCATTTTGCGTTTCATCAATACTTAATTGAGAACAATATGTCATTGTACTCATTGCGATTGGGCAACTATTAAAGCCAAGAATTGAAGGATCTGTCCTGATCGCATGCGCGCACCTCTGCTGTCATCGCTTGTTCACTTACCTGACTCGGCAGTGTCATTGTGACTGCGCATCATGTTCGAAAACGTGATAAAGGGATGCATCGCTCATGCGACTTTGTATCGTTAGCGAAACATGGTCACCAGAAATCAACGGCGTCGCCCACACGCTTAACCGGGTGTGCCGTGAGTTACAGCGTCTGGGAGTCACAGTGGATGTGATTCGTCCAACGCCAAGAGTGGCTGGCACCGCCCAGGGTGTCGAGCAAGAACTACAGGTCAATCGCTGCTCGATCCCAGGCTACCGTGATGTACAGGTGGGCTTTGCTCGCCCCGCCACGCTGCGTCGTTTTTGGCAGCAGCATCGGCCCGACGTGGTTTATCTAGCGACCCAAGGGCCGCTTGGTTGGGCGGCTCGGCAGGCGGCCACACAGCTCGAACTTCCACTGGTAGCGGGTTGGCATACCAATTTCGATCACTATTGCCATGATTACGGTGTCTCCTGGCTATCATCTGCCACACGCCGCTACTTGCGCTACTTCCACAACGGTTGCGCGCTCACTCTGGTGCCTACCCAGCAACAGGCCGCGCTGCTGCGCCAGCAGGGTATCCACGACGTACAAGTTTTGTCGCGGGGGATCGACGGCGATAAATTTTCGCCCGCCCACCGCGATGATGCGCTGAGAAAAGCGTGGGGCGTCAGCGAACATCAGCCAGTCGCGCTTTACGTGGGTCGGCTAGCGCCAGAGAAGAATCTCGCGTTGCTGCAAGAAACCCTCCAGGCCATGCGTGACGTACGTCCCGACATGGCCCTCGTGGTCGTCGGCGACGGCCCCGGGCGAGCACAATTAGAGAAAGCGCTCCCTGACGCACATTTTACGGGATTCGTCGATAAACAGGCGCTGGCTCGACACTACGCCAGCGCCGATATGTTTGTGTTTCCCTCGCTGTCGGAAACCTGGGGTAATGTGGTCACCGAGGCCATGGCGAGCGGACTCGCGGTGGTGGCGTATCGCCACGCTGCTAGCGCCGAACTGATCCAGAGCGGTCATAACGGGATTACGGTCGAACCCAACGACGCCATGGCGTTTCAGCAAGCCGCCGTTGCGCTTTGCCAACATCCCGCCGAATACGCACGAATAGGAAGAATTGCCCGTTTACGCGCCCTGGAACAGAGCTGGTCGGGCATCGCGGAGCAATTTCTGCGCTACCTCAACTACGCCCAGGAGGCTAATCATGCGAGCTCGTCCGCTTGTCGTATTCGATCGTCTTGATCTCTGGGAGTGGCGGTTTTGCCAGCGAGTGACGCATCTCTCGCTTTATCGCCCCTGGCGCTTGGCCTTACAAACCGCCAGCAAACTGGGTGATTGGCCGGTGTGGGTGCTGTTGATTGCGGCGCAGCCCTGGCTACAACCGGACGGCGTATGGCGCATGCTGCAATACTCGCTGATTGCCCTCGTGGCCGTCACGGTTTACAAACTGGTCAAAACCAAGCTATGTCGCGAGCGCCCCTTCATTACCTATCTGGGCGGCGTGCACTGTGGCGAACCTGCACGAGACCGTTACAGCTTCCCCAGCGGACACACCATGCACGCCGTCATGTTTAGCGTCCTGGTAGCCGCACATACCCCCTGGCTGCTACCCATCGTTCTGCCACTGAGCCTGCTGATTGCCATCTCTCGTGTGGGGCTTGGGCTGCACTATGTCAGCGATGTACTGGTCGGCGGTGTGATGGGTTACGGCTTCGCGTTACTGAGCCTGTACTGGATGGGGTAGCTAAGCCCCACATCCTCTAAACCGCTGTTCTCCTACCACAGCGCTCTTGAACGTAAAAAGCTACGCGCTCCATTTGTCGATGAAGCGCGTAGCTTTTTTCACGGACAGACACGTGCCAGCACTACATATCGGGCGGCCTATCGTCTCGATCATCGGCGAAAGTCATCAATGATGTCTTGAACATCATGTACACACCGATCCCTGAAAACCCCAAAAACAGGACGAACATGCCCAACATCAATACCATCGCCATAGCGTTTGTCCCTGAAAGTACACGGCTGCGACGTTGACGTCTTCTAACCGCTCAATTTTGGTGTAAACGAAAGGATAGACCAAAACCGAACCTTCATCTGTACAAATGCTGTGCAAGTCACGCCATGAGCACATGACAACCATCTGTATCAGGGACTTACGTATACATATCGACGCAAAAAAACCACCTCACAAAAGCGAGATGGCTGTTTTGCATCGCGGCCACTCCTTGGCATCGATGATCAACACGTCCTATGTCGATGAGAGTGAGCAGGCTGAGCGTCCTTCACCTCCCTGTTACATACTAGGCATCCTGCCTTCCTGAGTTGCTTGTCAGCCTGCTCACGCTGTTAAACGTTCCTGTCATACTGACGTCGTGGCGACTGCAGGTCTTCATATCTATCTAGAGTACTGCAGGCTTTGGGCCAATCGTGAAAAATAAAAAATAAATTTATTAAAAACATAAACTTAAAAAATAACTCAAGCTCACGAGGCGGTCGCGCCATGCCACCGATGGCTAATTTTCATGTAGCAAACTGGCACATGCGACAAAACCGCACGGCACGTCGCCTCCTTGCCCCCGTCGTTGGCACAACGTGACCAAAACCCGCGTTTCCGAGTGGCGGCCGAATGCCACAACGCTTATGTTACTCATCACACCAAGACGCTCGCATGGGCATACTGAGGCATGAGGAAAGACCGATGAAACGTACCATCGCACTAGGCATCCTACTGTTGGCAACGCTATTGGTAATGAGTGGCTGCAATACCGTTCGCGGTATGGGGCAAGATATCGAACAGGGCGGCGAAGCCATTCAGCGCTCGGCGGACTGACCATGATGATGACCGTCTACCTTTCACACGGGCTGGAAAGCGGCCCCGGCGCCCTGAAAATGCAGGCACTCAAAGGGGTCGCCGAACAGTTGGATGACTGTGAGCCGGTCATCATGGATTACCGCGGCATGGACGAGCCAACCGACCGGCTGGCACACCTCACCAGAACGCTACAGTCGCGCGGCGACGATCCCGCCCGCTGCGTTTTGGCAGGCTCTAGCCTGGGAGGCTGGTTGAGTGCGGCGGTCAGTGCCCAAACGCCCGTATTGGGCTGTTTTCTACTCGCCCCTGCGCTGGGGTTGCCCGAGTATCCTGAAACGTCCCCCACGATCCAAGCGCAGTACACGCATATCATTCATGGCTGGCAGGACAATGTCGTTCCCCCAGGGCCCGTGATCGAACGCGCCCGTGTACAGCGACTCTCGCTACGAATGATCGATGACGACCACCGTTTGCACAGCAGCCTGGACACGATTCTAGCGGATTTCAGACGCTTTCTAGCGCAGTGCTCTGACGGTCAGCGAGGGGCGACATAAAAAAATACGACAAATAGTCGACATTGCCACCTCATATCTATACAAAGGATATACACGAAAAAGGAGAGTGCTCATGTTTGGACTATTCAATCGCGATCCCCAAAAGAAGCTCCAGCAGGCCTATGAACGCAAACTCCAGGCAGCGATGGAGGCTTCCCGTAACGGCGATATGCGGGCCAATGCCACGCTGACCGAAGAAGCAGAAGAGCTTCTGGCCGAGATCAACCGGCTCAAAGCGCAGAAGGGCTAACACGATGCGCCCAAGGTGGCCGTGGATTCTGCTGACGCTAGCGCTTGCCACGGGTCACGCCTATGGCGACTGCCCGTCAACCGGACAGTGGTGGCAGGCAGGCGGTGCCGTGGACGCACCAACGCTGCTTGCCCAGGCCGCTAAGCAGCAAGTCGTACTGCTGGGTGAACAGCACGACGCCGAAGACCACCACCGCTGGCAGCTACACACCTTAGCGGGACTCTACGCGCACCGTGCCGACATGGTGATTGGCTTGGAGATGCTGCCTAGAAGCGCTCAGCCAGTGTTGGACCGCTGGGTAGCGGGCGAGCTGACCGAGACAGCGCTGCTGGCCGAAACCCGCTGGGAAGAGGCGTGGGGGTTCGATGCTGCGCTTTACATGCCCATTTTTCACTTCGCGCGACTACAAGCGATTCCGCTCGTCGCCCTCAACATCACGCCAGAACTGCGCCAACGGCTCGTCCAAGAGGGCTTTGATCAGGTACCCGCTGACCAGCGCTACGGAATTCCTGCCCCGCTACCCGCCCATGCAGCCTATCAGCAGCGTTTGACCCAGGTATTCGAGCAGCATGGCATGGGGCAAGAGAACCCTGCGATGTTGTCCCGCTTCACCCAAGCGCAGCTCGCCTGGGACACCGCCATGGCGCACGGCCTGGCAGAAGCCGTCAAAGAGGGCGCGTTAGCCGTTGGCTTAATGGGCCTTGGCCACGTCATCTACGGCCACGGCGTAGAGCATCAGCTCGAAGGGATGGGGATCCAGCACACCCTCAGCCTGCTGCCCTGGGAACAGGCGGAGTGCCGTGTCACAGACCCAGCGCTTGCCGATGCCGTCTTTGTTCTCCCCCCATCCCTTACCCGCGGGCCCACGAATTAGGCGTCATCCGCCAGCGCAGGCAGCAGCGTTTTAAGCTTACGGGTCAAGGTGTTGCGCCCCCAGCCCAGCAGCTCGGCGGCTTCGCCCTTACGTCCACCGGTATGCTTGAGCGCCGTTTCGATCAGAATACGCTCGAAATCGGGCACCGCTTCTTCCAGCAGATGCGTATGCCCTTCGGCCAACGCATGATCGGCCCAGTCTCGAAATGCCGTACGCCAATCGCCGTGTACGCTGCTCTCGGAGGCTCCTACCGTCCGTAGTTCGGGCGGCAGGTCTTCGACCAGGATTTCCCGACCGGAAGCCATCACCGTCAGCCAGCGGCAGATATTTTCCAATTGACGGACGTTCCCTGGCCAGGGCAGACGCGTTAAATGCGCTTCTGCTTCGGGGGTCAACACTTTGATGTCGGTAGACAACTCTTTGGCGGCTTCGGCCAGGAAGTGGCGGGTGAGCCGAGGAATGTCTTCGCGCCGTTCGGCTAAACGCGGAAGATGAACGCGAATCACGTTCAGGCGGTGGAACAGATCCTCCCGGAAGCGCCCATCGTCGACGAGCGATTCGAGATTTTGATGCGTTGCCGCGATGATCCGCACATCGACTTTCACCGGCGTATGACCGCCCACCCGGTAAAACTCGCCGTCGGCCAGCACGCGCAGCAGACGCGTTTGCGTTTCAGCCGGCATATCGCCAATCTCATCCAGAAACAGCGTGCCGCCGTTGGCCTGCTCGAAGCGGCCTTGGCGCTGCTGGGCCGCACCGGTAAAGGCCCCTTTTTCGTGCCCAAACAGCTCGGATTCGATCAAGTCGCGCGGAATCGCCGCCATATTCAGTGCAATAAACGGCTTGCCAGACCGGGGGCTGTGCTGGTGCAGCGCCTGAGCCACTCGCTCTTTACCCGTGCCCGACTCGCCGTTGATCAGTACCGTAATATGCGAATGGGAGAGCCGACCAATGGCGCGAAAGACTTCCTGCATGGCGGGCGCTTCACCGATGATCTCGGCGCTCAACCCCTCTGGCACGCTCACCGGCCGCTGGCGTTCACGGGCGTGGGCGACCGCACGGCGCACCAGCGCGAGCGCTTCGTCCACATCGAACGGCTTGGGCAAGTACTCGAACGCCCCACCCTGATAAGAGGCCACGGCGCTGTCCAGGTCGGAGTGTGCGGTCATGACGATGACCGGCAGGTCCGGATGGGCGTCACGCACCCGCGACATCAAATCCAGCCCGTCGATGCCCGGCATACGGATATCGGTGACCAGCACATCCGGCGGATTGTCCAACAGTCGCGCAAGCGCCGTATCCGCTCGCTCGATACACTCGACCTCCAAGTCGGGTTGCGCCAGCGCGCGCTCCAACACCCAGCGGATAGCGCGGTCATCATCGACAATAACCACTCGTGCAACATCGGTACGTGTCGCCTCAGTCATGACGCTTCTCCGGTGCAATTAATAACCAATGGAATCAGTAAACGAAATTCGGTATGTCCGGGTCGTGAGTCGCATTCGATCAATCCTTGATGTTGGTGCAATATTGACTGGGCAATCGATAGCCCTAGGCCGCTGCCTTCCGCGCGGCCAGAGACCATCGGGTAAAAAAGCGTGTCGCGCAGCGCCTCGGGAATACCAGGGCCGTTATCGATCACGCCCACTTCACTCACCAAGCGGTGCCGTTCGGCCCCCAGGGTAAACTGACGGCGCGCACGGGTCCGAAGCGTCAGTTCGGGAGCGGACGTGCCCGCATCGCTCATGGCCTGAACGGCGTTGCGCGCTACGTTGAGCACCGCTTGGATCATTTGCGATTCGTCACCGGAAAGATCCGGCAGGCTGGGGTCGTAATCGCGGTTGACGGTGACATGGGGATGCTCGGCAATCAGCAGCGCTCGCACTCGCTCCAGCACTTTATGGATATTGACCGGCTCATGTTTAATGATGCGGTTCGGGCCCAGCATGGAATCAACCAAATCTCGTAAGCGGTCTACTTCTTCGACGATGATATGGGTAAATTCCCGCAGCGCCGGGTCGTCTAAATCACGCTCCAGCAGTTGCGCCGCACCGCGAATGCCGCCTAATGGGTTCTTCACCTCGTGAGCCAAGCCCCGCGCCAGCACCTTGATGGTCTCTTGGCGAGTGGTGAGCGCCTCTTCCCGGGAGATCTGCATCAAGCGATCCCGCGGCTCGACCTCCAACAGCAGTTCATCGGCAGAGAGCGGCGTGACCGTATAATCGACGGTCAGCGGGTCGCTATTGAGCGGCGTAATACGCGCCTCGCGCTGTGTGTAGGGATGGAACGCATCGCGCGCTTTGGCCAGCACTTCATCGATGCTTTCATCACCGCCGAGCAACGTATCCAAACTGATGCCCTGCACGCGGCTGAAGCTCACCGCCAGCAGCGCTTCCGCGGCCGGGTTCATCCAGCGCACGCGGAGTTCACCGTCGAGCAGCAGAACTGCGGTGGTGAGGTGTTCGAGTAAACGCTGATACATGGCGTGTCCTGAAGCGTCGCTCCGACCAATACTCATGGGCACTGATCCATTAAAGAGGGGTGTTAGGGGAGGAGCTGCAAAAAGCGCGCCAATTCAGCGCAAACCGCGGCTTGCACGGCTTGTGGGCAGATGACGGGCGCATGGCGAGCCTTTATAGCGCAATGCGCTGTCGCCCTCGCCGCCCTAATGCACCATTATAGTGCACAAGACTATTCAGCGATAAAAATAGTCACCGGATCGGTGCGGTGCTGCACACGGCCCTGGCTATCCAGCAGCTCGGCGTACACTTGGTGCGCCCCTGCAGGCAAGCCTGCCAACCAGAAAGCGTCACTATGCAGGGCCGACTGGCTGAGTTCGCCATTCACCAGCAGTTGAATCTGATGGTCGTCTCGCAGCGGTGGCACCACCTGCACTTCCACTGGCGTCATACCGCCTCGCACGGAAGCACCGCTAGCGGGATTAGCAATCGTAAAACGGTCATAAGGCATAAACGGCTGACCCGGCCTACCCAGGCTTCGCGGTGCCGCTGTAGAAGGGCGCGACGCCGATGGCATGCTGGGCAGCGGTGCCAGCGTAATGGCATCCCCACCCCGCTCAGGGTTATCGGTAAACGTCACGTTGCCCTGCTCATCCACCACGCGATACACCGTTTGCGACTGGGCCACGCTTACCCATAGGCACAGTAGAAGCACTGCCGCTGTGGATAAGCCTATTTTGTGTTGCAAACGTCGTCTGCTCATCATTACTAGCCCCTGCGTATTCGCTTCCATAAAAAAACCCCGCCGAGGCGGGGTTTTCTGGCTAATCACACCGCAAGGGTGATTTTAGCACCGTCATTAAAGACCGTTCTTAACAAGAGTAGTACATGTCGAACTCGATCGGGTGAGTCGTCATGCGGATACGCTCGACGTCTTCCATCTTCAGTTCGATATAGGCATCGATCATGTCGTCGGTGAACACGCCACCTTCGGTCAGGAACGCACGGTCAGCATCGAGTGCTTCCAGCGCTTGATCCAGGCTGTTAGCAACGGTCGGTACGGACTTGCCTTCTTCCGGCGGCAGGTCGTACAGGTTCTTATCCATGGCATCGCCAGGATGGATCTTGTTCTTGATACCGTCGATACCCGCCATCAGCATCGCTGCAAACGCCAAGTAGGGGTTGGCAGTCGGATCAGGGAAGCGAGTCTCTACACGCTTGCCTTTCGGGCTAGCGGTGTACGGAATACGGATAGAAGCAGAACGGTTACGGGCACTGTAGGCCAGCATGACCGGTGCTTCGAAGCCCGGCACCAGACGCTTGTACGAGTTGGTAGAAGCGTTGGTGAAGGCGTTCAGGGCACGAGCGTGCTTGATGATACCACCGATGTAGTACAGCGCCATTTCAGACAGGCCCGCGTACTCGTCACCCGCGAACTGGTTTTGGCCATCTTTCCAGAACGACTGGTGTACGTGCATACCTGAACCGTTGTCGCCTACCAGCGGCTTCGGCATGAAGGTAGCGGTTTTGCCGTAAGCGTGTGCCACGTTGTGGATCACGTACTTCATTTCCTGAACTTCGTCAGCTTTCTTCACCAGCGTGTTGAATTTAACGCCGATTTCGTTCTGACCCGCGTTAGCTACTTCGTGGTGGTGAACTTCGACGGTCTGACCGATCGCTTCCAGGGTATTACACATCGCGCCACGGATATCGTGGAAGCTATCGACCGGGGGAACCGGGAAGTAGCCGCCTTTCACGCGGGGACGGTGGCCCAGATTGCCACCTTCGACTTGGTTACTGGTCGCCCATGCACCTTCATCAGAGGTGATTTTGTACATGGCACCTTGGATGTCGGCTTTCCAGTGTACTTCGTCGAAGATGAAGAATTCCGGCTCCGGACCGAAGAAGGCCGTGTCGCCCAGACCGGTAGACTGCAGGTACGCTTCGGCACGCTTAGCGATGGAGCGCGGGTCGCGATCGTAGCCCTGCATGGTCGCCGGCTCGATGATGTCGCAACGCAGAATCAGGGTAGCGTCTTCGGTGAAGGGGTCCAAGAAACCGGTGCCGTCTTCCGGACGCAGGATCATGTCAGACTCGTTGATGCCCTTCCAACCGTTGATGGAAGAGCCATCGAACATCTGGCCATTTTCAAAAAACTCTTCGTTCACGTCACGTGCCGGTACGGTGACGTGCTGCTCTTTACCGCGCGTGTCGGTGAAACGCAGATCTACCCACTTAACATCATGTTCTTCGATTAGCGCGAGAGTCTTGGCTGACATAGTGTCCTCCGGTATGAGCGTGGCTTAAAGCGTGTAACTGTAAGCTATCGATAAAAGTGTTATTCAACAAATCGTTCAACACGCAATTGCATGTGGCGCGTTTGTCTTTTTTGTTCGCTTAACGTTTGTCTGACGATGGATAACAAACCGCCCAGCGATCATTTCAGACCGGCTATCGTTGTAGCACGCCTGGAGGCGTCTGCCTACGCTTCAATAGCCGCTGATGAAACTATCTATGATTCATAAGCACAGAGCATGCCAACCCTGCACCATAATGGCCATAAAAAATAACAAGCCATTGTTTTTAAATACGAAAAATCACTAAACGTCTGCGTCTTAATGTGGCAACACATCGTCACGCTTCGTACGGAAAGGGCATCTCGTGTCTCATATGCACAAAAATAGTGCATTCAAGCCACAGAACGCACCAAATTGGTTAGAGGAGAGGCACTTGCACCTCCCTGTTGTTAAAAAAGTTTCTCTTGCTACGCAAAGAAACCCACATCTACAATAAATTACAATCGGAGACGCTTCATAACAAAAGGAAGCCGCGTGCATGGGTACGGTTTGCTTTATCGTAGACGCTTCAGTGACAGGAGCTTTGCTACCGCGCCACTTGCGCTCCATTCGCCAGTCCGGCCTGGCCGACCATGTGATGCCGATCATCGTCACCTGCGCGCAGGCGGACGAGCGGCTCACCGCCCTCGAACAGCGTTATCATGCCCACTGTCTGGTAACCCCCTCGCAAATGCTCGGCGCGCGCCTCAATCAAGCGGCTTATATCAGTCAAGCAGAGTGGCTGCTGATTGCGCTGCATAAAGAACCCATGGCGGCACAGCTTTGGTACCTGCTCTATCCGCAGCTCAACACGGCGATGGATGCACTGCTCATCAACGCGGCTACGCCCCGGTTTTCGGAGCGATTGCTGCTGCACTTTCTCAGTACGGCCGTGTCCGTACCGCCCTACATTGCCATTCGGCGCGCCTGGTTGGAGCGCATTGGTGGCTTCGATCCCGAGCTGGATGAGCCAGCCCTGCTCGATTTTTTACAGCGCCTTTACGCTTGCCCGACCCGGCTTAAAACCTTGAGCGGCGAATCGTTGGGGTTGGCCCGTGGCTCACCAAACAGCCAGTCATCCACCTCGCCCTAGCCTTTTCTGGTTCCGCGCATCGATGCCCGCCCTGTCACCTACCCTACCCTGCACTCATACCTTCAACCGCTTACCCAACAGCATGGCCCCCATCGTCGTGGTATTGGCCGCTTTGTTGAGCAAAATAGAGCCAACGCTGCCTACGACGATGAGCAGCACCGCGTAAACCACCAGCGGCAGTGTCGTCACGCCCACGAACGTATCGGTGAGCGTGAAAAACATCGGATGCGCCAGATAAATACCAAACGAGTAAGCATTGATATAGCGCACCCAGCCAGGCGCTCTGCGTCCTTTCAAGCCACGCATCAGCGCCAGGGTGAACAGCACGAAGAAGGGAATGACCCAGACTTCCTTCGACGAGAACGCCAGCCAATGCTCGAACGTGGCCAGCACGATTACGCCGACGAACAGGAAAAGCCAACGCGGTTGGGAAAGGAGTTGCAGCCATACGGGCCGCTCGACCAGCGTAGCCGAGGGCGTTAACGGGTAGTAACGCACCAGAACCAGGGCCAAAAAAAACAGATACACCCAGCCCAGCGGTGCCACCCAGAGCAAGTAGCCCGGCGGCTCGATCTCGAAGGCATAGGCCAAGCCCCAATACGCCATGCTCACCCAGCAGGCAGCCACCAGCCACGGTACCGGGTGATAGCGCCATAGCCGCCAGCGCGTGTACGCCCAGTACGCCGCATAGAACTGCATGGCGATAATCAAAAAGTAGCCATGCCACTCGGCGTAAAGAAAATAGACTTTGGCATTTTCCCAAAACCCCACGGCGTTCTCGCTTCCCGCCAGCTGCCACCACAGGGCCGTGGAGTAGATACTTCCGTACACCACATAGGGCAACATGACGTACTTCACCCGCTGCAGCAGAAAGCCTGGCGGCACCTGTTGATCGTATCGAACGGCAAAGACGAAGACCGAAATGAACAGGAAGACCGGTGTGCCCAGCACCAGCGGTATGCGCATCAGGTCCGTGGCGACGTTATCCACACGCTGGTTGATATGATCAAGCCAATGGAATAGAAAGACGGCGACACAGCCGTAAGCGCGCAGCCAATAGATCTCCTCGATTTTTTGCATCGAACCTCCACCAAACCACCGCTGCTAAGCTGATGTATGGGCTTACGGCAATGAACAGGCCGGGTTACACCGCTGTCCGACCCTTTAACCGACGGTAAATTCCTGGAGGCTTCGTGCGCAGACACTTTTCCCTCGCTCGCTTTATCCGCTGGATGAGCACGACGATCGGCGTGATGAGCGGGCTGATGCTCAGCGGCGCGACCCTGGCTGGCGACGTGTACCGTGAACAGTTCTTCTCGCCCACCCTAGGGTACGACTATCCGTACACGGTCTATTTACCGGACGATTATGATCCACACGCCTCGATGCCCTATCCGGTGGTGTATCTACTGCATGGCTCGTTTGGTAACGAGCTCGACTGGGCCACCAAGGGGAACCTTCCCAAAACCGCCGACCGGTTGATCGACGCGGGACATGTGCCCCCGGCCGTATTCGTGATGCCCGGCAGCCGCAGCTGGTGGGTCGACGGATATAACGAAGCCGCCCGCAGCGCCTTTTTCAACGACCTGATGCCGCATATCGAGGCAACCTATCATGTCGGCACGACACGCCAGCAGCGCGGCGTCGCCGGACTCTCGGCCGGAGGGTATGGAGCCGTCAACTTCGCCCTCGAACGGCCGGAGCTGTTCGCCGCTGCGGCCGCCCTCAGCCCTGCCAGCTACGTTCCCGCCCCGCCTGAGAATTCGTCAGCCCACCGGCATCCGGCGTTTTTGAACGCGCAAGGGGCGTTCGATCAGACGCTCTGGGAGCGGCTCAATTACACTGCCCATTTGGAAAGCTACCGACTGCGCGTGACGCCGCGCCCGGAAGCCGAACGAAGCGACACACCCCCGGTGCCGCTCTATATCAGCGCTGGTCGCAGCGATGTGTACGATGCCGAGTTCCATGCCCGCCAGCTTCGTCAGGCCATGGAGCGTATACAGCCCGGCGCGGTGCGGCTCGACCTGTATCCCGGTGGCCATACCTGGCGTGTTTGGCGAGCCAGCCTGCCCGCAGCACTGACGTTCATGTTTCAGTACGTCGGCTCGCCGCAAACGGCCCTATCCGAGGCGCCAGCGGAGTAGAGAACCGCGCGATTGCGACCTTGGGCTTTGGCGTGGTACATCGCCTGATCCGCACAGTGAACCAAGGAGGCTTCATCCCGGGCATGCTGCGGAAAGAGCGCCACGCCGATACTGGCGGAGACGCGCACGTCGCCCACCGTCAGAGCAAACGGCTCGGCCAGCGCACGGCAGAGCTGGTTGGCGACGGCCAGCGCCTCCTCTTCCATGACCGGGCCGCCCAACAGCGCCACAAACTCATCACCGCCAATCCGCCCCACCATATCCGTGCCGCGCAGCCGACATCGCATACGCTGGGCAACATCTTTCAGCAATTGATCCCCCACACCGTGTCCCCAGCGGTCATTCACCGGCTTGAAGTTATCCAAATCGATGAACAAGAACGCCAACTGACCACCCGAGCGCAGCGCCTTGGCCAGCGCCTGCCCCAGCTCATCAAAGAACATCGCCCGATTGGGCAGGTCGGTCAGGGTGTCGTGCTGGGCGAGATGCAGTACTCGCTGCTCCATCTCGCGCCGCGGGGTAATATCGTGGGAAATACCGAGAAAGCTGGTCACATTGCCCTGGTCATCCAACAGTGGCGCACCGTTGGTGAAGTGCCAACGCCACTCGCCATTGGCATGCTGTACGCGGTACTCGATCAGCCCCTGCGGCTCGGCCGTCACGAACACTTTCTCGATATAGCGGCGGCACGCTTCCAAATCCTCCGGGTGCAGCACGGCACTCATATTACGGCCGAGCACATCGCTCACTTCGTGGCCTAAAATGCGCTGCCAGTTAGGAGAGATATAGGTCATCGTGCCGTCCGCGCTGAGCGTGTAGATGATGTCGTTCGCCTGCTCCACCAACTGGCGAAAACGCTGCTCGCTGGATTTCAGTGCCGATTCCAGCGCTTTGCGCTGGGTAATATCGTTGGCGTACCCCGTCCACAGCACGCTGCCATCCGGCTCGCGTCGGGGTTGGTCACTGGCTTCCACCCACAGCATTTCGCCACGACGGTGGAACATTCGAAATTCCTGTTTCCACGGCGTCATCGTGCGTGCGCTCTCCAGCGAACTTTCGATGACCGCATCGCGATCCCCAGGGTGAATGTTGGCTAGCAGCGTCTGCGCATCGGCCAGCGCTTCTTCCACGCTCACCCCAAACATCTCCTCGACCCGCTGCCCCACATAGGTGTAACGCCAGCTGCCCGTGCGCGAGTAGTGCAACTGGTAAATGAAGCCCGGTAGCTGCGAGAGCAACGCATCCAACGACTCGCCAAACGGCAGCGCGGGCTGATGCAACGCCCCATAGACGGCGCGATACTCGCCGTCCACCACGGGCGAGAGCTGCAGTTGCCAGCGCCGTGAGGCGTCTGCCCAGGTCACCATCAGTTCCTGAACGGCCTGCTGCTGGTCACAAGCCTGTACGGCGGCCAGCACGTTAGTTACGTCGAGGGGAAAGCAGTTGGCCAGCGCCATCTCGCTGTTATCGGCCCATCCCACCACGCGCCGAAAGGCTGCGTTCGCGTACACGTTCATTGCATCAGGGGCTGAACGCTCGACGACGAAAAGCGGTGTGCCCGACTGCTCGAATAGCGCTCGGTACGGATGCATCGCGGCCTCTCCCCCAGGTTCCCTTAAACTCGTAAGTTAAGCGCATAGGCCACAGCTGTCTATGCACATTGGCCGAGTGCCGCCAACGCACACTACACTGAAAGCGTCTGCTTGTTTTCTAACGACTTATGTAAGGACACTGACCATGCATCAACACGTCGAATGGGATGACCCCGGCAGCGCCAGCGTCGCCGCCTTCTTCAAAAACGACCCCGACCACACGCCCCCTTACCCCGGCGCTATTCTCTCTGCCCGTTATCAAGGCCGTATCGTACGGGTCAAGGTCGAAGCCTACCGGGAAGAAGACGCCGTGAGCATCGGCAGCGTCGCCGCCATTCTCGACCAGCACGGCCACCGCTTTAAATCGCATCACAAGCTCACTGTCGGCGACATGGTCCGCCTACCTGACGACAAACGCGCCATGGAACGCTGGGAAGAGGATGAGGAGAAGGAGTAATCACCGTGCGGCGAACTACTTTTTAAAAATCGCAGATGACGATGCCTTCTCCAGTGAGTGTTCGCATCTCTCCACGCCACTACATCGTTCCCTTTAAGCAATATCAGCGGCAGCAGCAATGTTGCTGCTGAACCAGTCGAATGGGTGGCAGACCCAAGCCGAGTGAAAGCGCCGGAGATGAGGCGCGCAAGGGGTCTCTCGAAGGGAAACGTCCCAACGCGACTGATGGCACCCACCAGCCCTCGCCTCTTCGTTTGCCCGCCCTTCTCCTCACTCGCTAGTGATAGCGTTGGGAAGAGCGCTTATTACGCAGCTCAAAGATTAGCGCGCTCACCGTTGTCAGCGCGCTGTGAGCGCGTAAAATATCCGCCACTTTTTTGGTTTTACCGAATGTTATGTTATAACTTATTTATCCGTTAGCGAGGTCGCTCGATGAGTGAGCACATGCATCGCCATAACAAGGAAGGTCCTTGTCATTTTTCGCTGATGTCGCTGTCGGCCCGTAAGCGGCTGGGATTGGTGGCACTGCCGCTGTTTGCGCTATGGGGCCTTGTGGTGTGGGCTGGCGCTGGCGGGTGGCCGCTATGAGCGAACGTTCCTCTTCGCGCTTGCAGCTCCACGATCTGCACCTAGCGCAGGGTCGCCGCACGGTGCTCGAACATGTGGATGGCGATATCAAATCCGGTGCGATTACCGCACTCATTGGCGCGAATGGCGCCGGTAAGAGCACGCTGATTCAGGCCATCATGGGCGAACTCAGGCCCATTAGTGGCAAGGTGATATGCACGGTAGATAACGCCCGCCGCGCTTGGCTGCCTCAGCAGCTGGCGCTCGACCTGACCTTCCCAATGAGCGTGGAAGAGCTGGTGATGACCGGCAGCTGGCCTAGCCACGGGGCCATGAAAGGTTACTGTGCGGCCCACTACCGCAAAGGCCGTGACATCATGGCACGCCTGGGCATTTCTCACTTGGCTCACCGCCCGCTGGGCGAGCTGTCTGGGGGCCAGCGCCAGCGGGCGCTAATTGGCCGAACGTTGATGCAAGAGGCCGAGCTGCTGCTACTGGATGAGCCGTTTGCCAACGTGGACAGCGACACCGTCGATATCTTGATTCGTATTTTTCGCCAAATGGCCGATGAGGGCGTGACGATCATCATCGTGCTGCATGACATGGATCACCTGCGCCGCTTGGCCGACGAAGTGCTGATGCTAAGCGGTGGTCATGGCCGTTGGGTCGCGCCCAGCGCGCTGAACCAGCAGCACGCGCCTGCTCAAGTGGTGCCGTTTACCTTAGGAGGCCGCCATGCTGGCACTGCTTGATGCGTGGCTGATCGCGCCGTTCGATTACGGCTTTATGCGCCGTGCCGTGGTCGGCGGGCTAGCGCTTTCACTAGCCGCTCCGCCCCTTGGGGTATTTTTGGTGCTGCGCGGCATGAGCCTGATTGGCGATGCCATGGCCCACGCGATCTTACCCGGCGTGGCGCTGGGCTTTTTGCTAGCGGGCTTTTCGCTGCCGGTGATGAGTGTCGGTGGCGTGCTGTTTGGGGTCATGGTGGCGTTGCTGGCGGGGGCGGTCTCGAAGATGGGCGGCCAGCGTGAAGATGCGGCCATGGCGAGCTTTTTTATCATTTCGTTGGCCGCCGGGGTCATGCTGATCTCCATGGGTGGCAGCAGTGTGGATCTTACCCACGTGCTGTTCGGCTCCATTTTGGCGATTAACTCCACGGCGCTGCTGCTGATCGCCTCGATCAGCACGCTGATCGTCATCACCCTGGCGGTTATTTTCCGCGCCTTGGTGGTGGAGTGTTTAGACCCGCTGTTTCTACGCGGCCAAAACCGCCGCAGCGGTTGGGTACATAGCGTCTTTTTAGGGCTGCTGGTACTGAACTTAACGGCGGGCTTCCAAACCCTGGGCACGCTGATGGCCGTTGGCTTAATGATGTTGCCCGCCACGGCAGCGCGGTTTTGGAGCAAGCGGTTAGAAGGCTTGATGGGCATCGCCGTGGTGTTAGCGATGCTGGCCAGTACCGGCGGGCTGCTGCTGTCGTTCCATTTGGACACGCCATCTGGCCCGAGCATTATCTTACTGGCCGGGGGAGCGTACTTGTTCTCGGCGCTGTTTGGCCGCTACCACAGCTTGGCCGCGAAGTTACGGCGTAAAACCACGCCGCTGGCGATGGAGCAGTCGCATTAGCGGATGATCGTCTCACGTTTATTTCATCATCAGGAGCATGTTATGTCGCTTATCTCTTCATCGCGCTGGTTAGTCGGCGTCTCGGCCATGTTGGCACTGCCCGCAGCCATGGCGAACGAGCGGGTTCAGGTCGTCACCAGTTTCTCCATCTTGGCGGATATGGTCGAGAACGTCGGTGGAGAGCATGTGGACGTCAGCTCCCTGGTCGGTCCGGATGGCGATGCCCACGTTTACTCCCCGAGCCCTGGCGATGCCCGCGCGCTGGCCGGCGCCGATTTGGTGGTTTTCAACGGCCTGCTGTTCGAAGGCTGGATGGAGCGGCTGATCGACTCCAGCGACTACCGCGGCGCGCTGGTGACGGCGACGGATGGCATCGCCCCACGCGCGTTCGCAGCGCATGACGAACACGGGCATGGTGACCACGACGATCATGAAGCGCACGATGAACACGACCACGACCACGACCACGACGCGCACGCTCATGAGGCGCATCATGACGAGCATGGTGATGACGCGCATCACGACGAGCATGCAGAGGACGATCACAGCGAGCACGCCCATGGCGATGACGACCCTCATGCATGGCAAGATCTGCAGCAGGCGAGGGTCTACGTCACCAATATTCGTGATGGCCTGATCGAGGCCGATGGTGCCAACGCGCAGAGCTACCAAGCCAATGCCGAGCGCTACCTGGCAGAGCTGGATAGCGTTGATGCCGAGATTCGTGAGCTGCTCAGCGAGATTCCTGCGTCGGCCAGCGTGATCACCGGGCACGATTCGTTTGGCTACTTCTCCAGCGCCTACGGCGTGAATTTCCTCTCGCCGGTCGGTCTCTCGACCGAAGCCGATCCCAGCGGTGCCAGCATGGCCGCCCTGATCGATGTGATCGAGCAAGAGAACGTACAGGCGCTGTTCCACGAGAACATGACCAACCAGGCAATCATTACGCAGTTGGCAGAAGAGACTGGCCTTCCCATCGCCGGCACGCTGTACGCGGATGCGCTGGCCAGTGAAGGCGATGCCAACACCTACCTGGGCATGATGCGCCACAACGCCCAGGTGCTCCACGATGCTCTGGCAGCGCCGGGTCATGATGATCCTGGTCATGACGACCACGACCACGACCACGACCACGACCACGACCACGACCACGACCACGACCACGACCACGACCACGACCACGACCACGACCACGACCACGACGATCATGGTCATGATCACTGAGCCATGTCGTAAAGACGTGCCGTAAAGAATCGAATACCGCCTGCGCCAGGCGGTATTTTTTTGCGTTGCATTTTGTCGTGAGGATGGGGAGACTGGCTCCACCATGCGCCGCTAACGTTGTTTAAACCCCTGCAAAGAGCCACTACCATGCGCCTAAACGCCGACTTTAGCCACTTTGCCTTTGTCACGCCGGAGCAGTATCGCTGGGTCGCCTCGCCCAGCGCAGGCGTAGAACGAATGATGCTGGACCGCATTGGCGATGAGGTGGCCCGCGCCACGAGCCTGGTACGCTATGCGCCAAATAGTCAGTTCAGCCGCCACACCCACGGCGGCGGTGAAGAGATTCTCGTGCTCGAGGGCGTGTTTGCCGACGAACATGGCCGCTACCCGGCGGGCAGCTACCTGCGCAACCCCATCGGCACGGGCCATACGCCCCACATTGGCGATGAGGGCGCGCTGATTCTCGTGAAGCTCCACCAGTTCGATGAGAACGATCTGCTCCAACTCGCCATTCCCGCCCACCGTTTGCCCTGGCAGCCTGATCGTCGGCCCGGCATCACGTACAAAATGCTGCATACCTATCAAAGCGAGCGTATCAGCCTGGAGCGCTGGGAGCGTGACATCGTCACCGACTATCCTGCCCTACCGGGCGGATTGGAGCTGTTCGTGCTGGAAGGGTCGCTGTGCGATGCGGACACCGAGTACCCGGAAGGGAGCTGGTGCCGCTACCCGCCGGGGGCTGCGCCACGGCTTCGCGCAGGCCAGGCCGGGGTAATGATGTACGTCAAGCGCGGGCATCTGTCTGACGCTTCTGACGACTAGCGAGCTAGCCCAATAAACGGCAGCAGGGTGAGCAGAGCGATCATGAGCACCGCAACGATCACTAGCGTGACCTGCAGCGGGTGCGCCACGAAACGTCGCCACAACGTCGGCGCCTCATCGCGGGCCAACGCGTTTTCATGCGCTTTGCGCGCCTTTGCTTGCCGCTCGGCCTGATAGTGCGCCAGCACCGTTTCGGCATCGTCTCGCTGGGCAGGGTTGCGCAGCCAAATGGCATCGACTCCCAGGCGAAAAAAGCCCGCCTGGGTTTCGTACACATCGAAACCATGCGCCTCCAGCAGCTGGCGAACCTCCATGGCCTCTTCGTCGGTCACGTGACGCAACCGAAACAGCAGATGCGCCATATCAATCGCCCATGGCGGCCATACGGTCTGCTTGAATCACTTCGATCCAGTAGCCGTCGGCGTCCTTGACGAAGATCACGTCCTTCATCTTGCCCTGGTCGGCGCGCTTGACGAAGGTCACGTCATGCTCATCGAACCACGCCTGCGCGGCTTCCAAATCCGGTACGCTAAAACAGATATGCCCGAAGCCCTGCGGCTCTGCATTGCCGTCATGGTAGGCAAAGTCCTGCTCGTTTTCGGTACCCCAGTTGTGGGTCAGCTCCAATAGACCTTTCTGGCTAAAGGTCCACGCGGTGCGCGCTTGGGTCTCTTCCGGCACGCTATCACCGGCCTCTACGTTAGCCAGGAAGTAGAGCGAGAACTGCATCTCCTCGAAGTCCAAGCGCCGCAGTACCTGCATTCCAAACACCTTGGAGTAGAACGCCAGCGCGCGCTCGGGGTCTTTGACCCGCAGCATGGTGTGGTTTAAGCGAAAACCCTGTGTTTGCGGGGCGACTGGGGCAACACCTGGATGCTGTTCACCTTGATACGACATGAGACTCTCCTTATGGGGGTGACGCTTTCGTGGATACGGTGCAAATTCTTTGACGAACGTAGTACTTTGTACAAGGCTTAGGCTGCTAAGCGCCCGCCATTTGACCATCGCTCCAGCGCATCGGTCATAACGTGCGATGGCGCGTTTAATGTCTAGTTATGAGGGCAAGGCGCTTGGAATTCCAGCCCGGCCCGAAGGAGTCTCTATGTCCCGTGATCGAAACGTACTGGGTGAGCCACTCACGCCCTGCTGCCATGCCCCAAAAACCGGCTTCTACCGCGACGGCTTTTGTCGCGTCGGGCCTGACGATGTCGGCATCCATTCGGTGTGCGCCATGGTGACCGAGGAGTTTCTGGCTTTCTCCAAGGCTCAAGGTAACGATCTGGTAACCCCGCGCCCGGCCTTCGGCTTTCCCGGCTTGAAGCCCGGCGACCGCTGGTGCCTGTGCGCCCACCGCTGGGCCGAAGCAGCCCAAGTGGGGCTTGCACCACCGGTGATTCTCTCGGGCACGAACGAGCGCACGCTGGAGATCATCCCTCTGACCAAACTTCAGCAACACGCGCTGGATGCCGTGCACTGACCTCTCGGCACGCGCTCTGATCGAATGCGCCTGGAAAAACGATGCAGACCTTCTACACTTCTATCTCGACAGTTTTACAAATTCAACCGTGATGCCCTGCGAATGGCGTCAGATAGGAGAGCGTCATGACAGCCATCGATATGACCCTTGGCGATCGCCTGACTCTGAAGCAGCTGAGCCATGCGATTCAAAACGGCTTTTCCCCCATTGTCGAAGTCGAGTCCATGGACGGTATCTACAAGGTGCGCTTTCACCATGCCAACGGTGTATCGGACCTGAGCGACGCCGAAGGCCGCGTCAGTACCTTTTTGGGAACCGGTGAAATCCGTGACACCCTGGGCCAGCTCGGTCTGACCCACGGCGTGCTGACTTTCGCCGACCAGTGCGGCGATGAGATGATTGGCGTGTCGGGCCGTGCCATCACCCCTGATGAAATGCTTACCTACGGCACGCGCATCGCGTTTCGTTAAGTCTCTTCCGGCGGGGCTTTACAGCTCCGTCCAAGGCTAGGATAGTAGCCACCAACGACAGGGGCGCCGCCCAGCGGCTGAGAAGCACCCTTCGAACCTGAACCGGATAACGCCGGCGTAGGGAGTCGTGGTGCCTCTCACCACCTCCCTGGCCGGGAGGATACTATGACCTACCCCCCGCTTGGCGATATGCTCGCCGCTCTGCGCGAAACCACGCCGCTCGTCCACTGCATGACCAATTACGTGGCCATGAACAGCACGGCCAACCTGCTGCTGGCCACGGGGGCATCGCCCGCGATGCTGCACGCCCCCGAAGAGGTCGCCGAATTTACCGCGCTGGCAGGTGCGCTTTCTATCAATATCGGCACGCTCTCTACGCCCTGGGCCGAATCGATGCAGCTGGCGGCTCGCACGGCCAACGCAAGCCAAACGCCGTGGGTGCTAGACCCGGTGGCGGTCGGGGCAACCGCCTTTCGCCAGCAGGTGTGCCAGGCGCTGCTGCCCCACCGGCCCAGCGTCATTCGCGCCAATGCCTCTGAAGTGATGGCGCTCACCGGCTTGGCAAGCCAAGGACGCGGAGTCGATGCAACGGCATCCACCGATGACGCCGCTCAAGCAGCCATATCGCTCGCGCAACGGCAGCACTGCATCGTCGCCATGACCGGCGAGACCGACTTTTTGACCGACGGTACCCACCATTTCCGGCTGACCGGGGGCCACCCGATGATGCCCCGCGTCACGACGCTGGGCTGTGGATTGAGTGCGCTGGTGGCCGGGTTCGTCGCCGCTAACCGCGAGCACCCGCTGACGGCAACGCTGGCCGCCCTGGCGTGCTTTAGCATCGCCGGGCATCGTGCTGGCCAACGGGCCGATGGGCCGGGCAGCTTTCAGGTTGCCCTCTTGGATGCTCTGTACCAGCTCACCCCGGATGATCTCTCGTCGCTCAGCCAGGTGGAGGCGCTCCATGCAGTGTGATCTCTCGCTCTATCTAGTCACCGATGCCACCCTGTGCGCGGACACTGGCCTTGAGGCGACGGTGGAGGCCGCCGTCAAAGGCGGTGTCACCGTGGTACAGCTGCGCGACAAACACGCCAGTGATGCGGCGATGGTCGCCCAAGCCAAGCGGCTCAAAGCGCTGCTGGCGGGCACCAGCGTGCCGCTGATCATCAACGACCGGCTAGCCGTGGCCATCGCCAGCGGCGCCGATGGCCTGCACGTCGGGCAAAGCGATACCGCCGTACAAGAGGCGCGTGAGGTGCTGGGACCGCATGCCATTTTGGGGCTGTCGATCAACACCGTCGCGCAGCTTCGTAACGCGCCCATCGCGCTGTTGGACTATGTCGGGCTAGGCCCCATTTTCGCCACCGCCAGCAAGCAGGATCACGCTCAGCCGATAGGCTTCGATGGTTTGGCCGAACTCGTCTGCGCCTGCCCGCTGCCCAACGTGGCGATCGGCGGCTTGAAGGCGCAGCACGCCGCCCAAGTCAGGGCCGCCGGTGCCAACGGTTTAGCGGTGATTTCCGCCATCTGCGGCCAGCCTGACCCTTATCAGGCGGCGCTGGCGTTTCGCGCCCCATGAGCCAGCTCGATCAGCTCACCGCCTTCGTCAAAGTGGCCGAGCTCGGCAGCTACACCCGTGCCGCCGAGGCCTTGGACCTCTCACGCACACGCGTCTCGCGGCAGGTCATGGCGCTGGAGGAGACGCTGGGCGCTCGCTTGATTCAGCGAACGACTCGGCGGCTGCATCTCACCGATGCCGGAGAGCGCTATCTGGCTCGCGCTCAAGCCATTCTGCTGGCCTTGGACGAGGCCGCTGCCGATGTCGGTAGCGGCACCAGCACCGTCAGTGGACGCCTGCGCATCAATGGTCCGATGAGTTTTGGTACCCGCTACCTTGCCCCACAGGTAGCGCACTTCATGCAGGCACACCCGGCGTTAGACGTACGCTTGGACCTGAACGACCGTCGCGTGGATTTGCTGGAAGAGGGCTACGATGTCGCGATTCGCATCGGCAGCCTGCCGGATTCCAGCCTGATCGCCAAGCGTCTGACCCGCTGCCAGCTGGTGCTGTGCGCGTCCCCCGGCTACTTGGCACAGCATGGCACCCCTCAGCGCATCGAGGATCTGACCCAGCACCACTGCCTGCGCTATCGCAGCGGGCAGAACAGCGGCGACTGGCGCTTCAATCAGCAGCACGTCAGCGTCACGGGGCCACTAGAGAGCAATAATGGCGACATGCTGACGTATGCCGCCGAAGCGGGGTTAGGCATTGCCCAGCAGCCCAGCTTTCTGATTCATGAGAGCATCCAACGGGGGCACTTGGTGCCGCTTCTGTTAGACCTTCCGCCGACCTACCTAGACATACACGCCATCTACCCCGCGCGGCGCTTTCTGCCCGCCAAGGTGACGCGCTTCATCGACCAGTTGGCCGATGCCTGGGGAGACCCACCGGTATGGGAACAGGGACTAGGATTGTCGCGCATTTCGCAACAGTGAAGTGCCAATCGGCGGGATTATCATCTCGCTCTGCTGACGTACAGTTGTCTCATCGCATCCACGGTGATGCACACACACAGCGAGAGAGAGAGCTATGACAACCTTAACGACCCCTGCTGCAACCCTCCATGCCACCGCCTTACTGCGCATTAGCCTGGGCGTGATGGCCCTGGCCCACGGCTTAATGAAAGTGTTCGTGTTTACGCTTCCTGGCACGGTGGGCTACTTCGAATCGCTCGGCCTGCCCGGTTTCATGGCTTACTTGACCATTGCGGCCGAAGTCGGCGGCGGCCTGGCTTTGGTACTGGGCTTATACACCCGCTGGGTGAGCCTTGCGCTAGTGCCGGTGCTGCTCGGCGCCGCCTGGGTACACCTGGGTAACGGCTGGGTATTCTCCAACCCCGGCGGCGGCTGGGAGTTCCCAGTGTTCTGGGCCGTGGCTCTCCTGGTACAGGCAGGCCTAGGCAGCGGTAGCCTCGTCATCAGCCGCCGACTGGCATGATCCAATGGCCTGCCGAGCCCCTCGTCTCGGCAGGCCAATCGACTGGAGTGCGTTCCATGTTACCGAGTCTCTTCATCTCCCACGGCTCTCCCATGCTGGCCCTCATCCCCACCCCTGCCCATCACTTCTTACGGGCACTGGGCCGCCACCTTCGCCCCAAAGCCGTTTTGGTGGTCTCTGCACATTGGGAGACGGACCACCTACAGGTCAGCCGCAGCGCCGCGCCTGCGACCCTCCATGATTTTGGCGGTTTTCCCGACGCGCTGTTTGCCGTGCAGTACCCAGCGCCCGGTGACCCCGCCTTGGCAAGCCGACTGGCCGAGCAACTAGGGGCCACAGAGGTGGAGCGCGGTCTGGATCATGGGGCCTGGGTGCCGCTGTCACTGATGTATCCTGACGCCGACGTACCAGTGGTATCGCTCTCACTACCCAGCCGCTGGGGAGCTGAGGCGTTGCTAACGTTAGGTGAACAGCTAGCGCCGCTGCGCCAAGAAGGGATACTGGTGATCGGTTCGGGCAGCTTGACCCATAACCTCTACGAGCTACAGCCTCAAGGTAGCCAGGTGCCGACCTGGGTCGACCGTTTCGCCGAGTGGGTGCATGCACGGCTGCGAGAGGATGATCGCGACGCGCTCGTCCACTGGCAAAACGCGCCCGATGCCCAGCGCAATCACCCCACACCGGAGCACTTTCAGCCGCTGTTGGTGGCGATGGGGGCGGGCGGCCGCGCAACACAACGACACCATAGCGTCGAGCACGGCGTGCTAGCGATGGATGCCTATCAGTTTGCCTAACGTCTACGCCGTGGGGCGGCGTTTCAAGGTGGTGCGTCGGTCATGATAAGCAATGGCCAAACCACTTAGCATAATCAGCGCACTGCCTACCCAGACCCAAAGGTCCGGCAATTCTCCCCAGAACCACCAGCCCAACAGCACCGCCCACAGCATGGCGGTGTAATCAAAGGGCGCGGCAATGGCGGCAGGCGCATAGCGAAAAGCCAAGGTAATAAACGCCGTCGCCCCCACTCCCAACACGCCCGATACCAAAAATCCGAGCCAATGCCATGGCTGTGGCGTTTGCCATACCCACGGCAGGCTCACCGCGGTGACTGCCAGCGGCACCATGGTCATATAGAACACCATCGCCCACAGATGCTCGTTGGCACCATAACGTCGCGCCGTCACCATCATCAGAGCATAGAACACCGCCGCTGCGAGAACGATCATCGCGCCCAGTTGAAACGCATCGCCGCCGGGACGCACGACGATCAGCACCCCCACAAAGCCTAAAAGCGACGCCACCAGCACCGGCGGGTCGATACGCTCACCCAGCAGCGGTAAGGAGAGTAGCGTCACGAACAGCGGCGCTACGAAGGCAATCGCCGTGGCCTCGGCCAACGGCAGCAGGGTCAGGCCCCATACGAAACAGACCATCGTGGCGGTGTAAATCACCCCCCGCAGCAGATGCACGCCTGGACGCCGGGTACGCAGCTTGCGCAATCCGCCACTAAAATGAGCCAGTAGAGCAATCAACGGCAGCGATACCAAGGTGCGGAAAAAGATGATCTGTAGCGGGGAGTGCACGGCGCCCAACCATTTGGACACTGCATCACCCAGGGCCAAAAACAGCACGCCTAAACACATGCATAAAATGCCTTTTAGCGAGGGTGTCATCCGTCACCTCCTACGACGATTATTATTGTCTTCACAGCACCGGTAGCACTGCATAAAAAAGCCCCGCCAACCTGCGATTGGCGGGGCAGCGATGTCATGCTTTCAAAGACTCGCGTTGACCACCATGCAGTCCATCCCCTGCGCCTGGAGCGTTTGACACGCTTGTCGTGCCTGGGACTCGTTCAACGAAACGACACGTGCTCGAAATACCGTGGTTGCCCCCTGAAGCGGGTCAATGGCGACACGCCCCCCCACGCTGTTCGGCAGGCGCTGCACGGCCTGGCGGGCCAGCTGCTCTGCCTGCGCGGCTTGGCTGAACGCGCCCACCTGAATGCCCCATCCCGCCGAGGCTGCTTGCGCGCCCGGCGAGGCGTCAGCCAAGACCCGCTCTCGCTCGATGAATGCCTGTAGCGGATCTGGAGAGGCAGGAGCATCCCCACGGGCCGCCTCTGCTTCGACGAGCTGGTCCTCGACCGTTTGTGCAAGCGTGCTGCGCGCAGCGGGCGGCGTGGGGGATAGTGACGTCGCCGAGACGCTGGCCACCATCGGCTGCGTCATGGGACGCGTCGGCGCTGGCTGTCTCAACGGCTGAGCGGATCCGGTGAAACCCATGAACTCACTGGAAAAACGAGTACTGGCCAACCACGTGCGTTGATCCCTGAGTGATGCCCGCATGAAGCTGCGATCCAACAGATCGGCCATGTGCGTATCGCGGGAGGAGGAGCTAAATCCCCCCATGACGACGGCGACCATGCGTCGACCATCGTGCACGGCGGTCGTCGCCACGTTGAATCCCGAGGCTCGGATAAACCCGGTTTTCAACCCATCGGCACCGGGGTAGTCGCGCACGAGACGATTATGGCTGGTGTGCCGTGTGCCGCGATAGGTAAACTCCTGCAGTCCAAAATAGTGGTAGTACTGCGGAAAATCCTGCATCACCCGTACCGAAAGTGTCAGCATGTCGCGCGCGGTCGTCATCTGCTGGTCATCGGGCAAACCAGAAGCGTTACGAAAGGTGGTGGCGTTCATGCCCAGCTCGCGGGCTTTCACGGTCATTAGATTGGCAAAGCGCTGCTCGCTCCCTCCCAAGACTTCGGCGACGACGACGGCAACATCGTTGGCCGAGCGGACGGCCAGGGCGCGAATCGCCGTATCTACCGGAATAGAACTTCCTGCCGAGAGCCACAGCTTGGTCGCCGGCATGGCCGCTGCCTGCGCAGACACGGGCAGCGGCTGATCGAGGCTCAACGTGCCGTTTTCCAGCGCTTCGAATGTGAGATAGAGCGTCATCATCTTGGTCAGCGAGGCTGGATAGCGAGGTTCATCGGCATTCTCGGCATACAGTACTTCACCGTTTTCCAGGTCCACCACGATGCCTGCATAGCGAGGGTTCGCCTGGGCAGCGGCACTGCCGAGCAGCATCAAGAGCAGCGCCACCCACAGCCAATTCGCCACCCACACCGCAGAGCCCACTCCCCGAGTTGTTGCCATACCGACCTCTCGCTGATTGATCACGCACCGACGCTCGGTCGCTCTCACGACCGCTGCATTAGCCTAGCATGCCTTGTCGATAAATTGATCTTCCCTCGGTGTATTCATAGGATAATCCAGCGCAGCACTATACGCGCATAAAAAAACCGACCCCTTGGGGTCGGTTTTCATTGTGCCTATCAGAAGGAGCAGCGCTTACTCAGCGACGGCTTCTTCTTCGGCAACCGGACGGTCTACGAGCTCAACGTATGCCATGGGCGCGTTGTCGCCTGTGCGGTAACCGCACTTGAGAATACGGATGTAACCACCCGGACGCTCTGCGTAACGCGGACCCAGCTCGTTGAACAGTTTGCCGACGGCTTCTTTGGAGCGCGTGCGGGCAAACGCCAAACGGCGGTTTGCAACGCTGTCCTGCTTGGCCAGGGTGATCAGCGGCTCGATGACGCGACGCAGTTCCTTGGCCTTAGGCAGGGTTGTCTTGATGACTTCATGTTCGACCAGCGAGACAGACATGTTCTTGAACATGGCCTGACGGTGCGAGCTGGTACGATTCAGATGACGACCACTCTTACGATGACGCATGGTTGTGATTCCTTACCAAACTGGGACTCGAGTCGACACTCACGCGGAGGCCTTGTCGTCCTTCAGGCTAGCGGGTGGCCAATTTTCCAACCGCATACCGAGAGACAAGCCACGCGCTGCCAATACGTCTTTGATTTCATTCAAAGACTTCTTACCGAGGTTCGGGGTCTTCAACAGCTCCACTTCTGTGCGCTGAATCAGATCACCGATGTAGTAAATATTCTCGGCTTTTAGGCAGTTCGCGCTGCGTACGGTCAACTCAAGATCGTCTACGGGGCGCAATAGGATCGGATCGACGTGATCCTCTTCCTCTTCGACTTCCTGCTCTTTGTCAGCTTCCAGGTCGACGAAGGCGGCCAGCTGCTCTTGCAGAATGGTCGCACTGCGACGGATAGCCTCTTCCGGATCCAGGGTACCGTCAGTTTCCAGATCGATAATCAGCTTATCGAGGTCGGTACGCTGCTCGACACGAGCGGCTTCGACCGAGTAGGAAACGCGGCGAACAGGGCTGAAGGTGGCATCCAGCTGCAGGCGGCCAATAGCACGGGTCTCTTCATCAGAGCCACGAGCGTCAGCCGGTTCGTAACCACGACCCAGCGCGACCTTAAGCTGAATTTTCAGCTCGGCACCTTCATTGACGTGTGCAATGACGTGGTCCGGGTTGACGATTTCGACGCTATGATCAAGCGCAATGTCGCCAGCGGTGACGACGGCTGGGCCCTGCTTGTTCAGCGAGAGCACCGCCTCATCGCGGCTGTGCATCTTGATCGCAACATCTTTCAAGTTCAGGAGGATTTCGATGACATCTTCCTGCACCCCTTCGAGCGCACTGTATTCGTGCTCTACACCGGCAATTTCAGCCTCTACCACGGCTGCGCCGGGCATGGATGAAAGCAGAATGCGACGAAGTGCATTCCCCAGGGTGTGACCAAATCCGCGCTCGAACGGTTCGAGGACGATTTTGGCATGATGTGCGCTGATTTCTTCGACCTTGATGTCGCGAGGACGAAGAAACTCTGTCACTGAACGCTGCATATGAACACCTTTCAGGCTGCCAAACGGATACTGAGTACTCTAAAGCACAATACTCAAGAGCATCTGGGCGGTTAGCTTTGCTATCCCGCCCAGGCCTCAAGAAGCAGAAACGTAAATCAAACTGCTTACTTGGAGTACAGCTCGACGATCAGGTTTTCGTTGATGTCGGCAGTCAGGTCACCGCGTTCAGGCAGAGCCTTGAAAGTGCCTTCCATCTTCTTGGCGTCGATTTCGATCCAAGCGATGTCGCCACGGTTGGCCGCAATGGTCAACGCGTTTTGAATACGGGCTTGGTTCTTCGCCTTTTCACGGATAGCCACTACGTCACCGGGCTTCACTTGGTAGGAAGCAACGTTAACGGTACGGCCATTCACGGAAATCGCCTTGTGGCTGACCAGCTGACGCGCTTCAGAGCGAGTCGAGCCGAAGCCCATGCGGTAGACGACGTTGTCCAGTCGGGATTCGAGCAGCTGCAACAACACTTCACCGGTCGCACCTTTCAGGCGAGCGGCTTCTTTGTAGTAGTTGCGGAACTGCTTTTCGAGTACGCCATACATACGGCGTACTTTCTGCTTCTCACGAAGCTGCAAGCCGTAGTCGGAAAGACGCTGACGACGCTGGCCGTGTACACCCGGGATTTGCTCGGATTTACACTTTTTCTCGAAGGGAGTCACGCCACTCTTCAGGAAGAGGTCGGTGCCTTCACGACGAGACAATTTGCACTTAGGTCCAATATAACGAGCCATGAATCTGTCTCCTTAAACGCGGCGTTTCTTAGGCGGACGGCAGCCATTATGGGGAATGGGCGTCGCGTCTACGATGCTTTGCACGCGGAAGCCGGCGGCATTCAGTGCGCGCACGGCGGATTCACGGCCGGGACCGGGGCCTTTGACCAGCACGTCTACGTTTTTCACACCATACTCGGCTGCAGCAGTCGCTGCACGTTCGCTTGCAACTTGCGCAGCGAACGGGGTGCTCTTACGAGAACCACGAAAACCCGAACCACCGGCAGTTGCCCAAGAGAGAGCATTGCCCTGGCGGTCTGTGATCGTCACGATCGTGTTGTTAAAAGAGGCGTGGATATGCGCAACGGCGTCCACTACCTGCTTTTTAACCTTTTTACGGTTACTACGCGGGTTAGCCATGTTGATGTCTATTCCTGTCTTTACGCCAGAACGTGCGTGTTATTTGCGGATCGGCTTACGCGGGCCCTTACGGGTACGCGCGTTAGTCTTGGTCCGCTGACCACGCAGCGGAAGACTACGACGATGACGCAGACCACGGTAGCAGCCTAAGTCCATGAGACGCTTGATGTTAAGCGTGACATCACGACGAAGGTCGCCTTCTACGGTGAACTTACCAACTTCAGAACGCAGGGTGTCCAGCTCGTCGCTAGACAGGTCCTGGATCTTGGCAGTCGGCGCGATACCGGCAGCAGCACAGATGTGCTGAGCGCGAGTACGGCCAATCCCGAAGATATAGGTCAGCGAGATCGCCGCATGCTTGTTGTCCGGGATATTGACGCCTGCAATACGGGCCATCAGCTTACTCCGAAATTTGAGCGGCTTGCTCGTTTATTCATCTACAAAAGGCGCAACAGCATACCCCTTTATAAGCCCTAAGGCAAGGGGTATGCCGGCACCCGCTTAATACAGCCCAGGTTTAGCCCTGGCGCTGTTTGTGCCGCGGTTCGATGCAAATGACGCGAACAGCGCCATTGCGACGAATGATCTTGCAGTTACGGCACATCTTCTTTACGGAAGCTCGAACTTTCATCGTTCTCTCCAATTCGCAACGGCGCGCCTCAGCGCGTGATGCCGCCGCTACCGTAGCCTTTCAGGTTGGACTTCTTCATCACTGAGTCATATTGATGCGACATGAGATGCGACTGCACCTGGGCCATGAAGTCCATGATGACCACCACCACGATCAGAAGCGACGTACCGCCAAAGAAGAACGGAACGTTCCACGCTACGATCAAGAACTGGGGCATCAGGGAAACCGCAGTGATATACAAGGCACCGAACAGAGTGAGACGAGTCATCACTTTGTCGATATAGCGAGCGGTCTGCTCGCCGGGGCGAATGCCCGGCAGGAAGGCGCCTGACTTTTTCAAATTGTCAGCCACATCCTTGGGGTTGAAGACCAGCGCTGTGTAAAAGAAGCAGAAGAATACCACTGCCGCCGCGAAAAGCAAGATGTAAAGCGGTTGGCCAGGGCCTAACGCTTGCGATGCACGCTGCAACCACTCCATTCCTTCGCCAGCTCCTACCCACTGACCGATCGAAGCCGGAAAGAGGAGGATGCTGGAAGCAAAGATGGCTGGAATAACACCGGCCATGTTCACCTTCAAAGGCAAGTAGCTGCTTTGGCCTGCATACATCTTATTGCCGACCTGGCGTCGCGGATAGTTCACTTTGAGGCGGCGTTGGCCGCGCTCGATGAACACCACGAACGCAACGGTGGCAATACCTAGCACTGACAGCGCTAACAGCGGAAGAACATTCCAGGCCCCTTCATTGCGAGCAAGCTCGAACGCTTGCCCCACGGCACTGGGCAGCCCAGCGACGATCCCCGCGAAGATCAGCAGCGAAATACCGTTGCCAATGCCCTTCTCGGTGATCTGCTCACCTAGCCACATCATAAACACCGCGCCCGACACAAACGTGATGATCGCAGTGAAATAGAAGCTGAAGTCAGCGCTGTAAGCGATGCCTTGGCTAGCCAGACCCACGGACATGCCGGTAGCCTGGACAAGTGCCAGTATCACCGTGCCGTAGCGGGTGTACTGGCTGATCTTGCGGCGGCCAGCCTCGCCCTCTTTCTTGAGCTGCTCAAGATGAGGGGAGACCGCAGTCATAAGCTGCATGATAATCGACGCCGAGATATAGGGCATAATGCCCAGGGCGAGGACGCTCATGCGCTCCAGGGCGCCACCCGAGAACATGTTGAACATGCCTAGGATGGTGCCCTGTTGCTCCCTAAACAAGGCAGCAAGCTGGTCAGGATTGATACCGGGAACGGGAATGTGGGCACCGATACGGTACACCACGATGGCGAGGAGCACGAAGCGCAAACGCGCCCACAGTTCACTCAGACCGCTGCCCATCGCCGGCATATTTCCTGACTTGGCCATTTAGTCCTCTACCTTGCCGCCAGCGGCTTCGATCGCTTCACGGGCACCTTTGGTGACCTTGATACCACGAACGGTAACCGCCTTGTTCAGTTCGCCAGAAAGGATGATCTTCGCGTGTTGCGTTGCATCCTTCAGCACGTTGGCTTGCTTAAGGGTTTCCATGGTGACTTCGTCACCGGCTACCTTGGCAAGCTCGGCCAGACGGACTTCTTCAGATACTAGCGACTTGGCAGACGTGAAGCCGAACTTCGGCAGACGACGCTGCAGCGGCATCTGACCGCCTTCGAAACCAGGCTTGACGCTACCGCCACTGCGAGATTTCTGACCTTTGTGGCCACGGCCACCGGTCTTACCAAGACCGGAACCGATACCACGACCAACGCGCTTTTCAGCGTGTTTGGAGCCCGGTGCCGGGCTCAGGGTATTGAGTTTCATGGATTACTCTCCCTCAACGCGCACAAGGTAGTTAACCTTGTGGATCATGCCGCGTACGGCAGGGGTGTCTTCCAGCTCAACCGTATGACCGATGCGACGCAGGCCCAGGCCTTTCATAGTAGCCTTGTGCTTGGGCAAAACGCCGATGGTGCTGCGGATCTGGGTAACCTTGATCGTTGCTGCCATGGTGCCTTACCCCGTGATCGCTTCGACAGACAGACCGCGCTTGGCGGCCACGTCTTCCGGTGCTTGCATGGAGGAGAGACCTTTGACAGTCGCCCGTACCACGTTAACCGGGTTGGTGGAACCGTAGCACTTGGCCAATACATCGTGGACACCGGCCAGCTCTAGTACAGAGCGCATGGCGCCACCGGCGATGATACCGGTACCTTCAGAGGCCGGCTGCATGTACACCTTGGAAGCACCGTGACGGGCTTTTACCGGATACTGCAGCGTGTTGCCTGCAAGGTTGACCTTGACCATGTTGCGACGAGCTTGGTCCATCGCTTTCTGGATTGCGACCGGCACTTCACGCGCCTTGCCACGACCGAAACCGACACGACCTTTACCATCACCAACGACGGTCAGTGCGGTGAAGCCGAAAATACGACCACCTTTGACCACCTTGGCGACGCGGTTGACCTGCACTAACTTCTCTTGCAGATCGCCGCTTTGCTGTTCGTTCTTCGCCATCGTAAAACCCTTTAGAATTCCAGGCCGCCTTCACGAGCGGCGTCGGCCAGAGCCTTGACGCGACCGTGATACTTAAAGCCAGCACGGTCGAAGGCCACCTGGGTGATGCCTGCTTCTTTAGCGCGCTCGGCAATCAGAGCACCGACCTTAGAGGCCGCGTCTGTGTTGCCGGTCGCACCCTCGCGCAGTGCTTTGTCCAGCGTAGAAGCACTGGCTAGCACTTTGCCACCATCCGGCGAGATAATCTGCGCGTAGATGTGACGCGGGGTACGGTTGACGCACAGGCGATACACGCCCAGCTCGCGGATCTTGGCGCGAGCGCGGCGGGCACGACGGAGACGAGATTCTTTCTTCGCGTTCATAACCCTGCCTTACTTCTTCTTGGCTTCTTTGCGACGCACCTGCTCGTCGGCGTACCGAACACCCTTGCCTTTGTACGGCTCAGGCGGACGGAAGGCGCGGATTTCCGCGGCGCACTGACCGAGCATCTGCTTGTCCGCGCTTTTCAGCACGATCACGGTGTTTTTCGGCGTTTCCGCTGTAACACCCTTAGGCAGTTCGTAGTCGACCGGGTGCGAGAAGCCCAGTGAAAGATTGAGCGTCTGGCCCTTAGCTTGGGCACGATAACCGACGCCAACAATTTCGAGAGTTTTTGTGAAACCCTCAGATACGCCCGTTACCAGGTTCTGAACCAAGGCGCGGGTAGTACCGGCCATTGCCCAGCTCTTGGCAGACTCACTCGGGGCGAAGGTCAGCTGGCCATCTTCTTGACCGATCACCACGTCCTGGTGAATGGTCATAGACAGCGTGCCCTGGCCGCCTTTGGCGGTCAGCTGGCCAGCGTCGATTTTGATATCGACACCAGCAGGCACTTTAACCGGATATTTCGCTATGCGGGACATTCCAGCCTCCTAGAATACGGTGCAGATGACTTCGCCACCGACGCCTGCTTGGCGCGCGGCACGATCGGTCATGACACCATTAGAGGTGGTGACAATCGCGATACCCAGACCATCGGCGACCTTAGGCAGGTTGTCCTTGCCCTTGTACTGGCGCAGAGACGGCTTGGAAACCCGCTGAATGTGCTCAATAACCGGCTTACCCTCAAAGTACTTGAGAGTAACGGTCAGCTCGGGTTTAACGCCTTCAGCCACCGTAAAGTCGGTAATGTAGCCTTCTTCCTTTAGCACGCGGGCCACTTCGACTTTCAGCTTGGAGGACGGCATGGTAGCCGTCTCCTTGGTGGCCATCTGCGCATTGCGGATACGGGTGAACATATCCGCCAGAGTGTCTTGCATGCTCATTTAATGTGCGCTCCTGATGATTCTACGTGGCGTTACCAGCTGGACTTCTTCAGACCAGGGACGTCGCCACGCATGGCGGCTTCACGCAGCTTGTTACGGCCGAGACCGAACTTGTTGTAAAAACCGTGCGGACGGCCAGTCACGCGGCAGCGGTTACGCTGACGCACCGGGCTTGAGTCGCGCGGCAGTTGCTGCAGCTTCAGCGTCGCCTCGAAACGATCTTCTTCAGAAGCGTTCACGTCCGAGATGATTTTCTTGAGCTCTGCGCGCTTAGCCGCATACTTCTCGACTAGCTGAGTACGCTTGAGCTCACGCTCTACCATACTTTTCTTAGCCATGATCCAACCCTTATTTCTTGAACGGGAAGTTCAGTGCAGCTAGCAGCGCACGACCTTCCTCGTCGGTGTTGGCGGTAGTAGTGATAGTGACGTCCAGCCCCCGAACGCGATCGATTTTATCATACTCGATCTCCGGGAAGATGATCTGCTCACGCACACCCATAGAGTAATTGCCGCGACCGTCAAAAGACTTCGGGTTAAGACCACGGAAGTCACGCACGCGGGGAATCGCAATGTTTACCAGGCGGTCCAGGAAGTCCCACATACGCTCAGAGCGCAGTGTCACTTTGATACCGATCGGCCAACCTTCGCGCACCTTGAAGCCCGCGATGGACTTGCGTGCCTTGGTCACCAGCGGCTTTTGACCAGAGAGCTTCTCCAGGTCGCCGATGGCGTTGTCGATCAGCTTTTTATCGCTGACCGCTTCGCCGATACCCATGTTCAGAGTCACTTTCGTGATCCGGGGTACCTGCATTACGTTGGCGTAGCTGAACTGCTCTTTGAGTTGAGCCACCACCTCGTTTTGATAACGTTCTTTCAAGTTCGCCATTTTGCTACCCGACTCGCGTTAGGCGTCGATCTGCGTCTGCGTCGACTTGTAGATACGTACCTTGGTACCGTCTTCCTTAACTTGGAAGCCGACGCGATCCGCCTTACCGGTCTCCGAATTGAAGATGGCTACGTTGGACGCGTGAATCGGAGCCTCACGCTCGACGATACCGCCCTGATTTCCCGCCATGGGATTGGGCTTGGTGTGACGTTTAATCATGTTCACACCGGACACCACGAAGCGGTTGTCTAACACCCGCTTAACGGTGCCGCGCTTGCCCTTATCCTTCCCGGCGATGACGATGACTTCATCGTCACGTTTGATCTTTTGCATATCCGCCTCGCTCCTTACAGCACTTCAGGCGCTAGGGAAATGATCTTCATGAACTTCTCAGTACGAAGTTCACGAGTTACCGGCCCGAAGATACGCGTGCCGATCGGCTGTTCGTTGGTGTTGTTCAACAAAACTGCCGCATTTCCATCGAAACGGATCAGCGAACCGTCACTACGACGGACGCCACTACGGGTACGAACGACTACCGCTTTCAGCACTTGGCCTTTTTTGACCTTACCGCGCGGAATCGCTTCTTTCACCGTTACTTTAATGACGTCACCAACGCGGGCGTAACGACGGTGTGAACCGCCTAGCACCTTGATGCATTGCACCCGGCGCGCTCCGCTGTTGTCGGCGACATCCAGCATTGTCTGAGTCTGAATCATCGGTTTTCTCCAAACCTAATCTGACTGCACTGGTTGGACAGACGCAGGGGTTAACCTTTGGCCTGCTCGACCACCTCGACCAGCGTCCAGGCTTTCTTCTTGGAAAGCGGACGGCACTCCTGAATGGAAACCGTATCGCCTGCCTTTGCCTGGTTCGCCTCATCATGGGCGTGCAGCTTGGTGGAGCGCTTAACGTATTTTCCGTAGATCGGGTGACGCTCACGACGCTCGATCATAACGACGATGGACTTATCCATCTTGTCGCTGACCACCTTGCCGGTCAGCGTACGTGTTTTCTTCTCTTCGGCCATCTCAATCACCTGCCTTCTCGTTGAGCACAGTCTTAACGCGGGCGATATCCCGACGGACCTGCTTGAGCAGATGAGTCTGGCTCAGTTGGCCAGTGGCCTTCTGCATGCGCAGGTTAAACTGCTCGCGGAGGAGCTCGAGGAGCTGCTCTTTGAGCTCTCCTGCGGACTTTTCACGAATTTCCTGGGCTTTCATCACATCACCGTCCGTTTCGCAAAGGTGGTGGACAGGGGCATCTTCTGGGCGGCCAGTTCAAATGCTTCACGGGCCAGCTCTTCGGATACACCTTCAATTTCGTACAGGACCCGACCCGGCTGGATCTGGGCTACCCAGTACTCAACTGAACCTTTACCCTTACCCATACGAACTTCGAGCGGCTTCTTGGAGATCGGCTTGTCAGGGAATACGCGGATCCAAATCTTACCGCCACGTTTGACGTGACGTGTGATCGCACGACGGCCGGCTTCGATCTGACGCGCAGTGATGCGGCCACGACCGGTTGCTTTGAGACCGTACTCCCCGAAGCTGATCTTGCTTCCGCGATGCGCCAGGCCACGGTTGCGGCCTTTCATCATCTTGCGGAATTTCATACGCTTGGGCTGTAACATCGACTCGCTCTCCCCTTACCTGGAACCTTTCTTCTTGGGCGCGTTGCCGGCAGGCTGCTGTTGCTTAGCCTTGGCACGTACTTCCTCGATACCGCCGAGGATTTCGCCCTTGAAGATCCACACTTTGACGCCGATGACGCCGTAGGTGGTGTGAGCTTCGTAAGTGGCGTAGTCGATGTCCGCACGCAGAGTGTGCAGCGGAACGCGACCTTCGCGGTACCATTCGGTACGTGCGATTTCGGCACCACCCAGACGACCTGACAGCTGAATCTTGATGCCGCCAGCGCCAAGACGCATTGCGTTCTGTACCGCGCGCTTCATGGCACGACGGAACATCACGCGACGCTCAAGCTGACCGGCTACGTTGGCAGCGACCAGCTTGGCATCCAGCTCCGGCTTGCGAACTTCTTCGATGTTCACATGAACCGGTACACCCATCATCTCGGTCAGATCACGACGCAGACGGTCGACATCTTCACCTTTTTTACCAATCACGATACCCGGACGGGCAGTGTGGATGGTGATGCGGGCATTGTTCGCCGGACGCTCGATGTGGATGCGGCTTACGGAAGCGTTTTTAAGACGCTCTTCCAGGAAGCTGCGCACTTCGAGATCGTTGTTGAGCTTATCGGCATAGGCGCCGCGCTCGGCATACCAGACAGAAGCATGGTCTTTGACGATGCCCAGTCGAATGCCTGTTGGATTGACTTTCTGACCCATCTGGTCGACTCCTACTTCTCGGCTACCTTGACGGTGATGTGGCAGGTGCGCTTCAAGATACGATCCGCACGGCCTTTGGCGCGCGGCTTGATACGCTTGAGCGTCATGCCCTCATCGACGCAGATGGTCGAGACACGCAGCTCGTCGATGTCCATGCCGTTGTTTTCTTCCGCATTCGCGATGGCGGACTGAAGCACTTTCTTGACCAGTTTGGCAGCCTTCTTCGGGGAGAAGGTCAGCAGGTCAAGCGCTTCGGCGACCGGTTTACCGCGCACCTGGTCAGCCACCAAACGGGCCTTCTGTGCGGATAAAGCAGCGCCACTCAGCTTAGCTGTGACTTCCATCTCTTAATCCTCTCTGGCTTACCGTTTGGCTTTCTTGTCCGCCGCATGCCCGCGATACGTGCGAGTGGCAGCGAATTCGCCCAGCTTGTGGCCAACCATTTCCTCGGAAACATGCACCGGGACGTGTTGGCGACCATTATGGACAGCGATTGTGAGGCCTACCATGTTTGGCAGGATCATCGAACGACGCGACCAAGTCTTGATCGGTTTACGGTCGTTCTTCTCCACTGCAGCCTCTACCTTCTTCAAAAGATGAAGGTCAATGAAGGGACCTTTCTTTAGTGAACGTGGCACAGCCGTTACCTCTTAATGTCTTGGCAATTTAGATCAACGTGTCTTATTACGACGACGAACGATCAGCTTGTCGGTGCGCTTGTTCTTACGCGTCTTGTGACCCTTAGTCGGTACGCCCCACGGGGATACCGGGTGACGACCACCACTGGTGCGGCCTTCACCACCACCGTGCGGGTGATCCACCGGGTTCATCGCGACACCACGAACAGTCGGACGCACACCTCTCCAGCGCTTCGCACCGGCCTTGCCAAGTTGACGCAGGCTGTGCTCGGAGTTGCTCACTTCACCCAACGTTGCGCGGCACTCTGCCAACACTTTGCGCATTTCGCCAGAGCGAAGACGCAGCGTGGCGTAGTTACCTTCACGAGCAACCAGCTGAGCGCTAGTACCGGCACTGCGAGCAATCTGCGCGCCTTTACCCGGCTTCAGCTCGATACCGTGAACGGTAGAACCCAGCGGGATGTTGCGCAGCGGCAAGGCATTGCCTTTCTTGATGGGCGCGTTAACACCAGATTCCAGCACGTCACCCGCGCTGACACCTTTCGGTGCAATGATGTAACGACGCTCGCCATCGGCATACTTCAGCAGTGCAATGTGCGCACTGCGGTTCGGGTCGTGCTCCAGACGCTCAACGGTGGCCGGGATGCCATCTTTGGTGCGTTTGAAGTCGATCAACCGATAGTGATGACGGTGACCACCGCCCACGTGGCGGGTGGTGATGCGACCGTAGTTGTTACGGCCACCGGACTTGGACTGTTTTTCCAAAAGCGGCGCATAAGCACGGCCTTTGTACAGTTCCTCACCAACGATCTTGACGACGTGGCGACGACCGGCGGATGTGGGTTTGGTCTTGACGATTGCCATTATCCGTACTCCTGCCCTTATTCGGCGCCAGAGAAGTCTTCGAGCGTTTCACCCGCAGCCAGGGTCACATACGCTTTGCGGTAACCCTTACGCAGGCCAACGCCGTGAGCAGTACGCTTAGTTTTACCCTTGACGTTCAGCACCTGAACGCTGCCGACCATCTTGCCGAACAGTGCTTCAACGGCTTTCTTGATCTCGGGCTTGGTAGCATCGCTTGCCACCTTGAAAACGTACTGGTTGCGCTCGGCTGCCATCGCGGCCTTTTCGGTCACGTGCGGTCCAAGCAGAACCTTGAATACGCGTTCCTGGTTCATGCCAGCTTCTCCTCGAATTTACGCAGGGCGGAGACGGTGACCAGGACCTTATCAAAGGCAACCAGGCTCACCGGATCAGCTGCAGCGACATCCACCACGTCAACGTGGGGAAGGTTGCGTGCGGCCAGATAGAGCGTTTCGTCGACTTCTTCAGTGACGATCAACACTTTCTCAAGGTTGAGCTCTTTCAGCTTGGCAGCGACCTGCTTGGTCTTCGGCGCTTCTACGCTGAACTCTTCAACAGCGACCAAGCGCTCTTGACGTACCAGCTCAGACAGGATGGAACGCATCGCCGCGCGGTACATTTTGCGGTTAACTTTCTGGGTGTAGTCCTGAGGACGCGCCGCGAAAGTCACACCGCCGCTGCGCCACAGCGGAGAGCGGATAGTACCGGCACGTGCACGACCGGTACCCTTCTGACGCCACGGCTTTTTACCACCACCACGTACGTCGGAACGGTTCTTTTGAGCGCGCGTACCCTGACGGCCACCAGCCAAGTAGGCAGTAACGACCTGGTGCACCAGCGCTTCGTTGAATTCTTTGCCAAAAGTGGCGTCGGCTACTTCAACGGTACCCGTGCCTGCAGCAAGATTCAGATTCATTGGTAATTATCCCCTTCAGCCAGCTTTCACGGCGCTGCGAACGATAACGTCGCTACCGGTAGCACCCGGTACTGCGCCCTTGATCAGCAGCAGGTTACGCTCGGCGTCGACACGGACGATCTCAAGGCTCTGTACGGTGCAACGGGTGTTACCCATTTGACCGGCCATTTTCTTGCCTTTAAATACGCGACCCGGTGTCTGACACATGCCGATAGAACCCGGCGCACGGTGCGACAGGGAGTTACCATGGCTGTTGTCTTGGGTACGGAAGTTCCAGCGCTTAACAGCACCCTGGAAGCCTTTACCCTTAGAGGTGCCGGTCACGTCAATCATTTGACCAGCTTCGAAGAGGGATACGGTGAGTTCGCCACCCACTTCAGGAGCTTCTTCGCCTTCTGCAAGGCGGAATTCCATCAGTGAACGACCAGCCTCAACACCCGCCTTGGCAAACTGTCCAGCTTGCGCTTTGGTGAGGTGCTTGGCTTTACGAGAACCTGTAGTCACCTGAACCGCTGCGTAACCGTCAGACTCGATGGTCTTGACGCGTGTTACACGGTTAGGATCAACTTCAATAACGGTCACGGGCACGGATGCGCCATCTTCGGTAAAGACACGGGTCATCCCGGCCTTTTTACCGACTAAACCGATAGTCATACTCAGTCTCCTATAGTGTACGGGGCTATCACCCGCTATGGCTGCCCTTTCCAGAGCATTCCACTAGCACATTGTGTGGCGCCTCACGGCGCGGCGGCTGCTGCTCAAACATGTTCAATGAGCGCTGGGCCGCAAAGTGTCTAGTGTATTAGTCGAGCTTGATTTGCACGTCTACGCCAGCGGCGAGGTCGAGCTTCATCAGCGCATCAACGGTTTTCTCGGTCGGCTCAACGATGTCGAGCACACGCTTGTGAGTACGAATCTCATACTGATCACGCGCATCTTTGTTGACGTGCGGTGAAATCAGGATGGTATAGCGCTCGCGGTTGGTCGGCAGCGGGATCGGACCACGAACCTGAGCACCAGTACGCTTAGCGGTTTCAACGATCTCCGCTGTGGACTGATCGATCAGGCGATGGTCGAACGCTTTCAACCGAATGCGAATCTTTTGGTTCTGCATTTGCCCTAAACTCCAATGGATGTCGACGGCGCGAGCCGTCTACCCACGCATTCAAAGGATGCGCATTATAGGCACGCCAACAGCACATGTCAAACATTTGCGATTGGTGCGCAGAAAAGGGGGCTCACAAGAGCCCCCTCTTATCATCAAGTAATCAGATTACTTAACGATTTTGGCCACAACGCCAGCACCAACGGTACGACCACCTTCGCGGATCGCGAAGCGCAGACCGTCGTCCATAGCGATCGGAGCGATCAGGGTAACAACCATTTTCACGTTGTCGCCCGGCATGACCATTTCAACGCCTTCCGGCAGTTCACAAGTACCGGTAACGTCAGTGGTACGGAAGTAGAACTGCGGACGGTAGCCTTTGAAGAACGGGGTGTGACGACCACCTTCTTCTTTGGACAGCACGTATACTTCGGCTTCGAAGACAGTGTGCGGGTTGATGGTGCCCGGCTTCGCCAGTACCTGACCACGCTCAACGTCATCACGCTTAGTACCACGCAGCAGCGCACCAACGTTCTCACCTGCACGACCTTCGTCGAGCAGCTTACGGAACATTTCTACGCCAGTAACAGTGGTTTTGGTGGTGTCGCGGATACCCACGATTTCCACTTCTTCACCGGCTTTAACGATACCGCGCTCTACACGACCGGTAACAACGGTACCACGGCCAGAGATAGAGAATACGTCTTCGATCGGCATCAGGAACGGCTGGTCGATAGCACGCTCCGGCTCAGGGATGTAGTCATCGAGAGCTTTGATCAGGTTAGCTACCGCAGTAGTACCCATGCCGTTCTCGTCTTCACCGTTCAGTGCCATCAGGGCAGAACCAGTGATGATCGGCGTGTCGTCACCCGGGAAGTCGTACTCGGACAGAAGTTCACGAACTTCCATCTCGACCAGCTCGAGCAGCTCTTCGTCATCGACCATGTCCGCTTTGTTCAGGAACACAACGATGAACGGAACGCCAACCTGACGAGACAGCAGGATGTGCTCACGAGTCTGCGGCATGGGGCCGTCAGCGGCAGAACATACCAGGATCGCGCCGTCCATCTGGGCAGCACCGGTGATCATGTTCTTGACGTAGTCAGCGTGTCCCGGGCAGTCAACGTGCGCGTAGTGACGCACTTCAGACTGGTATTCAACGTGAGATGTCGCGATGGTGATACCACGCTCACGCTCTTCCGGAGCGTTATCGATGGTATCGAATTCACGCCAGTCGCCGCCGAAAACCTCAGCAGACACGCGGGTCAGGGCCGCTGTCAGAGTCGTTTTACCGTGGTCGACGTGACCGATGGTGCCGACGTTGACGTGCGGTTTGGAACGTTCAAATTTTTCCTTAGCCACTGCTATAACCTCTTTACGTTAGCTAACGGTTAACCGTTTTGGTTGATGACGGCTTCAACGACGCTGGAGGGCGCCTCCTCGTACTTCGCGAACTCCATAGAGTAGCTCGCACGGCCCTGGGTTTGTGAGCGCAGATCGGTTGCATAACCGAACATCTCACCCAGTGGCACCGTTGCACGAATGACTTTACCAGAAGAGGAGTCATCCATGCCCTGCACCAGGCCGCGACGACGGTTCAGGTCGCCCATGACGTCACCCATAAACTCTTCGGGGGTCACGACTTCGACCTTCATCACCGGCTCCAGCAGCACGGCCTTGGCCTTCCTGGCACCTTCTTTCACTGCCATAGAAGAAGCAATCTTGAACGCAGTCTCGTTGGAGTCCACGTCATGGTAGGAACCATCGAACAGCGATACTTTAACGTCGATCATCGGGTAGCCCGCGATGACACCGTTTTGCAACTGCTCGAAAGCACCTTTCTCAACCGCAGGTACGTATTCCTTCGGAACCACACCACCTACGATCTCGGAGTTGAACTTGAAGAAGATCTCTTCTTCGCCTTCACCCTTCTCTTCTGCAGTCAGCGGCTCGATACGCAGCCACACGTGACCGTACTGACCACGACCACCGGACTGACGTACGAACTTACCTTCCTGCTCGACGCTGCCACGAATCGTTTCACGGTAGGCAACCTGCGGCTTACCGATGTTCGCTTCTACCTTGAACTCGCGACGCATACGGTCAACGATGATGTCCAGGTGCAGCTCGCCCATACCAGAAATGATGGTCTGGCCGGTCTCTTCGTCGGTCTTGACCTGGAAAGAGGGGTCTTCCTGGGCCAGTTTACCCAGTGCAACGCCCATCTTCTCTTGGTCGGCCTTGGACTTCGGCTCAACGGCAACCGAGATTACCGGATCCGGGAACTCCATGCGCTCGAGAACGATTTTGTTATCGATGTCGCACAGGGTGTCACCTGTCGTGACGTCCTTCAGACCGATACAAGCAGCGATGTCGCCTGCGAGTACTTCTTTGATCTCTTCGCGAGAGTTGGCGTGCATCTGAACGATACGACCAACACGCTCTTTCTTCTGTTTGACGGAGTTGTAGACGCCATCACCAGATTTCAGAACACCCGAGTAGACGCGGATGAAGGTCAGCGTACCAACGAAGGGGTCGGTGGCAATCTTGAACGCCAGAGCGGCGAACGGAGCGCTATCGTCTGCTTCACGCGTCGCGACGGTGCCGTCTTTATCGTCCAGCTCACCCTCGATGGCCTTAACTTCTGTCGGCGAAGGCATGTACTCGATAACGCCGTCCAGCACCGCCTGAACACCTTTGTTCTTGAAGGCAGAACCACAGGTAACCAGGACGATTTCGTTAGCCAACGTACGAGCACGCAGACCCGCCTTGATTTCAGCGACGGTCAGCTCGCCTTCTTCAAGGTACTTGTCCATCAGCTCTTCGGAAGCTTCGGCAGCGGCTTCGACCATCTGCTCACGGTACTCTTCAGCGGTCTCTTGCAGCTCCGCCGGAATGTCCACGAGCTCGAAGTTCATGCCCAGGCTCTCTTCGTCCCACAAGATGGCTTTCATCTCGATCAGGTCGATAACGCCTTTGAAGTCTTCTTCCGTGCCCCAGTTGATCTGGATCGGCACGGCGTTGGCACCCAGACGCTCTTTGAGCTGGTTGACCACCATGAAGAAATCAGCGCCGGTACGGTCCATCTTGTTGACGAAAACCATACGCGGAACTTCGTATTTGTTGGCCTGACGCCATACGGTCTCGGTCTGCGGCTGAACGCCGGAGGAACCGCACAGTACGACGACCGCGCCATCGAGAACACGCAGAGAACGCTCAACTTCGATGGTGAAGTCAACGTGCCCGGGGGTATCGATGATGTTGATGCGGTGCTCGTCGAACTGCTTACTCATGCCCTGCCAGAAACAGGTCGTCGCAGCTGAGGTGATAGTGATACCACGCTCCTGCTCCTGCTCCATCCAGTCCATGGTCGCCGCACCATCGTGCACTTCACCCACTTTGTGGGAAAGGCCGGTGTAAAACAGTACGCGCTCGGTTGTTGTGGTTTTACCCGCATCAACGTGTGCCACGATACCGATATTGCGATAACGCTTAAGTGGAGTCTTGCGTGCCACGGTGAAACTCCCGTTAGTTGGCGATGCTCGTTAATCCAGCGGTGTACTTTTTGCTTATGCCACCGCCGCCATCGACAACGATAGCGGCGGCGTGTTGCAACATGACGAAAATCTTTCCCACCACACCACAACTGGCAAAAAGCGACACAAACTTAGAAGCGCCGAGCTTAGAAACGATAGTGAGAGAAGGCCTTGTTGGCTTCTGCCATGCGGTGAACGTCTTCACGCTTCTTAACGGCAGAACCTTTACCTTCAGCGGCATCCAGCATTTCACCTGCCAGACGCTGAACCATCGTTTTTTCACCGCGACGACGCGCAGCGTCTACCAGCCAGCGCATGGCTAGCGCTTGACGGCGTGACGGACGAACTTCAACCGGCACCTGATAGGTCGCACCACCTACGCGGCGAGACTTCACTTCGACCATCGGCTGGATGGTTTCCAGCGCCTTGTCGAAGATTTCCAGCGGCTCTTCTTTACTACGCTCGGCAACCTTGTCCAACGCACCGTATACGATGCGCTCAGCTACGGACTTCTTGCCACTGACCATCAGGTGGTTCATGAACTTCGCCAGACGCTCACTTCCGAACTTGGGATCCGGCAGGATTTCGCGTTTAGCTACAACTCTTCTTCTAGGCATGATAAGCCCTCAATTAAGGATCCTTCAGGTAAACCCGGGACTCACGTCGCTTTTGCGCCGCCCGACCTTACTCTTATCAGACCGTCATATTCGTGTGAAAGGTAACGCCGCAGCGCTGCACGCTGCGATAAGCCGTCTTAGGACTTCGGACGCTTAGTACCGTACTTAGAACGACCCTGCTTACGGTTCTGTACGCCAGAGGTGTCCAGGGCGCCACGAACGGTGTGATAACGCACACCCGGCAAATCCTTTACACGACCGCCGCGGATCAGAACAACAGAGTGCTCTTGCAGGTTGTGACCTTCACCACCGATGTAAGAAGACACTTCAAAGCCGTTGGTCAGGCGCACACGGCAGACCTTACGCAGGGCCGAGTTCGGCTTCTTAGGGGTAGTGGTGTAAACGCGCGTACATACGCCACGTTTTTGCGGGCATGCCTGAAGCGCAGGCACGTCACTCTTGGTGACGGGGCGCTTGCGCGGCTTGCGCACTAGCTGATTAATCGTTGCCATGGTGTTTAGCTGACTCCAATGGTTGCCTTAGCCTTTAACAAGTACTAGCAGCGGATGCGGGCGCACCCGCCCCACTGTTAAAGGCTGCGCATTCTAAAGGCTGACCCTAGGTGGCGTCAAGTCTTGCCGACGGATTCGCCGCCAAGACCGTGCTCTTTGGGCCAGCCACTCGTGTTGCTCGTTGTACCGGTGGTTACAGATCGTCGTCTGAATCCAGGGCGGTCAACTGAGCACCAAGCTCCTGCTCTACCTCGGTCGCCGAGGGGTTGAACAGACGCTCTACGTCTTCGCGCTTGCGACGACGCTCTGCGTGGTGGGTCAGACCGGTACCTGCCGGAATCAGACGTCCAACCACCACGTTCTCTTTCAGGCCGCGCAGGTAGTCGCGCTTGCCGGTGACCGCTGCTTCGGTCAGTACGCGGGTCGTTTCCTGGAACGACGCGGCGGAGATGAACGATTCAGTGGCCAAGCTGGCCTTAGTGATACCCAGCAGCAAGCGTTGATACTTGGCCGGGAACTTACCTTCTTTCTCGAGTCGTGCGTTCTGTTCGAGGACGCGCACGAGCTCGGCCTGGTCGCCGGTGATGAAGTCAGAGTCGCCGGAGTCGGTGATCTCTACCTTACGCAGCATCTGACGCACGATCACTTCGATATGCTTGTCGTTGATGCCAACACCCTGCAGACGATAAACGTCCTGGACTTCAGCCGTGATGTACTTGGCCAGTTCCGCAACACCCAGCAGACGCAGGATATCGTGCGGGTTACTGGGGCCATCGGAGATCACTTCACCCTTCTCGACCGCTTCACCTTCGAACACGGCGATTTGACGCCATTTCGGGATCAGCGCTTCGAACGGATCGCCAGATTCCGGGGTAATCGTCAGACGACGCTTACCTTTGGTCTCTTTGCCGAAGCTCACCACACCGCTGATTTCCGCCAGAATGGCAGACTCTTTCGGTTTACGCGCTTCGAACAGGTCGGCCACGCGCGGCAGACCACCGGTGATGTCCTTGTTACCAGACGCCTCGACCGGAATACGAGCAACGACTTCACCGACGCCGATGGTCGCGCCATCATCTACGGAGATAATCGAGTTGCCCGGCAGCAGGTACTGAACCGGCGTGTTGGAGCCGGATACAGAAACGTACTCGCCAGCAGCGTCTTTCAGCATCACCATCGGACGCTTGTCACGACCTGCCATCGGGCGTGCGGCCGATTCGATGACTTCGATAGACGATAGACCGGTCATCTCATCGACGCTGCGGTGCATGGTGACACCCTCGTCGAGATCGATGAACTGCGCCTTACCTTCTACCTCGGCAATGATCGGGTGCGTGTGCGGATCCCACTTGGCCACGACCGCACCGGCATCGACCACGTCACCGTCGCGTACGGAGAGCTCAGCACCGTAGGGCAGCTTATAGTACTCACGCTCACGACCGTGATCGTCGGCGACCGCCAGGGCGCTCGAACGAGACACCACGACCAGTTTGCCGTCGGCACGCTCAACGTGCTTGATGTTGTGCAGGCGCACTTTACCGCCGTGCTTGACCTGAACGCTATCCACCGCAGAAGAACGCGATGCCGCACCACCGATGTGGAACGTACGCATGGTCAGCTGGGTACCCGGCTCACCGATCGACTGGGCGGCGATAACACCGACAGACTCACCGATGTTGACCTGGTGGCCACGGGCAAGGTCACGACCGTAACAGGACGAACACACGCCGTGCGCGGTGTCACAGGTAATCGTGGAGCGTACGACGATCTCGTCCACGCCCATGGTGTCCAGCGACGCACACCACTTCTCGTCCAGCAGCGTGTTGCGCGGAATCAGCACTTCTTCCGTGCTCGGATCGACCACGTCCTGCGCGACGACACGGCCCAGTACGCGCTGAGACAGCGGTACGATGATGTCGCCACCCTCGATGATCGGGTGCAGCGTCAGGCCGTTTTCGGTGCCACAGTCAGTCTCGGTAATGACCAGATCCTGCGCCACGTCGACCAGACGACGGGTCAGGTAACCGGAGTTAGCCGTTTTCAGAGCCGTATCCGCCAGACCTTTACGTGCACCGTGGGTCGAGATGAAGTACTGCAGTACGTTCAGACCTTCACGGAAGTTGGCCACGATCGGCGTTTCGATGATCGAGCCATCCGGCTTGGCCATCAGGCCACGCATACCCGCCAGCTGGCGGATCTGGGCGGCACTACCACGGGCACCGGAGTCGGCCATGATGAAGACGCTGTTGAAGGAGTCTTGCTCGACTTCATTACCGTCACGATCGACGACCGTCTCTTTCGAGATGCCAACCATCATCGCCTTGGCCACTTTATCGTTGGCCTTGGACCAGATATCGATGACCTTGTTGTACTTCTCGCCTGCCGTTACCAGACCGGAAGAGAACTGATCTTCGATCTCTTTAACTTCTGCTTCTGCCGCGTCGACGATTTCGGTTTTGGCTTCGGGGATAACGAAGTCGTTCACACCGATCGAGGCACCGGACCAGGTCGCCAGACGGAAGCCGGTGTACATCAGCTGGTCTGCGAAGATGACCGTGGGCTTCAGGCCCGCACGACGGTATACCTCGTTGATCAGGCTGGAGATCGCCTTCTTCTTCATCGGCTGATCGATCAGCGCGAACGGCACGCCTTCCGGCAGAATGCGGAATAGCAGCGCACGACCCACGGTGGTGTCGTAAAGGCGACGATGCTCGGAACGCTCACCGGTCTCTTCGTCGACATCCACTTCATCCAGACGCACCTTGACGCGGGCATGCAGCGACACGGACTGAGTGCCGAACGCACGCTCCACCTCGTTGAGGTCAGAGAACACCATGCCTTCGCCTTTGGCGTTGATCTTCTCACGGGTCATGTAGTACAGACCCAGAACAACGTCCTGCGACGGGACGATGATCGGCTCGCCGTTAGCAGGCGACAGCACGTTGTTGGTCGCCATCATCAGCGCACGTGCTTCGAGCTGTGCTTCCAGGGTCAGCGGTACGTGGACCGCCATCTGGTCACCGTCGAAGTCGGCGTTGTAGGCCGCACAGACGAGCGGGTGCAGTTGGATAGCCTTACCTTCGATCAGCAGCGGTTCGAACGCCTGGATACCCAGACGGTGCAGCGTTGGCGCACGGTTGAGCAGTACCGGGTGTTCGCGAATAACGTCGGCCAGGATGTCCCACACTTCCGGCAGCTCGCGCTCGACCATCTTCTTCGCCGCTTTGATCGTGGACGCATGGCCCAGCGACTGCAGCTTGGAGTAGATGAACGGCTTGAACAGCTCGAGCGCCATTTTCTTCGGCAGACCACACTGGTGCAGACGCAGGGTCGGACCGACGGTGATGACCGAACGGCCAGAGTAGTCCACGCGCTTACCGAGCAAGTTCTGACGGAAGCGACCCTGCTTACCCTTGATCATGTCGGCCAGGGATTTCAGCGGGCGCTTGTTGGAACCGGTAATCGCACGGCCACGGCGGCCGTTGTCCAGCAGCGCGTCGACCGCTTCCTGGAGCATACGCTTCTCGTTGCGCACGATGATGTCCGGCGCGTTGAGGTCCAGCAGACGCTTCAGGCGGTTGTTACGGTTAATCACACGACGGTAAAGGTCGTTGAGATCCGATGTCGCGAAGCGGCCACCGTCCAGCGGTACCAGCGGACGCAGATCCGGCGGTAGCACGGGCAGCACTTCCATGACCATCCACGCCGGCGCATTGCCGGAGTGGTAGAACGCTTCCAGCAGCTTCAGGCGCTTAGACAGCTTCTTGATCTTGGTTTCAGAGTTCGTCTGCGGAATTTCTTCACGCAGATGGTTGATCTCTTCTTCCAGATCGATGTCTTTCAGCAGCTCTTGGACCGCTTCGGCACCCATGCGGGCGTCGAAGTCATCGCCGAACTCTTCCAGCGCTTCGAAGTACTGCTCGTCGTTGAGCAGCTGACCACGCTCCAGCGTGGTCATGCCGGGGTCGATGACCACGAAGCTTTCGAAATAGAGCACGCGCTCGATATCACGCAGGGTCATATCGAGGAACATGCCGATACGCGACGGCAGAGACTTCAGGAACCAAATGTGAGCGACCGGCGATGCCAGCTCGATGTGGCCCATGCGCTCACGGCGCACGGCTGCTTTGGTGACTTCGACGCCACACTTCTCACAGATAATACCGCGGTGCTTCATGCGCTTATATTTGCCGCACAAGCACTCGTAGTCTTTGACCGGGCCGAAAATCTTGGCGCAGAACAAACCATCCCGTTCCGGCTTAAAGGTACGGTAGTTGATGGTCTCAGGCTTCTTCACCTCGCCGAAGGACCAGGAGCGAATCATGTCCGGCGACGCCAGGGTAATCTTGATCGCGTCAAACTCTTCGGACTGAGATTGCGATTTGAGTACTTTCACCAAATCTTTCATTGGACGGCTCCTAGCTCTCTAACTCGATATCGATGCCCAGCGAGCGGATTTCCTTCACGAGTACGTTGAAGGATTCCGGCATGCCTGCCTGCATGGTGTGGTCGCCATCCACGATGTTCTTGTACATCTTGGTGCGGCCTTCGACGTCGTCCGACTTGACGGTGAGCATCTCTTGCAGCGTGTACGCGGCGCCATAGGCTTCCAGCGCCCACACTTCCATCTCACCAAAGCGCTGACCACCGAACTGCGCCTTACCACCCAGCGGCTGCTGCGTAACAAGCGAGTAAGAGCCGGTAGAACGCGCGTGCATCTTGTCGTCTACCAGGTGGTTGAGCTTCAGCATGTACATGTAGCCAACGGTCACCGGACGGTCAAACGCATCGCCGGTACGACCGTCATACAGCGTCATTTGGCCCGACTCCGGAATGTCCGCCAGCTTCAGCAGGTGCTTGATTTCGTGCTCTTTGGCACCGTCAAACACCGGCGTAGCCATCGGCACACCGCCTTTGAGGTTCTTCGCCAGCGCGATGACTTCGTCATCGGTCAGGGAGTCGATGTCCTCGACGCGGGTACCCGGCGTGTTATACACCTGGCCCAGGAAGTCGCGAATTTCAGCAACCTGCTGGCCGCGAGCATCACGCAGCATGGCGTCAATCTTGACCCCGAGACCACGTGCCGCCATACCCAGGTGGGTTTCCAGGATCTGACCAACGTTCATACGCGACGGTACACCCAGCGGGTTCAGCACCACGTCCACCGGCTCGCCCTTCTCGTCGAACGGCATGTCTTCGATGGGCATGATCGCGGAGATAACACCTTTGTTACCGTGACGACCGGCCATCTTGTCACCGGGCTGGATACGACGCTTCACCGCCATGTAGACCTTGACGATTTTCAGCACGCCCGGCGCGAGATCGTCGCCCTGGGTCAGTTTGCGCTTCTTGTCTTCGAAACGCTCGTCCATCTCTTTACGACGGTTTTCGAGCTGTTCGTCGGCCTGGGCCAGCAGCTCGTTGTACGACTCATCCTGCATGCGCAGCTTGAACCACTGCTGACGGGGCAGTTCGTCCAGGTACGCTTCGTCCAGCACGTCGCCTTTCTTCAGCTGCGGTCCACCGTTGACGGCTTGACCGGCCAGCGTGCGCTTCAGACGCTCGAAGGTGGCATCTTCGGCGATGCGGTAGGTCTCTTGAAGATCCTTACGCACTTCGTCCAGTTGCATCTGCTCGATGGAGAGCGCACGGGAGTCTTTTTCGACGCCGTCACGGGTGAAGACCTGAACGTCGATGACCGTCCCTTTCATGCCGGTCGGGGCACGCAAGGAGGTATCTTTTACGTCGGACGCTTTCTCACCGAAGATGGCGCGCAGCAGCTTCTCTTCGGGCGTCAGCTGGGTTTCGCCTTTGGGCGTAACCTTACCGACCAGAATGTCACCAGGGCCGACTTCGGCACCGATGTAGACGACGCCTGCTTCATCCAATTTGCCCAGCGCGGACTCACCGACGTTGGGAATATCGGAGGTGATCTCTTCCGGCCCCAACTTTGTGTCGCGGGACACACAGGTCAGTTCCTGAATGTGGATCGTGGTGAAACGGTCTTCTTGAACGACCCGCTCGGAGAGCAGAATGGAGTCCTCGAAGTTGTAGCCGTTCCAGGGCATGAACGCGATACGCATGTTCTGACCCAGCGCCAGATCCCCCATGTCGACGGACGGACCGTCGGCGAGGATATCGCCACGTGCCACGTTGTCACCAGGACGCACGATGGGACGTTGGTTCATGCAGGTGTTCTGGTTAGAACGGGTGTACTTGGTCAGGTTGTAGATGTCGACACCGGCTTCACCGCCGATGATTTCATCTTCGTTGACCCGCACCACGACACGACGCGCGTCGACGGAGTCAATGACGCCGCCACGGCGCGCCACGGCACACACGCCGGAGTCGCGTGCCACGAAACGCTCCATGCCGGTACCGACCAGCGGCTTGTCGGCGCGCAGGGTCGGCACGGCCTGACGCTGCATGTTCGCACCCATCAAGGCGCGGTTAGCATCGTCGTGCTCGAGGAACGGAATCAGCGCGGCGGCCACGGAGACGACCTGACGCGGAGACACGTCCATCAGCGTCACTTGCTCGGGACGCATAAAGGTCGTCTCGCCACGGTGACGTACCTGCACCAGGTCATCGCTCAGCTTGCCAGACTCATCCACGGCGGCAGAGGCCTGCGCGATAACGAAATCGCCCTCCTCGATCGCGGAGAGATGCACCACCTCATCGGTCACCTGGCTGTTGATGACTTTACGGTAAGGCGTTTCCAGGAAGCCGTAGCTGTTGGTGTGGCTGTACGTCGCCAGCGAGTTGATCAGACCGATGTTCGGGCCTTCCGGCGTTTCGATCGGGCATAGACGGCCATAGTGCGTGGCGTGTACGTCGCGCACTTCGAAGCCTGCACGCTCACGGGTCAGGCCACCCGGGCCGAGTGCGGACACACGACGCTTGTGAGTCACCTCGGAGAGCGGGTTGTTCTGGTCCATGAACTGAGACAGCTGGCTGGAGCCAAAGAACTCTTTCACCGCCGCCGCAACGGGCTTGGCGTTGATCAGGTCTTGCGGCATCAGGCCTTCGCTTTCCGCCATGGAAAGACGCTCTTTCACTGCGCGCTCGACACGCACCAGACCGACGCGGAACTGGTTCTCGGCCATTTCGCCCACACAGCGAATACGACGGTTACCCAGGTGATCGATATCGTCCACGTCGCCGAAGCCGTTACGAATATTGATCAGCTCGCGTAGCACATCGAGGATGTCTTTACGATCCAATACGCCAGAGCCCGTGTCGCTTTCACGACGCAGACGACGGTTGAACTTCATCCGACCAACGCCCGACAGGTCGTAGCGGTCTTCGGTGAAGAACAGGTTGTGGAACAGCGTCTCGGCAGCCTCTTTGGTGGGCGGCTCACCGGGGCGCATCATGCGGTAAATTTCAACCAGCGCTTCCAACTGTGAGCCGGTCGTATCCAGCTTCAGGGTGTCGGAAATGAACGAACCACAGTCGAGGTCGTTGGTGTAGAGGGTTTCGATATGCGTGATACCGCCCTGCGCCATACGCTCCAGGACTTCCGGAGTGATTTCCGTATTACACGGACAGATCAGCTCACCGGTTTTGGTATCGATCTGGTCTTTGGCCAGCGTTTTGCCGAACAGGTACTCCATCGGCACTTCCAGACGCTCAAGACCCGCTTTTTCAAGCTGACGAATGTGCTTCTGGGTAATGCGGCGCCCTTCTTCCACAATCACGTTGCCTTCGCCATCTTTGATGTCGAAGGTGGCCGTTTCGCCGCGCAGGCGTGACGGTACCAGCTCCACAGAGAAACCGGTCTTCTCGATGTGGAATTTGCTGGTTTCAAAGAACTCCGTCAGGATCTCTTCGGTGCTCATGCCCAGCGCACGCATCAATACTGACGCCGGCAGTTTGCGGCGACGGTCGATACGAACGAAGACGTTGTCTTTCGGGTCGAACTCGAAGTCGAGCCAAGAACCACGGTAAGGAATCACGCGAGCAGAGTAGAGCAACTTACCAGAAGAGTGGCTCTTGCCTTTGTCGTGATCGAAGAACACACCGGGCGAGCGGTGGAGCTGGGAAACGATAACCCGCTCAGTACCGTTGATCACGAAGGTACCGTTCTCGGTCATCAGGGGGATTTCCCCCATGTAGACTTCCTGCTCTTTGATATCCTTGATGGCCTTGTTCGAAGAGTCGCGATCATAGATGATCAAGCGAACCTTGACACGCAGCGGAGCGGAATAGGTCACGCCACGCAGCTGACACTCTTTGACATCGAATGCCGGCGTACCGAAACGGTAGCTGACGTACTCCAGGGCCGCATTACCTGAGAAGCTCTCGATCGGGAACACGGACTTGAACGCCGCGTGCAGGCCAACCTCGTGGCGCTCGTCGGGCGAACGATCCTGCTGGAGAAAGTCGTAGTAGGAATCAAGCTGGATGGCCAGCAAGTAAGGCACATCCATCACTTGGGGCAGTTTGCCGAAATCCTTGCGGATGCGTTTTTTCTCAGTATATGAGTAAGCCATCTGTATTCCCCAGCTTGTTCACCATGGGTGACCGATGCGTGGTCATCTGCCCCGCGGGCGTTTCAGACGCAGACAGCAAGCTCCTAAATCGGTAGCTCGCCGTCAAAAATCTTGATAGATAACAGTGTTACAGTAGTGCTGTTCGCGCTTTGCTGTCGCTTGCTAACATCACTCGCGCTTCACAACTTACGCGTTACAACAACGTACGCTTCACAACAACGGTCTTACTGTTTTGCTGCTTTTTACCGCAGCGCTTCTGCTGTTGCCTTGCAGCATATTACAACAGAAAAAGGCCGGCAGCGGGATAGCCCGCCGCCAGCCGTGGAAGCTTACGCAGCGCGTAAAGCCATCAGCACAAGGATTACTTGAGCTCGACGGTTGCGCCCGCTTCTTCCAGCTTCTTCTTAGCTGCTTCAGCGTCTTCTTTAGACATGGCTTCTTTGATGGTCGCCGGCGCGCCGTCAACGGCACCTTTGGCTTCTTTCAGGCCAAGACCGGTGATTTCACGAACGGCTTTGATGACGTTAACTTTCTTGTCACCAGCAGATGCCAGTACCAGGTCAAACTCGGTCTGCTCTTCAGCAGCTGCTTCGCCGCCAGCAGCCGGGCCAGCCATAACGGCCGCCGCTGCAGAAACGCCGAACTTCTCTTCCATCGCTTCGATCAGCTCGACAACTTCCATTACGGACATGTCGGCTACAGCATTGATGATATCGTCTTTGGTCAGTGCCATTGTTTCATTCCTAACTTTGCGGGAGTCTCGGTCGACCGAGAACTCAGGGTTCATTGCTTGGTTCAGGCAGCGTTGCGATCACATCGTTCACGCCGCCTGCAAGAAACGCTGCTTAGGCAGCTTCGGCTTCTTGCTTCTGGTCGCGCAGGGCGGCCAGAGTACGAACCAGCTTGCCAGCGGAGGCTTCTTTCATGACCGACATCAACTTGGCAATGGCCTCGTCGTAAGTCGGCAGGGTTGCTAGACGATCGATGTCAGCAGCCGGAATCAGCTCACCTTCGTAGGCCAGCGCTTTGACTTCGAAGTTCTTCTCGTCTTTAGCGAACTCTTTGAACAGACGAGCGGCAGCGCCCGGGTGTTCGGTAGAGAAAGCCAACAGAGTAGGACCAACAAAGCTCTCGTTCAGACACTCCCACTGAGTGCCTTCGAGTGCGCGGCGAGCCAGCGTGTTACGAACAACACGAAGCTCAACACCGTTCTCACGGGCCTGCTTACGCAGATCGGTCATCTTGCTGACCGTAACGCCACGAGAATCGGCAACTACGACGGAGAGTGCGCCCTTGGCCGCTTCACTGACCTCGGCAACAATCGCTTTCTTGCCTTCAAGTGCTAGTGGCACAGTGATCACTCCTTCGTGCCGGAACCCATAAAGGCTCCGGTGGTTACCATCTCTTCCAAGACATACTGCTCACCTTGGAAGCCTTAGGGGATGGTGCTCACCAGAAAGCGGCTTGCGAAAAGCGTTAACCAACTGGCGGCCACACCATCTGCGCAGGCGCTCTAAGGCGATTAAGCCGCCCAATCTTCAGTAGATCTGGCGGCACCTGCGGTCTTTGACGGCGCCTCGACCGGCTGAGCCAGACGAGGGACCGCAAAGTTCTTGCTCGGTACTTACTAAAAACCTGCCGACGACTCGCTTATACCAGCGCAGAGTGGTCGATGGTCAGACCCGGGCCCATGGTAGTGGACAGGGTGATTTTCTTAAAGTAGATACCTTTAGAGGAGCTCGGCTTGAGCTTCTTCAGGTCAGCTACCAGCGCTTCCAGGTTGCCCTGAACGGAAGCTGCGTCAAAGTCCACTTTACCCAGGGTAGTGTGGATGATGCCGTTCTTGTCGGTACGGAAACGCACCTGACCCGCTTTGGCGTTCTTGACCGCAGTCGCCACGTCAGGCGTTACAGTGCCTACTTTCGGGTTCGGCATCAGGCCGCGCGGGCCAAGAATTTGGCCCAGCTGACCCACAACGCGCATCGCATCCGGAGAAGCGATAACGACGTCGAAATCCATCACGCCTTTTTTGACTTGCTCAGCCAGATCGTCCATACCCACGATGTCAGCGCCGGCTTCTTTAGCAGCATCAGCGTTAGCACCCTGGGTGAAGACCGCTACGCGTACGTCTTTGCCAGTACCGTTAGGCATAACGGTGGCACCACGTACAACCTGGTCAGATTTACGCGGATCGACACCCAGGTTGATCGCAACGTCCAGAGACTCTTTGAATTTGACAGTCGACAGCTCGGACAGCAGCGCAACGGCTTCTTCCAAAGAGTATGCTTTATTCGGGTCTACTTTCTCGCGAATGACTTTCGCGCGCTTAGACAGTTTAGCCATGATCAGAGACCCTCCACGTTTAAGCCCATGCTACGAGCGCTACCAGCGATGGTGCGCACTGCGGCATCGAGATCAGCAGCCGTCATATCCGGCTCTTTGGTTTTAGCGATCTCTTCGAGCTGCTCGCGAGTCACGGTACCAACTTTCTTCTTGTTCGGCTCACCAGAACCTGACTTGATGCCCGCTGCTTTTTTCAGCAGCACGGCAGCAGGCGGCGTCTTGGTGACGAACGTGAAGCTGCGGTCAGAGTAAACAGTGATCACGACAGGCGTCGGCAGACCCGGCTCAATTTCTTGAGTGGCAGCGTTAAACGCCTTACAGAATTCCATGATGTTCACGCCGTGCTGACCCAGCGCGGGGCCTACGGGCGGACTCGGGTTGGCTTTACCTGCAGCAACCTGCAGTTTGATGTAAGCCTGTACTTTCTTGGCCATGGTAAATACTCCAGTTGGGTGATAGCGCCTGACGGCTCCCCGGTACGCGTAAAGCAGCGCTGGGCTGCTTTACATGAATCCAGGGTGGCACGCACTGCGCACCACCCTGCAACATCTTAAAATTACTCTTTTTCTACCTGTGAGAACTCAAGCTCAACAGGCGTCGCACGCCCAAAGATCAGCACACTGACCTGCAGACGGCTCTTGTCGTAGTTCACTTCTTCAACAACACCGTTGAAGTCAGCAAACGGACCATCAATAACGCGGACAGACTGACCCGGCTCAAACATCGTTTTAGGCCGCGGCTTGTCGGTACCGTCTTTCACGCGACGCAAGATTGCTTCGGCTTCGCGAGTAGTAATTGCGGCGGGCTTCTCTTTGGTGCCACCGATAAAACCCATCACTCGCGGCGTTTCATTCACCAAGTGCCAGGTTTCATCCACCATTTCCATCTCGACCAATACATAGCCGGGATAGAACTTACGCTCACTCTTGCGGCGCTTGCCGTCGCGCATCTCGACCACTTCTTCCGTCGGCACCAGGATTTCGCCAAAGCGATCTTCCATGCCGTACATCTTCACACGCTCGATCAGCGAGCGCATGACATGCTTTTCAAAGCCGGAATAAGCGTGGACGACGTACCAACGTTTGGACATGAATGCTCCTAACCAATGACGCCGGACATCGCCCAGCCAAGAAGAGTATCGATCAACCACAGCATCAGACCCACCACCAACACAGCCACCAGCACAATAGCGGTGGTCTGAATGGTTTCAGGACGGGTCGGCCATACAACGCGCTGAATCTCTTTCTTGGCGCTGATGGCCAGCTCGACTAAGTCGCGACCTTTGGTGGTTGTTAAGGCGATCAAACCCGCAAGCGCACACAACACCACCACACCCAAGACGCGGTAGAGCAGGCCAACATCGGCGAAATAGGTATTACCAACGACTGCAACGACAAGCAGCGCCACAACCGCCGCCCACTTGAGCCCGTCATGGCGCGTCTGTTGCACCTCTGCGCCATGTTTTACGGAACTAGGCTTCATAAAAACGAGACTCCTAAGGGTGCAGCGAGCGACAAAGGAATTCTAGAAAAGACATACCAACCTGGGGAAGGTTGGCAGGCCAGGAGGGAATCGAACCCCCAACCTGCGGTTTTGGAGACCGCTGCTCTGCCAATTGAGCTACTGGCCTGTATCGTCATGTGCGCAAGCCAAACGCCTACGCAACAGCGGGCGCCATGATAGCGGAGAAACCTCCACCTGACAACCCCTACTTCCACCCCCACTCAATTGGAGGGCAAAGACAAAAAAAGCGAGCTTCGCTCGCTTTCTTCGCAATATGGAGCTCATGGACGGAATTGAACCGTCGACCTCACCCTTACCAAGGGTGTGCTCTACCCCTGAGCTACATGAGCCAAAACACATCAAACTGGAGCGGGCGGCGGGAATCGAACCCGCACCATCAGCTTGGAAGGCTGAGGTTCTACCATTGAACTACGCCCGCCGAACTTGCCTATAGAATGACAATCCGCTGCACGAGTAACAGTAGCTAATGCCCGCTTACCGGCGTTTCATTCCCAAACGCTGACTAGCTCAACGCTTGCTCAATCTGGTGGAGAGGGAAGGATTCGAACCTTCGAAGCTTTCGCGGCAGATTTACAGTCTGCTCCCTTTGGCCACTCGGGAACCTCTCCAGCTGTGGCGGCACATTATGCCAGCCTCCAAAGCGGTGTCAAGCCTGCAAACTCTTTATTTATCAAAGCTTGCTGGAGGCGGCGCTTCTAAAACGCTGCTTCCGCTCTGGAACGCGCTGCATTCTGTCAAAGCAGCATGGAGAATGCAAGGCCTGCGCGAATTTTTTCTAACGATACTGGCTCGGGCACTCGCGGTGCTCCCGACATCTTTCCCGCCCGCTCGGCAAACGTAAGCGGATAGCAGGCTTCCAACCCGCCGTATACCATATCGGGCCACACCGCGTGAGGCACTTGAACACCACGGGAAACCACGCGCGCATCGCCGCCGGTCAACAGCACCGGCAGCGCCACGCCCTGCTGATCGCATACCTCACTATAAATGCGGTTGATGGCACTGACGGCCGCCATGTAAATGCCGTGGTTCACCGCATCCACCGTGCGTCGCCCAGGTTCCAGCAGCGCATCAGCCTCGCTTTCAGGATCGATGGCGACATTGCGCGTTCCCAGCTTCAGGCTCTCTTTCATCAGCCGCAGTCCTGGAATGATAAAGCCACCCAAGTGCACACCGCCCGGCAGGACGAAGTCGATGGTGATGGCGCTGCCGCAATCCACCGCGCAACACCCTCCCGCCAACTGATAGCCCGCTAGCGCGCCCATCCAGCGGTCGACCCCTAGACGCCCTGGCTCGTCGTACCCGTTGACGACGCCAAGCGCTTCCGGCGTTGAGCGGGCCACATAGACGTGTCGTACTTGGCGGCGTAACAGCGCAACAGTCTCTTCGAGCACGGCGGCCCTGGCCACGCTGGAGATACGCACTGCCTCCACGACATCCAAGTCGGGAATGTCTGCCCCGGGACGCCACTCTTCCCGCGTCCACACGGCACCTCGCGAGCGGATCTCACTACTCTCGGCATCCTTTAGCCGCCATTTCGACAGCGTGTTGCCGATATCCAAATCCAAAATCATAGGCGCCTACGTACGCTGATCTCACCGCCCGACAGGCGTCGCGAGTGACCGTTTTCAGTAACCCAGAGGTTACCACTTTCATCGACATCTCCGGCGACGGCGTCGCTGAAACGCTCGCCTTGAATCACGCGGATCGGCAGCCCCGCATAAGCATGACGCTGGTTCCAAGCCTCCAACCAGGGTGCAAAGCCGTCAGCTTCGAACCCCGCCAACATGTTGAGCAGCCCCGACACCATATTCGCGGCCAGTTGATTGCGAGAGATACCCGGCTGCGCATCGAACAGCGCCGCCACTGGCTGGTCGATGGTGGCACGCAGGCTATCCGGTAGCGAGAGATTCATACCGATACCGATGACCACTTCGCAAGGGCCTGCCGCATCACCGGTCACCTCGATCAGAATGCCGGCCAACTTACCCAGCTCATCCCCCTTTTCAGCCAGCAACACGTCGTTAGGCCACTTCAGCTTGGGCGATACGCCATACTGCTCAAGCACCTGGGAAACCACCACCCCCACCGCCAGACTCAACCCCTCCAGCGCATTGATGCCAGACTCGAAGCGCCAGCCCATCGAGACCATCAAGCTCTGGCCCCACGGGGTCGACCACACGCGTCCACGACGGCCACGCCCAGCGGTTTGCAACTCGACGAAGCAAACTTCGCCATGCCCAGCCCCTTGGGAGAAGCGCTCGCGCAGATATTCGTTGCTGGAAGGCAGCTGATCCTCTACGAACAGCCGCGTCAGTAGATGACGCGCCTCGGCGGGCAGCCGCTCGACGATCTTGGCACCTTCTAGGGGCTCCAGCGGGTACGCGAGCCGATAGCCGCGCCCTTTGACGGCCACCAGCTCCACGCCCAGCGCCTCTAATTTCTTTAGCTGTTTCCACACGGCGGCTCGGGAAACGCCCAGCGCTTCGCCTAATTGTTCACCGGAATGAACCTCGCCATCGCTCAACAAACGCATCAGGTTACCGATGGTCATGTGCTTGCCCCAACTGGGAAAACGCCTATCTTAACGGAAGCGTCACAACAGCGAAAACTGCCGCGTTTAGGTTATTGACTTGCTGCTTTATTTAAGACAGCGCTGGTAGTGGACCGCCCCCAGACCCTATAATGCCGCCCTATTTTTCCAGCAGGATCGCGTCGTGATCGAGAATCTTCGCAACATTGCCATCATCGCCCACGTTGACCACGGTAAAACTACCTTGGTAGACAAACTGTTAAGCCAGTCCGGCACGCTCGACCGCAAGGCCGAAGGCCAAGAGCGTATCATGGACTCTAATGACCAGGAGAAGGAGCGCGGTATTACCATCCTGGCCAAAAACACCGCTATTCAGTGGCAGGATGGGAATGGTAAGGGCTACCACATCAATATCGTGGACACCCCTGGGCACGCTGACTTCGGTGGTGAGGTCGAGCGCGTCATGTCCATGGTGGACTCGGTACTGCTGCTGGTCGACGCCGTCGACGGCCCGATGCCGCAGACCCGCTTCGTGACCCAGAAAGCCTTCTCTCAAGGCCTGAAGCCGATCGTCGTCGTCAACAAGATCGACCGCCCTGGCGCGCGCCCTGACTGGGTCATCGATCAGATTTTCGATCTGTTCGACAACCTGGGTGCCACCGACGAGCAGCTCGACTTCCCGATCATCTACTGCTCGGCGCTGAACGGGATTGCCGGTATGGACCCGGAAGAGCTGTCCGACAACATGGACCCGATGTTCCAAGCCATCGTGGACATCGTCGAGCCGCCGAAGGTCGAAGTCGACGGTCCCTTCCAAATGCAGATCTCTGCCCTGGACTACAACAGCTACGTCGGCGTTATCGGCCTAGGCCGCATCACCCGCGGCAGCGTCAAGCCGAACCAGCAAATCAGCGTGATCACCAAGGAAGGCAAGACCCGTAAGGGTAAGGTCGGCCAGGTGATGACACACATGGGCCTCGAACGTGTGCAAACCGACGAAGCCACCGCTGGCGATATCGTCTGCATCACCGGCATCGAAGATCTGGCGATCTCCGACACGCTGTGCGACGTGAACAACGTCGAAGCGCTGCCGCCGCTGACCGTCGACGAGCCGACCGTTTCCATGACCTTCCAGGTCAACGACTCGCCGTTCGCCGGCAAAGACGGTAAGTTCGTCACCAGCCGTAACATTAAAGACCGTCTGGATCAGGAGCTGATCCACAACGTGGCGCTGCGCGTTGAGCAGGGCGAAACGCCCGAGAAATTCAAGGTATCAGGCCGTGGTGAACTGCACCTGTCGGTGCTGATCGAAACCATGCGTCGTGAAGGCTTCGAGCTGGCCGTGGGCCGCCCGGAAGTCATCATCAAAGAGATCGACGGCGTCAAGCAAGAGCCCTACGAAGAAGTCATCATCGACTGTGAAGAGCAGCACCAGGGCTCGATCATGGAAGAGCTCGGCTACCGTAAGGGCGAAATGACCAACATGAACCCGGACGGCAAAGGCCGCGTTCGTTTGGACTTCATCATCCCCGCCCGTGGCTTGATCGGTTTCCGTGGCCAGTTCCTGACCCTGACCTCCGGCACCGGCATTCTGACCAGCCGCTTTGACCACTACGGCCCGCTGAAGCCCGACGCCGCCATCGAGCGTCGTAACGGCGTCATGGTCTCCATGGTCGACGGTAAAGCGCTGGCGTACGCGCTTTATACGCTGCAAGAGCGCGGTAAGCTGATCGTCGATCACGGTACCGAAGTGTACGAAGGCATGCTGATCGGTATCCATAGCCGTGCCAACGATCTGGTGGTCAACCCCACCAAAGGTAAGAAGCTGGACAACATGCGCGCCTCGGGTAACGACGAAAACATCGTGCTGACGCCGCCAGTGAAGTTCACCCTGGAACAAGCCATCGAGTTCCTCGACTCCGATGAGCTGGTCGAGGTGACGCCGAGCTTCATCCGCCTGCGTAAGAAGCTGCTCAAAGAGAACGAGCGCAAGCGTTCCAGCAAAAAATAAGCTGACCGCCGCCTCAAAGCCCGCCACCGTGCGGGCTTTTTTGTGTAAGTTCGCAGCGTGGCGCTCTTTTTGCTTCTTCAGCGCCTATGGCCGCGTGGCCTGCGCCGTCGCCAAGCCAGCCCATTAACGCAACCTAAACGCTATCACGCTGGAAAGCGCCAGCGTTCTATCGCAAAGTAGCGCTATTCTCAGCGCGCCCTAGGGCTGCTGACACGCCATAATTCATACAAGTGTTTGGATACCTACCCCCATCCTTACACCCTTAATACGGACACTCCTTCACATGAGCGGTCATAACGTCTGGACGCATAAAGGCACGTTTCTGCTGGCAGCGGTTGGTTCTGCCGTCGGTCTTGGTAATCTCTGGCGCTTTCCCTATCTCACCGGTGAAAACGGGGGCGGTGCGTTCATCCTCATCTATGCGCTGACCATCTTTGCCGTAGGCATTCCCATCCTCATCGCCGAAACCATGCTGGGACGCACCAGTCGTCGAAGCCCGATCATGGGCATGCGGCATTTGACCAAAACGCATCGCACCTCACGGGCGTGGGAGTCGATTGGTTGGCTGGGCGCCGCCTCTGCCTTTTTGATTTTGAGTTTCTACTCGGTGATCGCGGGCTGGGCGCTGCACTACACCTGGCTGATGCTCACCGGCTCGCTGGTCGGCGCCGATGCCCAAACCATCAGCGACGGCTTCAACGCCCTCCTCGCCTCCCCCGGGCTGATGACGATGTACCATACGCTGTTCATCGCGGGGTCTGCGCTAATCGTTGGCATGGGCATCCATAAAGGCATCGAATCGGGCCTACGCATCATGATGCCTGCGCTGTTCGTCATTCTGATCGTGGTGCTGATCTACGGCATCATCAACGGTGATGTGGGCGCTGCGGCCAGCTTCCTGTTCACCTTCAACATTGGCGATCTCAGCTTGGAAGGCTGGCTGCAGGCCATGGGGCAGTCGTTCTTCACCTTGAGTCTCGGCATGGGCGCGATCATGGCCTACGGCGCTTACATGTCCAGCGACGCCTCGCTGACGCGCACCGCTATTGCCGTGGCGTTCGTAGATACGGCCGTGGCCATGGTCGCAGGCCTGGCGATTTTCTCGCTAGTGTTTGGCGCAGGGCTGGAAACGGGCCAAGGCCCTGGGCTGATGTTCGTGACGCTGCCGCTGGCGTTTGCCGACATGCCGTTTGGCGCGCTGGTGGGCGGCGTCTTCTTCATCCTGGTGCTCGGCGCGGCGCTCAGCTCGTCGATCTCACTGATCGAGCCCGTCGCGGCGTTCCTGGTGGAGCGTTTCGACATGACCCGCCCCCAGGCCGTAACCATCATGGTCGTCGCCGCCTGGGCCATGGGTCTGCTGACCGTGGTGAGTTTCAACGTATGGGCGGAAGGCACGATCTTCCACAGCCTGTTTGGGCGCAGCGCCTTTGAGTTCATCGAACTGCTGACCAATATCTTCATGCCGCTGGGCGGCCTGATGATTGCCCTGTTTGCCGGATGGGCGCTGACCCAGAGCGAAGTCATGAAAGAGCTGGGCACTCACCCCACTTGGTTCGCTCTCTGGCGCTTTCTAGTGCGTTTCGTTGGCCCGGCGGCGGTATCGTTCGTGTTCCTGCGCACAATCCCCCAGGTCGAGGGGTATCTGATTCCGACACTCGGCTCGCTGATCATCGTGGCGGCTTTTGCGATTGGCCAGCGCCTGCGGCACTCTAACCCCTCATAATAATACCCATACAGCAGGCGGCGACGAGGCCGCCTGCCTTACGAGGACACCATGCAACCGCTTATCGAAGTACAACACGTTAATAAAGCGTTCGGTGGGCTACACGTCATCAACGATTGCTCCATCCGGGTGGAGAAAGGATCGATCACCGGCATGATCGGCCCCAACGGGGCCGGCAAGTCGACGCTGTTCAACCTGATCGCCGGCGCGCTGATGCCCGACAGCGGCCACATTCTGCTGGATGGCGAAGACATCACCTCGTTAAGCGCCGACCAGCGCTTTCATAAAGGGCTGCTGCGCACCTTCCAGATTGCCCACGAGTTCAGCCAGATGAGCGCGCTGGAAAACTTGATGATGGTGCCCCCTCAGCAGGCCGGCGAAAGCCTGTTCAATACCTGGTTCAAGCCATCGCTGGTGCGCGAACAGGAGGCCGAAGTGCGCCGCCGCGCGCTGGAGGTGATCGACTTTGTCGGGCTACACCACGTGCGCAACGAGCTGGCGGGTAATCTGTCCGGCGGCCAGAAAAAGCTCTTGGAGCTTGGCCGCACCATGATGACCGATGCCAAGATCGTTCTGCTCGATGAAATCGCCGCTGGGGTGAACCGTACCCTGCTGGGTGATTTGATGGGCAATATCGAGCGGCTCAACCGCGAAATGGGCTACACCTTCCTGGTCATCGAGCACGACATGGACATGATTTCGCGACTTTGCGATCCCGTCATCGTCCTGGCTCAGGGTAGCGTCATGGTGGAAGGGCACATCGAAGCGATACAGAACGATCCGGCGGTCATCGAGGCCTACTTCGGCTCGGACGCCGCCTAACTCCCGGCAATACGCTTCACACTGTCACGACCAACAGCCCACCCACGGCTATAACAACATGATCGCGCCTGGAAACCCCAGCGCGACGTTTGCTGAGACGCGTTTATGTCATCGACACAGGCATCACCCCAGCCACTGCTTGAAGCACGCGACGTGCACGGCGGCTATGGCAGCATGAATATCCTGAACGGGGTCAATATGACCCTGTATGCCGATGAGGTCGGCGTCATCGTCGGCCCCAACGGCGCGGGCAAGTCCACCATGCTCAAAGCGGTATTTGGGCTTTTGAACGTCAACCAGGGCGAGATCCTGCTTAACGGCCAGCCGATTCACAACTTACCGCCCAACCAGCTGGTGGAGCGCGGTATGGGCTTCGTGCCCCAGGAGAAAAACGTCTTCCCCAGTCTCTCGGTCAAAGAGAACCTGGAGATGGGCGCCTACCTGAAGCCGCAAAACGTTAAGCGCATGCTGGAACAGGTCTACGAATTCTTCCCCCCGCTGGTGGAGAAGCGTCACCAGCCTGCCGGTGAGCTTTCAGGCGGCCAGCGCCAGATGGTCGCCATGGGGCGAGCCCTCATGGCAGAACCTAGCCTGCTACTGTTGGACGAGCCCACGGCGGGCCTATCACCGCTCTACATGAATGAGATCTTTGACCGCGTGAAGAAGATCAACGCCGCAGGCGTGGGCATCTTGATGGTCGAGCAGAACGCTAAGCAGGCCCTGGCCATTGCCGACAAGGGCTTTGTCCTGGCGGCAGGCCAGAACCGCTTTACGGATACCGGGGCGGCCCTGCTGGCCGACCCGGATGTCGCCAAAAGCTTTTTGGGCGGCTAGCCCGGGGGAGAAACGCGTGAACGAACTGGCTTTTTTTATTAACAACGTGGTGATTGCGGGCAGTGTCACTGGCTCGATTTATGCCATTGGCGCGATTGGCGTCACGCTGATTTTCAGCATTATGCGCTTTGCCCATTTTGCCCATGCCGACATGATGACCTTCGGTGCCTTTATGGTGCTGCTGCTCACCACGGCGTTCCCTGCCGTCGGCGCCAGCATCGGCGTCCCCACGGCGCTGATCATGCTGCCGCTGGCGATGCTGCTGACCGCGCTGCTGGCAGTGGGGATCGATAAGGCGTTTTACAAGCCGCTGCGCGCCCACGGCGTGAAACCGATCGTGATGGTGATTGGCTCGTTGGGCGTCACGCTGATGCTGCAGGGCCTCATTCGTCTGTTCTCAGGTACCGGCGGGCAGAGCCTCTACGTGGATGACCGCAAAGAGATCTTCCGCATTGCTCTACCGTTCGAGGGTGCACGGGCACCCATCGTCGTCACCGAGCCGCAGATCTATCTGTTCGTGATTACCATCGTGGCGGTGATCGCGCTACACCTATTCCTGAACCGTTCGCGGTTAGGCAAAGCCATGCGCGCCATGTCGGACAACCCGGAGCTGGCCCAGGCATCGGGCATTAATACCAATACCATCGTAGCGGTCACCTGGGTGATTGCAGGCGGCCTGGCAGCCATTGCGGGCACGCTGCTCTCGCTGGACGTGACCTTCAAGCCCGACCTGAGCTTCTTCCTGCTGCTACCGATTTTCGCGGCGGCGATTGTCGGCGGCGTGGGCCACCCCTACGGCGCGATTGCCGGTGGTTTTGTGGTGGGCTTTGCCGAAACCCTGGCGGTATTCAATTGGAACGTGCTGCTGCGCCCCTTCCAAGACAGCTTCCCCGAGTGGCTGACGCTGCCATCGAATCTCGCCTTCGTGGGCACTGAATATAAGATTGTGGTGCCGTTCTTTATTCTGGTGGCCATCCTGGTGTGGCGCCCGACCGGCCTGTTTAAAGGCAAGGTGATCTAATGAGCCATCCAACCAATACTCGAAACCCGGCCTACACGCCGAAAGACGCTACGCCACAGCGCCGCTTCCCGCTGCGCGAGCTGGTACTGTTTGGCGCGCTGCTGGTCGCCGTCCTGGCGGTTTATGCCCTGATGGGCGCGGCGTATAGCACGCGCATGCTGGTCGAAGCCGCCTGTTACGCCATTCTGGCGTTGGGCCTGACGATTCAGTGGGGCTACGCCGGGCAGTTTAATGCCGGGGTGATGGGCTTTGTGGCTCTGGGCGGGTTCTGCGCCATGCTGTTTAGCGTACCGGTCAACGATGCCTTCTGGGGCACGGAGCTGCCGGGCGAACTCGGCCAAGTGCTGCTCTATGGCCTTGCGGCCACTGTGCTGGTCATCGGTGCCACCAAGCTTGACCGATTGGGCGTCCCTAAAACGCTGCGTACCATAATCGCCGTGGTGCTGGCGGTGGTGCTCTATCTGGTGGTGATCAGTCTGCTGCGCGACGTGACCAGCCAAATCCAATCCCAGGCGGGCTTTGTGGGCGGGTTTGGCCTACCGCCCTGGGTGGGCTGGATCGTCGGCGGCGCGCTGGCCGGTGGCGTAGGCTACTTTATTGGCCATGTGTGCCTTGGCCTGCGCAGCGACTATCTCGCCATTGCCACGCTGGGCATTGCCGAGATCATCAAAGCGTTTTTGAAAAACTCCGACTGGCTCACCCGCGGCACAGCAACCGTCTCGCCGCTGCCCTGGCCAACCCCTGGCCCCGCCGAGCTGGGGTTTACCCTTTCCCGCGCGATTTACCTGTCGGTGACAGCGGTGGTCATTGCGGTGATTTTCTTCCTGCTGCATCGCGCTTACCACGCTCCTTGGGGGCGGATGATTCGCGCGATACGCGATAACGAAGTCTCATCGGCGGCCATGGGGAAGGACATCAACAAGCGTCGCTTGGAGATTTTCGTGCTGGGCTGCATTTTGATGGGCCTGGGGGGCGGCATGCTGGGCACGTTCAACAGTCTGTTTGACCCGCAGGGCTACTTGCCTTTGAACCACACCTTCCTGGTACTGGTAATGGTTATTCTGGGCGGCCCCGGCAATAACCTGGGCACCATCTTTGGGGCGGTGGCCGTCTACATTATCTGGATCATGTCGGAGCCACTGGCGCTTTTTTTGATGGAGCTGTTCGTCGCGCTCGGAGAGAACGCCTTTGGCTGGGAGGCACCCAGCAATATGGACAGCCGAGCGCTACAGGCGAGGGTCTTGGTGATCGGCATGCTGATCACCCTGGTACTGCGCTTTGCGCCCAAAGGGCTGCTGCCTGAAAAGATCAAAAGCCACGGTTAATACCATCAGCGCCACAAAAAAACGCCCCGCTCATTTGAGCGGGGCGTTTTGCTATCGGCAGATGGTAAGTAATTACAGATCCACCTGACCTTTGCTGGTAAAGGTGCCGTTCTCTACGGCCATCTCGACCACTACCCCCGGTACGTCGCCGTTGTCATCGAACTCGTGAGAGCCGGAGGCCCCCTCGTAGTCGATGTCGGTACCGGCAGCGATCAGCTCGACCGCTTTTTCCCACTCGCCCGGTAGAATCACTTCACCCGGTGCGCTGGACACATTGCGTAATGCTTCTGCCAGCCCTTCACGGTCAGCACTGCCGTTCTGCTCAATCGCCAGCGCAATCAGGAAGGCGGCATCGTACGCTTGGGCTGCAAACACGGCGCTGGGATCGATCTCTGCTTCAGTGGCCGCGTTATTGAATATCTCAGTGCCGGGAAGCTCTGGGCTGCCGGGGCGGGTGGCAATCATGCCATCCAGCACGTCGGCACCAATCGCCTCGACTAAGCTGTCACCTACCATGCCGTCAGCACCCACGTACTGGGTAAACATGCCGCTCTCGTAGGCCTGGCGCAGCACCGTTTGGCCGGAGGTATCGGCATACGCCAGCACGACGAGCGTATCCGCGCCGCTGGCGGAGAGTGAGCCCAGCTCCGAACGGTAGTCGGCACGGTTATCTTCGTGGGCGAGGTTCTCGGCGACTTCGCCACCACCAGCGGTAAACGCGGCGCTAAAGGCGTCCGACAGGCCACGGCCATAGTCGTTGTTGACGAAGGTGACGGCCACGTAATCAATGCCTTTATCCAGCAGCAGCTTGGCCAGAATTTCACCCTGGAAGGCATCAGACGGCACGGTACGGAAGACCAAGTCATTGTCGTCCAGCTCCGACACCGCAGGCGCCGTCGACGCAGGAGACACCATCAGCACACCGCCAGGAATCGCGGCATTGTTGGCAGCGGCAATCGTAGCACCGGTGCACAGCGCGCCGACAATGGCCGTCACGTTCTCAGAGTTCACCATACGGTCGGCGGCGTTGGAGGCAGCCGACGCATCGGAACAGGTGGTGTCGCCCGATGGCATGGCCAGGGTTTGGCCACCCAAAATACCGCCCTGCTCGTTGACCTGCTCGACCGCCAGCTGCGCCCCTGCAAAGATGGGCGGTGTCAGACTCTCGATTCCCCCGGTAAAGCCGCCCAAGAAGCCAACTTTGACCTCCGCCTGAGCCATCCCGGTTAAGGCAAGTGATGAGGCCGCTACGGCAATGGCTAATGCGCGCTTATTAATCATATTGTTTGTCGCTCCCAGTGTGTTAAGTGCCCCGACTGTCCAGCGCAGGGCTCCCCTTAATCTGGAACCGTCGCGCCAAAAACACAAGCAACGGTTTCTAACGCTCGTGGTTTTCTGACGCCGACGCGTCTAGTCGCTCTGCCAAGCGCTTCTGGCGGCGCTTGTTGCGGTACATACGCACCAGCGCAATGACCAGTGCACACGCCACCATGGCGGCCAGCACGCCGCCCTGCCAGGGGCGTGCGGCATCGCCGAGGACGGTTTCGAGGGTAATGATGAGCGCCAGGCCAAGTGCCTGGGTGCCTATGGCCAGGGCGCGCAGGGTGTCAAAAGAGGATTGCGGCATCGATATCTCCGTCATGAGTAGCGTGCATGGTATGGTGGCCCAGTGTACCTGCTTACCGGAACGACTATGAATGCCATTGCCCTCGGTCCACTGCTGATGTCGACGCCACGGCTCTACGCGTTTGCCTGTGCGCTCCTGCTACTGTTGAGCAGCCGCTACCTGCTGGGACTGCCGGCCAAGCCCCATGGCCGCTGGTTCAACGGCTTGCTGATCGCTTGGCTCATCGGCGCGCGGATTACGTTCGTTGCCCTCCATTGGGACAGCTATAGCGCCACCCCGCTGGACGCGCTGAAAGTATGGCAGCCGGGCTATCACGCCCTTGGCGGGCTGCTTGCTGGCTTGCTGTGGACCGCCTGGGCACTGCGCGCGCGGCTGCTGGCGATGATCGGCGGTCTCGCCATGACGGTCGGCGCCGCCAGTCTCTGGCTGGTGCTGGTGACACTGGCCCCGCTCAGCCAGCCGTTTGCCGTGGCATCGCTGCCCGATGTGGCTCTGGAAGATCTCGACGGTAACACGGTCCACCTTCCGTCGCTGGCCAATCAAGGCGACCGAATCATCGTCAATTTATGGGCCACTTGGTGCCCGCCCTGCCTGCGCGAGATGCCGCTATTGGAAGAGGCGGATCAGCACGACGGCATCACCGTCGTCGTTGCCAACCAAGGGGAGGACTTGCTGCCCATCGCCCGCTATTTGGATGAGCAGTCGCTCCACTTTCGCTACCCACTACGCGACCCACAGCAAACCCTGATGGCACAGTTCCAGGCGCCGGGACTACCGACGACCGTGCTCTTCGACACCGACGGCAAAACCCTCGACGTGCACGTGGGTGAACTGACCCGCACCCAGTTAGAGCGCTGGTTGAGCGATTGACCACGATAGACCTTAATCCCCCCGCTGCTTTGCGTTAGAATCCCCCGCCCTGTTAGCCGCCGGTGACCTCCCCCGGCGGCGTACGACCCGATTTTGACGACTTCCTCGAGGCATCATGAGCGATTTTTCTCCCGGCCAGCGCTGGATTAGCGACGGCGAGGCCGAGCTTGGACTCGGCACCGTGCTTAACTGCGACGCCCGTAGCGTTACCATTTTGTTCAGTGCCAGCCAGGAAACCCGCACCTACAACACCCGCCAAGCGCCGCTCACCCGTGTGATGTTCGGCAGCGGCGACCGCGTCCTCTCTGCCGATGGTTGGCAGATGATCGTCGATGACAGCAAAGAGAGCCGAGGCCTGATCACCTACATCGGCGAAGACAGCGACGGCAACCTGCGCGAGCTGCCCGAGGCCAAGCTGGCCGACACCATGCAGTTCGACCAAGCCCGCGACCGCCTGCTCACCGGTCAAGTCGACCGCAACGACTGGTTCGACCTGCGCTTTCGTACGCTGCACCACTTTCAGCGCATCGAGCAGCACAGCGCGCTGGGCTTCGCCGGGCCGCGTATCGATCTGATTCCCCATCAGCTCTACATCGCTGACGAAGTCGCCGGGCGCCATGCGCCGCGGGTTCTGCTGGCCGATGAGGTAGGCCTGGGTAAAACCATCGAGGCAGGTCTGATTCTGCACCGTCTGCTGCTGACAGGCCGGGTAGAGCGCGCGCTGATTCTGGTGCCCGACAGTCTGACCCACCAGTGGCTGGTAGAGCTACTGCGCCGCTTCTCGCTGAACGTCACTCTGCTGGACGAGCATCAGAGTCAGGCCCACGGCAGCGCCAACCCGTTCGAGAGCGCCCAGCTCGTGCTGGCCAGCCAAGGCTGGCTGTTCGCCAACATTCATCGCCAGGACCAAGCCCTGGCCAGCCGCTTCGATCTGCTGATCGTCGATGAAGCGCATCACCTGGATTGGAGCCCGGAGAAGAGCGGCCCCGGCTACCAGTGCGTGGAACAGCTCGCCGCCGAGATTCCCGGCCTGCTGCTGCTCACCGCTACGCCGGAACAGATGGGGCTGGAGAGCCACTTCGCGCGCCTGCGCCTGCTAGATGCCGAGCGCTACCACGATATCGAGCGCTTCAAAGAGGAGGAGCAGCACTACGTGGCGGTGGCCGAGGCCATCGATGCTCTCGAGGAACTGCCCCAGACCGCGAGCGCCCGTGAACGCGTCGCCGCCGTAGCCGACGACCGGGATAGCCAAGCGCTGCTCGCCACGCTGTGCCACCCAGAGGCAAGCCCTGAGCAGCAGGACGCCGCCCGCGCCCAGCTGCGCGACGCATTGCTCGACCGCCATGGCACCGGCCGCGTGATGTTCCGCAACAGCCGCCGCCATGTGGGCGGCTTCCCTGAGCGCCGCCTGCACCTGGCCGAGCTGGAGCTGCCGTCGGCTTACCGCCGCGTGTTGCGCCGCCTGGAGCGCGACGACGACTACCTGGACGAGCTGCTGATCGAAACCGGCATGGACCACCCGGACGTGCTGATCTACCCGGATGCCATGTACCGGGAGCTCAGCAACGACCCGTTGAATACCGAGTCCTGGTGGCATATCGACCCACGCGTCAACTGGCTGCTCGAAAAGCTCAGCGACGACAGCGAGACGGGCTTTGCCAACGACAAAGTACTGGTCATTGCCCACCACCGTGAAACGGCGGAAGGGCTCGCCGAGGGCTTGCGGGTATTAGGCGGCTACCACGCGCCGGTCTTCCACGAAGGGCTGTCGCTCGTCGAGCGCGACCGAGCCGCCGCCGCGTTTGCCGATGAAGAGGATGGCTGCCAGGTCTTGGTGTGTTCTGAGATTGGCTCCGAAGGGCGTAACTTCCAATTCTGCCGCCACCTGGTGATGTTCGACATGCCGCAACATCCCGACCAGCTTGAACAGCGCATCGGCCGTCTGGATCGGATCGGCCAGCGCCACGCCATCGAGCTGCACGTACCCAACTTCACTGGCAGCCCCGGCGAGCGTCTGATGCGCTGGTACCACGAGGGCATGGACGCCTTCAGCGCGCCTCACGGCATTGGCAGCGACCTGTTCGACGCCTTTGGCGATGCCTTGGCCGATGCGCTGCTCGACGATGAGATGCTCGACGAGATCATCGAAGAGACTCGGGAGATGTTCACCGCCAAGCTCGCCGAACGGGACGCGGGCCGCAACCGCCTGCTGGAACTCAACGCCTGCCGCCCCGGTCGAGCGCAGCAGGTGATCGATGCCGTGCGCGAGCTGGACGAGGATCCGGCGCTGCCTCGCTACGTGGAGCGCGCGCTGGATATCTTCGGCGTCGACAGCCAGGAGATCGGCAACGGTCTGCTGCACCTTCAGCCCAGTCAGCACATGCTGGATGGCCTGCCCGGGTTGGTCAAAGGCGAAGAGGGCTTCTCTGCCACTTACAGTCGCGCACAGGCACTGGCGCGGGATGACGTACAGCGACTCTCCTGGGAGCATCCGCTGGTGCGCGAAATGATGGGCCGGGTCCTCGATGGTACCATGGGCAATACCGCGCTGGCGCTGCTACGCCACCCGGCGATTCCCAGCGGGCGTTTGATGGCCGAACTGGTGTTTCGCACCCACTGCCCGGCCCCCAAATCGCTGCACCTGAACCGCTTCTTGCCGCCCACCGCCGTACGCGTACTGCTGGATGAATCGGGCGCTAACCTGACCAGCAAGATCTCCTTCACCGGGTTGGGCAAAAATCTGCAGAAGGTGAACAAATCGCTGGCGCGGGATTTGATCAAGAGCCGCCACGATCAGCTTCGTGAACTGCTCACCCAAGGGGAAGGCGAAGCCGAGCGTGAACTACCGAGTATCGTGGAAGCCGCAGAAACTCGCATGCGCGCCCAGCTGGACGCCGAGCTGGCCCGCCTGACGGCGCTGGCGGAGCACAATCCGGCGGTGCGCAGCGAAGAGCTGGAAGCGCTGACACAGGAGCGTCAGGCACTGAGCAGCGCCATCGAAAACACCCGCCTGCGACTCGACTCGGTGCGGGTGATCATCACCGTCGATCCCAACGCGAACTAACGCTCGCCACTGGCGGCTAGAGGATGGCCGCCAGCGCTTTCGAAAGCGTTGGGTACTGGAACTCGAAGCCCGCTTCGCGTAGCCGCGCGGGGCGCATGTCTGCCCCGGTCAACAGCAGCTGCGACATCTCCCCAAAGCCCGCTTTCAGCACGAACGCGGGCACCGGAAACATGGCCGGACGATGCAACTGCTTGGCCAGCGTCTGAGTAAATTCCGCGTTGGTCACCGGATGCGGGGCACTGCCGTTGAATGCTCCAGAGAGTGCTGGCTGGTTGATCAAGTAGATGATCGCCGCCACCAAGTCGTCCCGATGAATCCAGGGCATGAACTGGGTGCCATCGCCAAACCGCCCGCCTACACCTAACTTGAACGGTGGTAGCATTTTTTGCAGCGTGCCACCGCCCGCCTCGAGCACTAACCCAATGCGTAGAATGGCTAGCCGGATGCCCATGGCCTCCACGGGCTTGGCCGCCGCTTCCCACTGCGCGCACAGCCGATGGGCGAACTCGTCATGGGGAGGTGTGGACTCATCCACCACCTTGTCCCCCTGATCGCCGTAATAGCCCATCGCCGAACCGCTCACCATCACGCTCGGCAGCGGCTGGCCGTTGGCCGCGAGCTGCTCACACAGGGCGATGAGCTGCTGAGTACTCTCGACCCGTGAACGGATCAGCCGCTCTTTCTGCTCGGCGCTCCAGCGCTTTGCCGCGATGGATTCTCCAGCCAAGTTCACCAGCGCGTCCGGCGGCGTATCCACGAAGGCTTGCGCGCTGTCGCGGATGTCGCACGCCTTGGGCAGCCTGCTGCGCACCTTTTGGGGCGTTCGAGACACCACCTGAACCTCATGCCCCTGGGCGATGAGCTGTTGACAGAGCCGCTGGCCTACGAAGCCGCTGCCCCCGGTGATCAATACCCGCATGGTGTCACTCCTTTGCCGTTAAACGTGGTGTGCACGAGAATCCGCCGACGGCGGTGGCGACACGATCTGCTCGACCGCTCGTACACATTGCAACCTGTTTAATTGTACGATATCTATACACAACTGCTACAGTCAATTTAGACAAGCACTGCTGATACCGTGAGGATGTATGGCTGAACCGGCGAACGAGACCTTCTCTTCTGCGGCCGCGCAACGCGTGGCGATTATTGGTGCCGGGCTATCCGGGTTAGCCTGCGCTCATCGACTGGCACAGCAGGGTGTCAATGTTCAGCTATTTGATAAAGCACGCGGCCCTGGCGGGCGAATGTCGAGTAAGCAGCGCCCCTCTGCCACGCTCGACCTCGGCGCTCAGGCCTTTACCGTTCGCGATGCACGCTTTGCGAGCAAAGTTGCCGAGTGGCAAGCCGCTGGCTGTGTCGCTATGTGGCCAGTACACAGCTATCAAGCTAGTGCATCCGGCTGGCAAACACACGAGGACGGCCAAGTGCGCTACTGTGGAGCACCGCGCATGAGCGCGATTACCCGCCACCTCGCCGATGGGCTTAACGCTTTTCCCCATGCGGCGCTCTTATTGGAAACGACCATTACAGCACTAGAGAGCACGCCCCAAGGGTGGCAGCTTCGCGATGCCAACGACCACCAGTACGGGACGTTCGACCGTGTGGTGATCAGCGCCCCACCCCCTCAAGCAAAAGCGCTGCTGGCCGACTGGGAACCGATGCTGTCCGACGCCTGCGATGCACGACCGCAGCGGGGCTGCTGGACGGCATGGGCGATCGTCGATGCTCCTCTACCGCCCCCGCCGGGCGTCGATGCCGATTGGCAGAGTCTACATGTCCAGCATCCAGCGCTACGCTTGGTGTCTCGTAATCACACCAAGCCGGGGAGAGAGCATCAGCCGGAAAGTTTGAGCCTGCTGGCCCAGCTCGACTGGAGCGACGCGCATATCGAGGAGACGCCGGAAGCCGCGGCGCAGCAGTTATGGGAGGCCTTCATCACGACGCTGCCCCCCGACACCGCGCTTCCCCCCCTCGTGGAGCTAGGCGCCCACCGATGGCGCTATGCCCAACCCGCCTCGGCGGGAAGCCAGTCGTTCTTATACAGCAAGTGCGGTTTAGCGCTGTGCGGCGACAGCTTTCGCGGCAGCCGAGTCGAGGATGCCTGGCTCTCTGGCGATGAGCTGGGAGAGGCGTTATTAGGCCGGTCGGTCTAATGTCAGCCAAGGCAGTGATGCACTTACCTGGACAAAGCAAAGGTTGTACCCAGTGGCTACAAGTTGTACAAAGGTGCCTATAATAGCGTGATCCTATCTAACCGATTAGGTGCTCTTCGACGACGCGCTATACGACTACGTGACCTGGCGCCGAGCTGGCGCAACAACGCGGTCATCGCAATTATTGACAGACCCCTGCAGCGCTCGCTGCAGGCAACCAAGAGGCAATGGCGCCCATGAGCAACAAGGCGACCCACCCACCCGATACCCCGCTCTATCCGATTCGGGAAGTTTCCCGCTTAACGGGTGTGAACTCGGTCACCCTGCGCGCCTGGGAGCGACGCTACGGATTGATTCGCCCGCAGCGCACACCCAAGGGCCACCGACTCTACGCCCAGGACGACATCAGCCGTATCGAGCGTATTTTGCAGTGGCTCAACCGCGGCGTGCCGGTCAGCCAAGTGGCCGACCTGCTCGATCAGCCCGAAACGGTCGAGACCCCCGCTCCCAACGCCGGTGACTGGGCTAGCCAGCGCCAACAGCTGCAGGCGGTGATCGAAGCCGTCGACCTGCCCAAGCTGGAAGCGCTGTATCATCAGAGCTTGGCGCTTTACCCGCTGAGCGTGGCGATCAACGAACTTTGGCAGCCCGTCATCCTGACCCTGGAAGCCAAATGGGCCGCGCAGCCAGATGACCTGGTACGTCGTACGTTCGAAGCTTTTTTACGTAGCCAAGTCGGCATTCGTTTGCACTACGCGAACCAAGCGACCCGTGGCCCGCTGATCCTGCTCAGCGCCATGCCCGACGATCCAGGTCCGCTGTGGGTGCTGATGTGTGCGCTCATGGCCAGCGAACAGGGTTACCGCGTGCAGCTCTTCGACCACTCGCTGTCCCTCGACGATTTGCCGCAAGCGGTGTCTCGCCTGCACTCGTCGATGGTGTTGCTCTCCAGCGGCCAGCGAGAGAGCGATCAATATATTCGGGTCGATTTACCCAAAGCGGCCGACGCCCTGGGCGTGCCTATCGGCGTTTGCGGCGAAGTCGCGCGGCTACGCGAGAACGACCTCCGAGACGGTGCCGTTCACATGTTGGGTGACGACCTTCCCCAAGCGATTGCCCGCCTGCGCCCACTGCTGCGGGAATCCGGCATTCTGTGAGCGTAGGCCAACCGGCCCACTTAAGGAGTTTGCATGAGCTTGCAGCTTGTTTGGTTCCGCAGCGACCTTCGTATTCATGACAATTCCGCACTGGCCGCCGCGGCCGCCAAAGGGCCGGTCGTGGCGGTTTTTTTGCGCAGCATTGAGCAGTGGCGCGACCACGGTCACGGCGCCAACAAACTCGATTTTTGGGCGCGCGGCGTTAGCGCGCTGAAGGCGTCGCTCAATGGCTTGAACATCCCGCTGCTGCACCGCGATATCGAGCGCTACGACGACGCTCCTCAAGCGTTGCTGGAGATTGCCCGGGACTACGGCGTCAAACAGCTTCACTTCAACTACGAGTATCCGCTGAACGAACAGCGCCGCGATCAGGCGGTGCTGGACGCCTTTCAGCAGGCAGAGATAGGCGCTCAAGGGCACCACGACGCCGTTGCCTTTGCCCCAGGCAGCTTGCTGACCGGCAAAGGCGATTACTACGGGGTGTTTACGCCCTTTTCGAAAGCGTGGCACAAACAGGTAACGGCAGAGCAGCTTGCCCTGCGTGACACGCCTAAGGCGCAGTCGCCCCTCGACATCCCAAGCGACGCGCTTCCGTCACTGCCTGCGCTCGACGACGCGCCGCTGGATGGCCGCCAGTGGCCCGCAGGTGAGAATGCCGCCAGCGACAACTTGGAGCGTTTTCTGCGTTTTCGCGGACGGCACTATAAAGAGCAGCGCGATTTCCCCAAGGTACGGGGCACCAGCGAGCTGTCACCCTATTTGGCACTAGGGATGATCTCTCACCGCCAGTGTCTGCAAGCGGTCATGAGCGAAAACGGTGGGCACCTGGCCGACGGCGATGCTGGCTTGACGGCTTGGGTGAACGAGCTGGTCTGGCGGGAGTTTTATCAGCACGTCGCGGTCGGCTTTCCCCAAGTATGTCGCTATCAACCGTTTCAAGAGCACACCCAGCAGCTCCAATGGCGCGATGACGACGATGGGTTTGCCGCTTGGTGCGAGGGTCGCACCGGCTACCCTATCGTGGATGCCGCCATGCGCCAGCTCGTGTCGACCGGCTGGATGCACAATCGTCTGCGCATGATTACAGCGATGTTCCTGAGCAAGCACCTGCTGATCGACTGGCGACGTGGCGAAGCCTTTTTCATGCGCCACTTGGTCGATGGCGAGTTTTGCGCCAATAACGGTGGCTGGCAGTGGGCCGCCTCGACGGGGACCGATGCGGCGCCGTACTTCCGCATTTTCAACCCGACGACCCAATCGACCCGCTTCGACCCCAATGGCGACTTCATCGCCCAGTGGCTGCCCGAGCTCGCATCGCTGCCAGCCAAAGCGCGTCATGCGCCGCCTCACGACATGCTCACCCCCATCGACTACCCGGCGCCCATCGTCGACCATAAAGCGGCGCGCCAACGGGCGCTCGACGCTTTCAAAGCGCTCTCCAAGTAACGCGCCTGACGCCTCTCCCCATAGCGGCACTGCGCCGCTATGCTCCTTAACGACGCACCTTTCCTCTTCCATGCCGTCTTACCGCTTGTAAGGAGTGTGTGATGACCAACGACACAGCTTTGGCCAACTTTTGCGCCTTCTTCAATAAACTAGACAACACCTGTACAGAAAAACTATACGAGGTATATACTGAGGAGGTTGTTTTCAACGATCCGCTACATCACATTGAAGGTCGCGAGGCGCTGGAGCGCTACTTCGCCACCATGTACGAAAACGTTGAGCGCTGCCATTTCACTTTTCACACGCAGCAACAGCAGGAAAACCAAGCCTTTGTAACGTGGACCATGGAGTTCGTTCACCCCCGCTTGGCCCGCGGCAAGCCGGTAAGCGTGGAGGGCTGCAGCGCGCTCACGTTTGCTGACGACGGAAAAGTGGCGCGTCACCGCGACTATTTCGACGCCGGGGCCATGCTCTACGAGCACCTTCCCGTCATGGGGCGTGTCATACGCTGGTTAAAGCAGCGCCTTGGTTGAATCGTGTGACCTCGTTGATCTGCACGCAGGCTGCGTGCTAACAGGCCGCTACAGGAGAGCAGGATGAGCACATGGAAAACGCCCCAACGCATCTGGTTAACCGGCGCGACGTCCGGCATTGGTGAAGCGCTGGCCAAGCAGCTGATCGAGCAAGGCCATCGCGTCGTCTTGAGCGCTCGCAATGAAGAGGCGCTGCACAAACTGTGCGATGGCCATGACAACGCCTACCCGTTGCCGCTGGATGTCAGCGACCATCAAGCCGTCCTCGCTGCGGGTGAGCAGATTCGCGAGTGGCTCGGCGCGTTGGACGTTGCGTTGTTCAATGCGGGCACCTGCGAATACCTTGATGCACGCCACTTCGATATGGCACTCGTCGAGCGGGTCTTCACTCCGAACCTATTTGGCACGCTGTACGGCGTCGACGCCGCTCTACCGCTGCTGCGTGCCGCTCGTAAGGAAGGCAAGCCCGCCCGCTTGGCCGCCACCTCGAGCGCGTCGGCCTACCTGCCGCTGCCCCGCGCGGAGGCGTATGGCGCGTCGAAAGCAGCGGTTAGCTACTTCTTGGAGTCTCTGCGACTCGACCTGCACCAGGAGGGCATCGACGTGAGCTTGATTCATCCTGGCTTCGTCAAAACGCCACTCACCGACCGCAACGATTTTCCCATGCCCATGCAGGTTACCGCCGACGAAGCTGCGAAGGCGATCATTGCCGGGCTGGCCAAAGGCCGCCTGGATATTCATTTTCCACGGCGGTTTACTTATATCGTCAAATGTTTGGGAATTTTACCCCCCGCTCTGCGGCGGTGGATCGGCCTGCGCATGACGCGGCAAACCAAGGAGTCTCCATGAGCGTCACAGCGTCACAGCGCATCGCGGTTATTGGCAGCGGCATCAGCGGGATGGCCGCCGGGTGGTACCTCTCCTCACAGCACGAGGTGACCCTGTTCGAAGCCGATAGTCGACTAGGGGGCCATACGGCCACCATGGACGTTGAGGTCAACGGCGTCCCTTACGCCATCGATACCGGCTTCATCGTCTTCAATGACTGGACTTACCCCCACTTCCAACGCCTATTGGCTACCCTTGGCGTGCCCAGCCAAGCCACCGAGATGAGTTTCTCGGTGCATGAAACGGACGTCGATTTCGAGTACAACGGCCACACGTTGGCATCGCTTTTCGCCCAGCGCCGCAACCTGCTCAACCCTTCGTTCTATCGTCTGCTGCGCGACATCTTGCGCTTCAACAAGCAGGCCACCGCCGATCTGGAAAGCAAACGACTGCCCGCAGACATGACGTTGGGCGCGTACTTGGACCAACACGGCTACGGCGAAGCGTTTCAGCGTCGTTACTTGCTGCCCATGGGGGCCGCTATTTGGTCGGCGAGCATTGGTGACCTGCGCGCTTTCCCGCTGACGTTTTTCGTACGCTTTTTCCGCAACCACGGGCTGCTGTCGGTGAACCACCGTCCCCAGTGGTACACCCTCGTGGGCGGCTCCAAACGCTATATTCCCAGCTTGACCGCGCCCTATGCGTCGCGCATCCGCCTCAATACCCCGGTGACCCACATTACCCGAAGCGACACGGGCGTCGTGGTGACCACGGCCCAGGGCAGCGAACGTTTCGACCAGGTCGTATTGGCGTGCCACGCCGACCAAGCCCTGGCCATGTTAGGGGATGCCTCGGCTGCCGAGCGCGAGATCCTAAGCGCAATGCCCTACCAGGACAACGAGGTGGTGCTGCACACCGACACCTCCCTGCTGCCCCGCCGCCAACGCGCGTGGGCAAGCTGGAATTATCGGTTGGATGGTCGCGGTGCCGATGAGCGGGTATCGGTGACCTACAACATGAATATCCTGCAGCGCTTAGAGGCAGACACGACGTTTTGCGTCACGCTGAACGACTCCGACAGCATCGACCCGGCCAAGGTGCTGGGCCGCTATGTCTATGCACACCCACAGTTCACGCTGGCGGGCCAGGCCGCCCAAATGCGCCACGAAGAGATCTCATCGGTGGCGCGGCGCACCCACTTCTGCGGTGCTTACTGGCGCAACGGCTTTCATGAAGACGGCGTCTGGAGCGCGCTGCGCGTGGCACAGGCGCTGGGCTGTGACGAAGCCGCCGAGCCGCCCACCACGCCGACGGCGCTGCCCGCCCATGAGTTGATGCCCAACAGCGTTGGGGAGGGGTTGGGATGATTGCTGCGCCGCGCTCGCGCATCTATCGCGGTACGCTCCGCCACCGCCGCTTTACGCCCAAGACGCATACGTTTAGCTATCAGGTGTGGATGGCGTGGCTCGATCTCGACGAGCTCCCCACGCTCTTCGACGGCGTGCCGGGGTTTAGCGCGCGACGCCCGGCGTTGGCACGTTTTCGCCGCGAGGATTATCTGGCCCCCACGGATCGCCCGCTGCGCACTGCCGTGCGGGAGGAGTTGACGCGCCAGCTTGGCAGCGCCCCTAACGGGCGCATTTGCATGCTGACCCAGCTGCGCACGCTCGGCACGATGTTCAATCCCATCACCGTTTACTATGCCTACGACGAACATGGCCGCTTGGCAGCGGTGCTCGGCGAGGTCACCAACATGCCCTGGCGCGAGCGCACCTGTTACGCCTGCCATGTCGAGACCAACCGCCACGCGCATCAGGCAAGCTTTGCCAAAGCCATGCACGTCTCCCCCTTCAATCCCATGGAGATGACCTATCGCTGGAAATTCAATGCGCCCGGCGATCAGCTCTATCTACATATGGAAAACTGGCAGCACGAGCAGCGCCATTTCGACGCCACGCTCACACTCGACGCAGCCCCCGCTACGCGCGGCGTGCTGCTGGCCACCCTCGCCAAGCACCCTTGGATGAGTCTGAAAACGGTCGCGGGAATCCATTTTGAAGCGCTTCGCCTGTGGCTCAAGCGCGTCCCCGTTTATAACCACCCTAAGCGCAAGGAGACTTCAAAGTGACCACCCTGCGTACCACACCTCCCAGTAGTCAGCCCGCCCGCCAAGATCGCTTTACCCGCTGGTTAAAGCCTCGTTTGCTGGCCCAGTTGGACGCGTTTCGCGGCGGACGTATCACACTGATCGAAGGCAACCAGTGCCATCACCTGGGCCAAGAAGGCCCGCTGCAGGTCACCGTGGTGATTCGCCACTCTCGCGCCTGGAAGCGGCTCGCCTTTGGCGGCACCGTGGGCGCTGCGGAATCCTACATGGATGGCGACTGGGATGCCGATGACCTGGTGGCCTTGGTGCGCCTGTTTGCGGCCAACCTAGAGCACGTCAATGGCAAGATGGAGAACGGCAGCGCCCGTTTCACCCGCTGGTTGCTGGGCCTGGCTTACCGCTTCCAGCGCAACAGCCTGTCCGGTTCCAAGCGCAATATCGCCGCCCATTACGACATTGGTAACGACCTCTTTGCGACGTTCCTGGATAAACGCCACTGGATGTACTCCAGCGCCGTCTTCCCCTACCCGGAAGCCAGTTTGGAAGAGGCCTCGACCTACAAACTCGACATCATGCTCGAGAAGCTGGACGTTCGCCCCGAGCACCATTTGCTGGAGATCGGCACGGGCTGGGGCGGGCTGGCCATTCATGCCGCCAAGACACGCGGCTGCCGGGTGACCACCACGACGATTTCCGAGGAGCAGCATGCACATACGGCTCAGCGCATCAAAGAAGAGGGCCTGGAAGACAAGATTACGCTGCTAAAGCAGGATTATCGGGAACTCACCGGGCGCTTTGACCGCTTGATCTCGGTGGAAATGATCGAGGCCGTGGGGCACCAGTACCTCAACACGTATCTCGAAAAGGTCGATAGTCTGCTGACCGACGATGGTCAGGCGATGCTGCAGGCGATCACCATTCGCGACCAGCGCTTTGAAGAAGCCAAGCGCGACATGGACTTCATCAAACGCTACATCTTCCCCGGCGGCTTTTTGCCCTCCCACCACGCCATGCTGTCTGGCGTGATGCGCAAAACGTCCCTCAACGTGGTGGCGCTCGATGAGATCGGTCAGCACTACGCACGGACGCTGCGGGAGTGGCGGCACCGTTTCGAGGCGAGCCTCGATCAGGTCCGCAGCCAAGGCTACGACGAGCGCTTTATCCGCATGTGGCGCTACTACCTGTGCTACTGCGAGGGGGGCTTCATCGAGCGCTCCATTGGCACCTGCCACCTACTGCTGGCAAAGCCTGCTGCAAAACCGGTACCGCTGACGGGAGCCCTGTAAATGGCATCGCCCTCCCCACGGCCCGTGCGCGCGTTGCTGTTCAACGCGCTGCGCTTCGAGGCAGGCTGGACGCTGTGCGTGCTGGGTGGCTCGTGGGTCGCTGCGGCCACGGGGGTGGCGCTGCTGGGCTGGCACTTTTGGCATTGGGCCAGACCCGGCGAATGGCGCTTCATCGGCTTGTTTGCCCTACTAGGGCTGGTGCTGGACGGCGGGCTGCACTTGGCGGGCGGTTTCGATTTTGGTGACCAGGCGCTCGTCGCGGGCCTGCTGCCCCTATGGCTGTGGATGCTGTGGCCGCTGTTCGCCACGCTGGTGTTTCACTCGCTGGCCTGGCTGTGGCGCTATCCGCTCGTCGCCGCTGCCTGCGGTGCCATCAGCGGCCCGCTCTCTTACCTGGGTGGGGCAGCGTTGGCCAACGTGAGTTTGGCGCCGTGGCTACTGCCCGTGCAGGCAGTCATCTGGGCAGCGCTCTGTCTGGGTATTTGCCGTTACGCTGGGCGAGTCATCACGACGCGTTAGTGGGCACCTTCTGCCAGTGCGACGGGCGACCAGCGCTGCTCTAGCTCGGCAGCGGGTAACGGCTTGGCAAAGTAGAATCCCTGCACCAGCGTACAGCCCGCGTTGACCAGGAACTGGCACTGGGCTTGCGTTTCGACGCCCTCCGCGACGACTTCCAACCCCATCCCCTCGGCCATGGCCAAGACCGCCGTTACGATCGCCGCATCCGCCTGATCGTTGGGAAGCTCGCGAATGAAGGCACGGTCCAGCTTGATCTTATCCACCGGCAGCCGCTTCAAGTAACCTAAGGATGAGTAGCCGGTGCCGAAATCGTCGATGGCAATGGCGTAACCAAGCTCTCGGAGCGCCTGCAGGCGCGGCCCCATATCACCGGCCCGCTCATCCAGCAGCACCGATTCGGTCAGCTCCAGACCAATTTGTGACGGTTTGAGCTGATAGCGCTCCAGGCAGGTCGCCAGCTGAGTTTCCAGATCGCCCTGAAAGAGCTGTAGCGCGGAGATATTGATCCACACGGTCACTTTGGGCATACCGCTGTTTTGCCAATGCGCCTGTTGAGCGCATGCTTTCTCGATCACCCAACTGCCCAGCTCGGCCATCAGGCCATGGCGCTCCGCCAGTGGAATGAACTCGCCCGGTGAAACCATACCGTCTTGAGGGTGACGCCAGCGCAGCAGTGCCTCCATGCCCATCAGCTCACCGCTGCCAGGATGGTGCTGGGTCTGGTAGTGAAGCTCTAGCTGGTCACCGGAGATCAGTGCGGCGCGCAGGTCACTGACCAGCGCAAGCTGGGGGTTATCCTGCTTATCCAACGCTGGACGAAAGCGCTGGCTATGGTTGCGACCCAATCGTTTGGCACTGTACAGCGCGGACTCCAGACGCTGGAACAGCACGCCGGAATCGCGGCCATCCTCGGGGGCGCGACAGCTACCGATGGTCAATCCTAAACGCAGCGACTGATCGTTGATCTCGAACGGACTGCACATGTGGTCACGCAGGGTCATGATCCACTGATCATGATCATCGAAGGTGGTGGTGCGAATCACCAAGAACTCATCGCCCCCCAGGCGGCCGACGACGCTGCCCGCCATGTAGCTGGTAAGCCGCTGAGCAAAGCGCGCCAACAGACGGTCGCCCTGCTCGACGCCCAAGCTGTCGTTGACCGATTTCAGACCATCGATGTCGATCAGCGCCATGTCCAGACTCTCGCCGGCGCGCAAGTGACGAAGCCGTGAGGACATCAAATCGTGCAGGCGGCGTCGGTTAGGCAGGCCGGTCAGGGGGTCTTCGTAGCCGATGCGGCGCAGGTCGCGCTCGCGGGCTTTTTGCGCGGAAATATCGGTGAACAGGCTGATGAAGTGGGTGATCTTGCCGCGTTTGTCGGTCACCGCGCGAACCTTGAGCCACTCTGGGTACTCGTCGCCATGTTTACGACGGTTCCACATCTCCCCTTCCCACCGCCCGGTGGCTTTCAGGGTGCTCCAGAAACTTTGGTAGAAGGCTTTGTCGTGACGCTGTGCGGCCAGGGTTTCGAGCTTGCGGCCGACCATCTCCTGGCTCTCGTAGCCGGTAATGTCGGTAAAGGCGGGATTGACGGCCAACACACGGTTCTGCACATCGCTGATGACCATGGCATCCCCTGCGAGCCCCATGGCGTCTTGGGCAAGCTTCAAACGCAAGCGCTGTTGACGCACTTGGTGCCAAGCGTCCCACAACCCCAACGCCACCAGGCTGGCGGCCACCATGCGCAGCGCAGTATCGGGAATCCATACACATGCAGGCAGCGCCATGAGCGCCACCCAAACCAGCGGACGATTAAGAGAAACAGGCAGCCACATGGCGGTTCTTGTTGTCCTATCAGCAGTCACTACAAAACATCACGTGGACGACATCATGCCGCCTAACCAAAAACTTGGATAGAGCATATTACGTCAATAGGCCGTTTATTGTGCGAATTCGCCTCGACGATTGTCACAATAACGTCATTTGCTTTATCGGCAAGCCCTTAAAAAGGGTTAGAAAGTCACGATAAAGCGCCTGCGACGTGCATTCGGAGGTTTCGGGAAGTAGACTAGGCGCAACAACCATCTTCATACTCGGAACGATTCAGTGACCAAGCAACATTCCTTTGATCGCGAAGAACTGCTGGCCTGCTCGCGCGGCGAGCTTTTTGGCCCAGGCAATGCCCAGCTGCCAGCGCCTAACATGCTGATGCTCGATCGCATCACGCACATTCATGAAGAGGGCGGTGAGCATGGTAAGGGCGAGCTGATCGCCGAGCTGGATATCACCCCGGATCTGTGGTTTTTCGACTGTCACTTTCCCGGTGACCCGGTGATGCCCGGCTGCTTGGGTCTCGACGCGATGTGGCAGCTGGTCGGTTTCTACCTGGGCTGGCTCGGTCATCCTGGCCGTGGCCGTGCACTAGGCTGCGGCGAAGTGAAATTCAGCGGCCAAATTTTGCCCGACGCTCAAAAAGTGACGTACCGCATCAACATGAAACGCGTCATTACCCGTCGGCTTATCCTAGGCATCGCCGACGGCACCGTGTCCGTCGACGGGCGCGATATCTACCAGGCTAATGACCTGCGCGTTGGCCTATTCACCTCCACTGCGAATTTCTAACAGGAGGCTCCCATGCGACGAGTGGTAGTCACCGGCCTTGGCATCGTGTCGTGCTTAGGCAACGACCAGCAACAGGTCTTAGACGCGCTCAAAAGCGGGCGCAGCGGTATTCGTTTCAAGGAAGAGTACGCCGAGCGCGGCTTCCGTAGCCATGTGGCAGGCAGCGTCGATATCGACCTAGACGCGTTGATCGACCGCAAACTGCGCCGCTTCATGGGCGATGCAGCGGCCTACGCCTACGTTTCGATGGCTCAGGCCATCGAAGACGCAGGCTTGACCGACGCGCAAGTGTCGAACGAGCGCACCGGCCTGATTGCCGGCTCGGGCGGCGCGTCCAGCGCCAACCAGGTCGAAGCCGCCGATGCAATGCGTGAGAAAGGCCTGCGCCGCGTTGGCCCTTACCGTGTGACCCGCACCATGGGCAGCACGGTGTCGGCCTGCTTGGCCACGCCGTTCAAAATCAAAGGCGTGAATTACTCCATCTCCTCTGCCTGTGCGACTTCCGCTCACTGCATCGGTAGCGCCATGGAGCAGATTCAGCTCGGCAAGCAGGACGTGGTCTTTGCTGGCGGTGGCGAAGAGGAGCACTGGACGCTGTCGTGCTTGTTCGACGCCATGGGCGCGCTCTCCACGCACTACAACGACACCCCGGATAAAGCCTCTCGCCCCTACGATCAGGCCCGCGACGGCTTCGTCATCGCGGGCGGTGGCGGCATGCTGGTGCTGGAAGAGCTCGAGCACGCGAAAGCGCGCGGCGCGAAGATCTACGGCGAGCTGGTAGGCTATGGTGCGACCTCCGACGGTCATGACATGGTCGCCCCTTCTGGAGAGGGTGCCATGCGCTGCATGCATCAGGCCATGGCCACGGTGCAGGGCGACATCGACTACATCAACACCCACGGCACGTCGACGCCGGTAGGCGACGTCGCCGAGCTGAAAGCAATCCGCAGCGTGTTCGGCAACTCCACGCCCGCCATGAGCTCGACCAAGTCGCTGACCGGCCACTCGCTGGGCGCTACCGGTGTCCAGGAAGCGATCTACTCGCTGCTGATGATGCAGCATAACTTCGTCGCCGCGTCTGCCAACGTCGAGACACTCGACGAGCAGGCCGACGGTTTCGATATCGTGACCCAGCGTCGCGACGACGTTACCCTCGAGCGCGTGCTTTCCAACAGCTTCGGCTTTGGCGGCACCAACGCCTGCCTGGTGTTCCAGCGTTACGACGGCTGAGGCACATCAGCAGCCATCAAAAACGGCGCCTTCGGGCGCCGTTTTTTGTGCTGCGTTCTCTGCCCCGCGCTGCTTAGCGCGCCGTGGGCCTGGGGACCTCGGAAATCTCCTGTAGCTGACCCTCGATCCAGGCTTCGACATCCGCCAACACCTCGTCCGGTGTGCGCCCTTCGGTCGCAATGGGGGCGCCAATGCGTACGCGGAGCACCCCTGGGCGCTTGACCCAGTGCCGCCCCGGCCAACGCTCACCGGCATTGTGAGCCACGGGAAGCACCGGCACACCGGCACGGCAGGCAACGACGCTACCGCTTTTGTTGTAGCGCTTGCGCACGCCAGGATCTACCCGTGTTCCCTCCGGAAAAATCAGGACGGACAACCCCGTCCCCAGGCGCTCAACGCCCTGGGTCAGCACCTGCTTCATGGCCCGGGCAGGCTTGGAGCGATCCAAACTGATCGGGCGTAGCAAACGCAGGCCCCACCCAAAGACCGGGATGCGCAGCAGCTCGCGTTTGAGCACGGTGCACACCGGCGGCTTCATCACTTGTAGAAAGACCGTCTCCCACTCGCACTGGTGATTGGCTTGAATCACGCAGGGGCCTGTCGGGATATTCTCCCGCCCTTGAATCTCGTAGCGCACGCCGCAGGCAATGCGAAACCACACCATCAGGAAGTAGTTATAAAGATTCAACAGCCGGTAGCGCGCCGCCAGTGGCAGAAACGGTGCGATGGGTAGAAAAAGCACGCCAATGAGCAGCATGGCAGTGAAATAACCTACATAAAACAGCAGGCTGCGTACCACATTGATCAAACTGACTCTCCTGTCCCAACGTCATCGGGCTGCTGGTCGCGCGTGAGGCACCAGGCATCCAGCATCCGTCCTACTTCCAACCGCCATGGCTTTTGATGAACGCCAAACACGTCCAGTACACGGCGACAGTTCAACACGCGGCGCAGTTTGGCATCGTGATGGTGATTCAGCGCTTGAACGTCGCCGAGCGCGACCGTCTCCCCTCGCCCTTCCAAGTGCGTGGCCAGTTGGGTGCGCACCATCGACGTGAACGTGAACGCACTGACCGGCTCGGTACCTGCCAAATGGTAGGCCCCCCAAGCGTCGGCCCCGCAGGCCTGCTGCTGCAGCATGCCAATGAGCGCCATGGCGACCGCATCGGCGGACGTGGGGCAGAAGACGACATCTTCGGCGGCACGCACCGCTTGTCCGGTCACCAGACTGTCGATGATTTCATTCAGCCAAGCGTGGCTGCCTTCTAGCGCAAACAGCGGCCCCAAACGTACGATCAGGTGGCGATGGTACTCGGCGCGAATGCGGTCGCCGGTCTGTACGAGGCGGCGTAAACACTCGTCGCGCGGAGCAGGCACGACGTGCTCATCGATGGGGATATCGAATCCCTCCTCGTAGAGCTGATCGGACACGCACCATACCAGCGCCACCCCTTGGGTTTGACACGCATCCACGCAGCGATCCACGGCGTCCGCATGGGCTTTCACCTCGGCAGGGGTCATGCTCAGCGGATGCGCCAGCGGTGGAATGATCACCGCATCGGGCGCGATGGCCTGTAGCTGGCTCGGCGTGACGTCGAGGCCCTGTTCAATCACGAGCTCGGTATCGGTGCGCCGGCTCGCTTCCCGGGCGAGTGCTAAACTCAAGCAGTGCCCGGCATCCAGTATCAGCAGCTTCAAGACAGACCCTCTCCCTCAACCCAAGAACATAGCGGCTCGCGCGTCACCCCATGACGACGCAGCAAGACGCGAATCAGAACGGAATTTCGTCATCGAAATCGTCGAAATTGCCCGGATCGGGCGCGCCGTAGCTGCTGTTCTGCTGGTTGGGTGCAGGCTGCTGAGGCTGCGGGGCAGGGGCGTTACGCTGGGGAGCACCCTGCGACGGATAGCCACCCTGCTGAGGCGGTTGCTGGCCATAGTGTTGCTGCGGCGGCGCCTGCTGAGCGGGAGCCTGCTGGGCGTAGCCACCTTGCGGCGCACCGCCGCCCTGGTAATCGCCGCTGCGGCCATCGAGCATCTGCATGTCGTTGGCGACGATTTCCGTGCTGTAGCGGTCCTGACCATTTTGATCCTGCCACTTGCGCGTTTGCAGGCGGCCTTCGATGTAGACCTTCGAACCTTTTTTCAGGTACTGCTGGGCAATCTCGGCCGTCTTATTGAACAGCACCACACGGTGCCACTCGGTGCGCTCCTGGCGCTGGCCGCTCTGACGATCCATCCAAGTGTCGGAGGTGGCCAAGTTCAGGTTCGCCACGGCAGTGCCGGAGGGCGTGAAACGAACTTCCGGGTCTTGGCCCAGGTTGCCAATCAAGATTACTTTGTTAATACCGCGCGCCATAAGGTCGCTCCTCGTCATCATTCATCGTATACATTAACGGTTCACTGACTGCCCGTCACAGCAGAGCCAGCGGTAAGTCGTTAGGTTCGTGGCGGTGACATCAATCTCGCCAGCGCCGCTTGATCCAGCGCGTCCCGATTGACTTTCAAATAGACCAACCGCTCTTCGGGCACGACCATCACATCTTCCACACCGACCACGTCGGCGAGATGCTCCATCAACAGGTTCATCGCATCGGGCTGCGTCTCGTGCAGCGCCATCACTTCACTCGAGAGCGGCGGCGGCGAGGGCATGCGCCACATGGCCGCCCACCACCCCAGCGCCAGCACGGCGCAGCCGATAAAGACAGCGTTGAGCCCCCACACGTTGGCTAACAAGCCGCCCAGCGTGCCGCCCAAAAATGCGCCTAAAAACTGGCTGGTGGAGTACACCCCCATCGCCGTTCCTTTGGCGCCGGCGGGAGCCAGCTTACTGAGCATGGAAGGCAGCGTCGCCTCCAGCAAATTAAATCCGGTAAAAAACACGAACAGCCACACGAACAGCCAGTGCCCTTGGGAGAGCGGCATCCCCAGGCTCGCCAGGCTCAAGGCAATGGCCCCAATGGCCAGCAGGCACATCAGCTTCATCCGCTGACGCTTCTCCGCGACGATGACCAGCGGCACCATGGCGACGAACGACAGTGCCATGATGCCGAGATAGGCAAGCCCATGGTACTCCACCGCTACGCCAGCGTTGAGCAGGCGAAACGGAATGGCGACGAAAATGGCCATCAGCACCAGGTGCAGGGCAAAAATCGATAGATCCAGCCGCCACAGGTCTGGCCGGGTGATCACACTCTTGAACTGCTGACGGTCCAGCCCTACGTCGCGATGACGCAACCGACGCGGCGCGGGCGGTACCCAGCGCCACAGCACGACCAGCCCCGCGAGCGTCAGCAGCGCGGTAAACCAAAACACCCCGGAGAGCCCGGCCCAGGCGGCCAACCAGGGGCCAAGCACCATGGCAATGGCGAACGAGACACCAATCGAGAGACCGATGGTGGCCATGGCGGCGGTGCGAACCTGCTCGCGGGTTTGATCGGCGAGCAGCGCCATGATGGCGGCGGCCACGGCGCCGCCGCCCTGCAGCGCGCGCCCGGCGATCACGCCGACAATCGTATCCGCCATCGCGGCGACCACGCTGCCGACGGCAAAGATCAAAAGCCCCATGGCAATCACGCGTTTGCGCCCGATACGATCAGAGAGCAGGCCAAACGGAATCTGCAGCGACGCTTGGGTCAGGCCATAGATGCCTAACGCTACCCCAACGAGCAGCGGCGTCGCGCCTGCCAGCGTATCGGCATAGAGCGCGAGCACCGGCAGAACCATGAAGAGTCCCAGCATACGAGACGCATAAAGGCCAGCCAAGCCGCTGATTGCACGGCGTTCAGCGGCCAGCAGCAGTGCGGAAACCTTGCGCATAGTGCCCTTGTGTATGGTGGATGGGCCAGAACGGCCTGAGGTAACCGCCCATTCTAGCGCTTTGTCATCACGCTGGAAACGCCAAGCACAGCGGCGACAGCCGAGACAGTTTTGCCGGGAAGGGTACAGCAAACGTATAATTACGCTTTTGCCACGCGATTCGAGGTGTTGATGGACAGCATTCTGGTCAGGGGTGCCCGCACCCACAACCTCAAGCAGATCGATGTGGAGCTGCCCCGTGACAAACTGATTGTCATTACCGGGCTCTCCGGCTCCGGCAAGTCATCGCTGGCGTTCGATACGCTTTACGCGGAGGGGCAGCGTCGCTACGTGGAGTCGCTCTCCACCTATGCGCGTCAGTTCCTGTCAATGATGGAAAAACCCGATGTGGATCACATCGAAGGGCTCTCTCCGGCCATCTCCATCGAGCAGAAATCCACCTCGCACAACCCCCGCTCGACGGTCGGCACGATCACCGAAATTTACGACTACCTGCGCCTGCTGTTTGCCCGCGCGGGCACACCGCGCTGCCCTGAGCACGGGGAAGACCTGGAAGCACAAACCATCTCGCAAATGGTCGACCAGGTGATGAACCTCGCCGAGGGCACCAAGCTGATGCTGCTGGCCCCGGTGGTGAAGGGCCGCAAAGGTGAGCACCTGCAGCTGCTCAGTGAGCTACGCGCCCAGGGCTTCGTGCGGGTTCAGATCGACGGTCAAGTGCTCGAACTCGACGACATCGCGCCGCTGGATAAGCGTAAAAAGCATGACATCAGCGTGGTGGTCGACCGCTTCAAAGTGCGCGACGACATTGCTCAGCGACTCGCGGAGTCGTTTGAAACGGCGCTGAACCTTGCCGACGGCACGGCGATGATTCACTTCATGGACGGCGAGCAGGAAGACCTCGCCTTCTCGTCGCGCTTTGCCTGCCCGGTGTGTGGCTACTCGCTCTCCGAGCTCGAGCCGCGCATGTTCTCCTTCAACAACCCGGCGGGTGCCTGCCCGACCTGCGACGGCTTGGGCGTTCAACAATACTTCGACCCCGACAAGCTCATCAGCCACCCAGAGCTCTCTTTGGCGGAGGGCGTGATCAAGGGCTGGGATCGCCGCAACATCTACTACTTCACCCAGCTACAGGCCCTGGCCAAGCACTACCGCTTCGAGCTGGAAACGCCGTGGCAGGAGCTGGCGCGCCATGAGCGTGAGATCATCCTCAACGGTAGCGGCAATGAGCAAATTCCGTTCGTGTACGTGGGGGATCGCGGCCGCAAAGTCACCCGGGAGCATGCCTTCGAAGGCGTGCTGCCCAACATGCAGCGCCGCTATCGGGAAACCGAATCCAACATGGTGCGTGACGATCTCGCCAAGTATATCGCCGTGCAGCCGTGTACCACCTGCGGCGGCTCGCGGCTGCGCAAAGAGTCGCGCCATGTGTACGTGGACGACCACAACATTGCGGATATCGTTCACCTGCCGATTGGCGACGCGTGGCGCTACTTTGCCGAGCTGGCCCTGCCGGGCCGCAAAGGCGAAATCGCCGACAAGATCGTCAACGAGATCCACGCGCGCCTAGAGTTCCTGGTCAACGTGGGCCTGGACTACCTGAACCTAGAGCGCAGCGCCGACACCCTCTCCGGCGGCGAAGCCCAGCGCATCCGTCTGGCCAGCCAGATCGGCGCGGGGCTGGTAGGCGTCATGTACATCCTGGACGAGCCCTCCATCGGCCTGCACCAGCGGGATAACGATCGCCTGTTGAAAACCCTGGAGCGGCTGCGCGACCTGGGCAACACCGTGATCGTGGTCGAGCACGACGAAGACGCCATTCGCGCGGCGGACCATGTCCTGGACATTGGCCCCGGTGCCGGGGTGCACGGCGGTGAAATCGTCGCCCAAGGCACGCCGCAGCAGGTGATGGACAACCCCCACTCACTGACCGGTCAATACCTCTCCGGCACCCGCGAAATTGCCGTGCCGCCCTACCGCATTCCCGGCAACCCGGAAAAGCAGCTGGTCGTGCGCGGCGCTACGGGTAATAACTTGCAGAACGTTACCCTCAGCCTGCCGCTGGGGCTGTTCATTGCCGTGACCGGGGTCTCCGGCTCGGGCAAGTCGACGCTGATCAACGGCACGCTGATGCCCATTGCGGCCCGCGAACTCAACCGCGCCACCACCTTGACCCCAGCGCCCTACGAGAAAGTCGAAGGTCTCGATCAGCTCGATAAAGTGATCGATATCGACCAGAGCCCCATTGGCCGGACACCGCGCTCCAATCCAGCGACGTACACCGGTATTTTCACGCCCATTCGTGAGCTGTTTGCGGGAACCCAAGAGGCGCGCTCGCGGGGCTATAAGCCGGGCCGCTTCAGCTTTAACGTCAAGGGCGGGCGCTGCGAGGCGTGCCAGGGCGAAGGGATGATCAAGGTAGAGATGCACTTCCTGCCGGATATCTACGTGCCCTGCGACGTGTGTAAAGGCAAGCGCTATAACCGTGAAACGCTGGACATTCACTACAAAGGCAAGACCATCCACGAAGTGCTGGAAATGACCGTGGAAGACGCGCTGGCGTTCTTCAGCCCGGTGCCTGCCATTGCCCGCCGTCTGCAAACGCTGATGGATGTCGGCCTGTCGTACATTCGCTTGGGGCAGAGCGCGACCACGCTCTCCGGCGGCGAGGCCCAGCGGGTCAAACTGGCCCGCGAGCTGGCCAAGCGCGATACCGGTAAAACGCTCTACATTCTGGATGAGCCCACCACGGGGCTGCATTTCGAGGATATTCGTCAACTGCTCACGGTACTGCACCGCCTGCGCGACCACGGCAATACCATCGTGGTCATCGAGCACAATCTGGATGTGATCAAGACCGCGGACTGGCTGATCGACCTTGGCCCAGAAGGGGGCTCCGGAGGTGGGCAAATCATCGCCGAAGGCACCCCAGAGCAGATTGCCAAGCAGAGCGTTTCCCACACGGGGCGCTTCTTGGCTCCTCTTCTTGAGCGGGGTAACCGTGCGTCGTCCACGTCCTAAGCGGCCTCTCCCCGGCGCGAGCGCGCCGGGGAGAGTAAAAGAGCAGGCATGCCCCGCATAGACTGCTTATAGTAAGTAGCGACGCCGTTTAACAAAGGTGGATTGCATCGAGGAGAAGGACGCGTGGAACAGGATAAGAGCTGCATTATTCGCCACTTTAGCCACTACTGCACGCTGACAGACGACGAAAAGCAGTTGCTCGACTCGCTGGAAGAGAGCCCGACCGACATCAAGTCTGGCTCGCTACTTTGGGAGATGGGCGCCCCCGCCAACGAGTTTTGTACGCTGCGCAGCGGCTGGGCTTACTCTTACCGTCACCTGGAAAACGGTGATCGGCAAATTTTGGAAGTGTTTCTCCCCGGCGACATCATCGGCTTGAGGGAATTCGCCTTTTCTCAACGGCTTGAGAACGTGCGCATGATTACCGACGGGGTAGTGTGCCACTTCCCCCACAAGCGGATGTTGGAGCTGTTTCGCCAGTCGCTGCCATTGACCTCGGTGATGTTTGCCATCGGCAGTCGTCAACAGGCGCTGCTCACCGAGCGGTTGGTGAATCTCGCTCGGCGCAGCGCGCGCCAAAAAATGGCGCATTTTCTCCATGAAATGTACCTGCGCCTACGCCAAACCAATGACGATATCAGCGGGCAGTTTCGTTTACCGCTCTCCCAGGAGCAGCTGGCGGATATTCTCGGGCTGAGTCCGGTGCATGTCAGCCGCACTTTCAGTGCACTCAGCGAGGATGGACTGGTCTTCCGTGACCGCCACCACGTGTCGATTCCCGATCTCGAGGCGCTGGCCACAGAAGGAGAGTTCGATGACTGCTACCTGACCGATAACGTTCGCCCCTTATTCAATGATTGATGGCTTCACGAGGGCCTCTTTCCGTCGCCCTGCTGGAGGGCGACGAGACGGGAGGCGTTAGCCGCATTTGGACCAGCCGCAACCGGCATAACAGGTAGGGCAGCCATCCATCATGATCAAGTCCCCTCGGCATTCGGGGCAGGTGCCCACGGTGGCTGGAGTGCCGCTGGCGGATGTAGGCGCGGCTACGGCCTCATCGACGGCTGGGCGCTCGTCGGGCTGCCACGCATGGCCGTGCTGCATCCGATGGGCATAGCGAGCCACCAGCGTCTCCACCGGCACTTGGTTGCCCTCCTGATCCAAGAAACCTCGCCGATAGAGAATTTGCTGAATCGACCAGGCAATCGCCGCCACTTCCGAATCGTGAAACATCGGTTTGTTCCAGCGGTTCATTCCGCAGCGCACCAGCCCTTTGTCCCAGGCCACCTTGCGCAGGTCCGCCACGGCCTGCGTGACATAGCCACCCCGCGCAGCCAGCGATAGGCTGCGCATGGTGGCGGTGATCCACTGGTGCTCGCTGGAGAGCTGGCCCGACGGGAAGAAGAACTCTACCGGGCGCTCGATCACGACGCGCTGCCCGCCGACCACACCCTCCACGGGCATGAACGACACCAGCAAATAGACCTTCTTGCGCCCTTCGGCCCCCACGTAGGAGATCTTCTCCGACACCGCCTCCAGCGTCCCCTCTGGGCGCGATGGAATACGGACCGTCAGCGGGTCCTCTTCGGCCAACACGGGCTCGGGGGCTGGCTGCTCCGGCTGCTTGATCCGGTAACCGACAATTTTCGACGTAATTTCGACCGCCATAACGTTCTCTCCAGGTCTTTCGACAGTTCATCAAGCCAGCGTTGGCGCTTACCACTTGCCGTAGGTGCCCTCTTTCAAGGCATCGAACAGATTGGCGGCGTTATGCTCCTCACCGTCGTAAAGCACTTTTTCGTCACCCGTTAGCTCCAGCGTCTCGCCACTCTCCAGCTCGAACACGTAAGTAGTGTTCTTCAGGTCATCCTCACGCACCAGCACGCCCTGGAAGGCTTCCGGGTTGAAGCGGAAGGTAGTACAGCCTTTCAAACGGCTCTCATACGCCTGCAAATAGAGGTCTTGGAACTGCTCGAACGGGAACTCGGTCGGCACGTTGACCGTTTTGGAAATGGCAGAATCCACCCACTGCTGTGCCGCTGCTTGTACCGCCACATGCTGCTCTGGGGACACCGAATCAGCGGTAATGAAGTAGTCCGGCAGATCGCTTTCTACCGCATCGGCAGCGATGAAGTGGCGATAGGCGGCCAGCTCGAAGGAGACCACTTCCACCTGCTCCTTGGTCTTTTTGCCGGACTGAATGATGTTGCGGAAGTAGCGATGTGAGAATGACGGTTCAATGCCATTGGAGGCGTTATTACCCATGGAGAGCGAGATTGTACCCGTGGGTGCAATCGAACTGTGGTGGGTAAACCGCGCGCCGTGCTCGGCCAACTGTGCCACCAGCTCCGGCTCAAGCTCAGCCACTTTGGCCATGTATTGGCTGTAGCGGGCGTGAAGAATGCGGCCCGGCACTTTGTCGCCCACTTCATAGCCGTCGCTGGCGAGCTGAGGGCGCTCACGCATCATTTTGGGCGTAATGGTGTGCTCCTCTTCAAGCACAGGCGCCATGCCCTTCTCTTTAGAAAGCACCAGGGCCTGCTTCCATCCCTCTAACGCCAGATGACGGCTCACCTCTTCGGTGAAGGCCAACGACGCTTGAGAACCGTAGGGAATTTTCAGCATCGTCAGCGTCGAGCCCAGACCCAAAAAGCCCATGCCGTGGCGACGCTTGGCTTCGATTTCACGCTGCTGCTGGGGAAGCGGCAGGCCAGCAATGTCCACCACGTTGTCGAGCATGCGCGTAAAGATCGCCACGACGTTGCGATAGCGCTCCCAATCAAACCGCGGCTCGGGGCCGAACGGTTCGATCACGAACTTGGTCAGGTTGACCGAGCCCAGCAGGCAAGCTCCCTCTGGCGGTAGCGGCTGCTCGCCGCAAGGGTTGGTCGCGCGGATATCTTCGCAGAACCAGTTGTTGTTCATGCGATTGACCTGATCGATCAAGATGAAGCCCGGCTCGGCGTAGTCGTAGGTGGAGGCCATGATCGTGTCCCACAGCTCGCGGGCCTTGATCACCTCGACAATACGGCAGGCCACGCGACCCTGATCATCCACCGTGTAGCCCTCTTCTACCACCGGCCAGTCGCGGTAAATGATGTCGTCAGCGCTCACGTCCTCTTTTTCACCTGGGTGCAGCGGAAAGGCCAGCGGCCAGTCGGCGTTGTGCTTCACGGCTTCCATGAACTCGTCGGTGATCAGCAGGCTCAGATTGAACTGACGCAGCCGCCCAGCTTCGCGCTTGGCCTGAATGAACGCCCGCACGTCAGGGTGGCCCACATCGAAGGTACCCATCTGCGCACCGCGACGGCCCCCGGCAGATGCCACGGTGAAACACATCTTGTCGTAGATATCCATGAAGGCCAACGGGCCATTGGTGCCCGCGCCTGCGCCAAACACGAACGCGCCCTTATGGCGCAGAGTGGAAAAGTCGTAGCCGATCCCGGCCCCTGATTTCAGCGTCATTCCCGCATCGACCACGGAATCGAGAATATCGCGCATGGAATCCCGAATGGTGCGCGACACGGTGCAGTTGATCAGGCTGACGGCGGGTTTATAAGCTTCGGCGCCGGCATTGGAGAGAATGCGCCCGGCGGGAATGGCACCGTTCTCCAGCGCCCAGCGGAACTTGGGCAGCCACTCGTCGGCGCGATCTCCCTCGACGGCCGCCAGCGCCCGCGCTACGCGCTCGAACGTCGCCGAGACGTCCTGATCCACCGGCTGGCCATGGCGATCTTTCAACCGATATTTGGCATCCCAGATCTCTCTAGAGGGGGCCTGTAGAGGGACCTCACTGGATGTCTTCATCGCCTTGGCTGCGGTGTTCATGTCACGAAACTCCTTCACGAGGGATCAATAGCGGCTGAGAACGGCTCGATTATACGAGGCATCGCCAAGGAGTATAGCCCCGACTTTCTACTATATGGGCCGTCTTTTTTCATCAAACACACTAGATATAGAAAAATCAGCACCTTACCCTTTTGCTTATTCCCAACACGCTATAGGCTTAGGGATTTCGATGACGATACGACCTATGAACCTCACACGCGCCCTTAACGCTATCTCCTACGCCCTCTCCGCCCTACTTCTCGCCAGTCCAGCGCTGACGCAGGCAGCGACGTTCAATGTCAACACCACCGAGCGTCACGAGCACTGGCAGTCGATGGCCCTCACCCTGGGCGACGAACGTCACTTCCGTGCCGTAGAAACCCACAGCTACTCCGACGCTACGCTCAGCGTGAACGCGACCCAAGGCGTCTGCGATCTGCCTTGGCTAGAGATGCGGGTCACGCTAGAACAGCAGCAAGGAGAGAGTCGCGCGGTAAACCTCGTGCCCACGCGGCTGCGCATCGATGATCAGCCAATCGTCGATACCATGGCCGAGTTCATCACCGAACGCGGTGATGACGGTTTCTACGCCCACTTCTATCTGGGCGATATGGCGCAGCTGATCGAGGAGATGCAAACGGGGGAACAGCTCTTTCTGGGCTTCGATCAGAACGAGCAGGAGCCGTGGTACATGACCTTTAGCTTGGCAGGGGCAGACGAAGCCTTGGCGCGGATGCAGGCGCTATGCGCTGGCGCGGCTACCGAGGCACCCAGCGCGCCTTAGAGCACGCGCTCTTCGGCCAGCTCTACCCGGTTGCGTCCGCTGCGTTTGGCTCGATACATGGCCACGTCGGCGCGGGCCATGAGCGTTTTACAGCTATCGCCTGGCTGCCAAATCGCCACGCCAATGCTCACCGTGATGGGTTGCTCAAGACCGTTGACGTGCAGCGTCGCGACGAGGCTACGCAGCCGCTCCGCCAGGCCGACGGCAGCGTCCATGTCCGAGTGGGTCGCCAGTACCACGAACTCTTCGCCGCCCCAACGCCCCAGGTGGTCGCAGCCGCGCAGGGACGTCTCCACTAGGCGCGCCAGCGACACCAGCACGTCGTCGCCGACGCTGTGGCCATGGGTATCGTTGATCTGTTTGAAGTGATCCACGTCGAACAGCAGCAGCGCAAAGGCCGCGCCGTATCGCTTGGCCGCCACCAGCTCTGCATCGATGGCTTGTTCGATACGGTAGCGGTTCCACACCTGAGTGAGCGGATCGAAGTGCGCCAGCTGCTCCAAGCGCTGGTTCGCGGCGGCCAGCGCTTTACGCTCACGCTCTAAATGCATGTTCAGCGTGCTGATCTCATAGGCGGAGATGGCCAGAGTCAGATCTTCCCCCAGGTCCATGACGGCCAGTCGCTCGACGCGCTGCCACGCCTCGCTCTTGCCCACCACCTCTTCGCACCAGGCCGCCGACGGCGCGACCATCACCGACGGTAACGGTGCCGAGGTCGGCTGCATTGCCCAGTAGAGGGTTTCCACCTGCTCGGGCCGGAAGAATATCAGCCAGCCACGCTGGGCAGGGCTCATGGGTAGCGGTACGGCCAGAATGCCGCACTGTTCGGGCATGCGCAGCGATGCGGTCAGCGGCTCGCTTGCAGCCCCTCGTGTGCACCAGGGGCCGCTATGCCGATGGGCTTTCTCCAGGCGTTTGACGAACTGGCAAATCACCGCCGCTTCGGGGGTATGACCACAGGCGTAAACACTGCCTTTCAACCACAGCGCCACACCGTGGGCGCGGAACAGCGAGCACCACGTCTCTGCCTGAGCCTCCAACAAGTCGGCGGGACTTTGCGGCTCGCTCCGGGCATTCGTGGATAGCACCAGGCTATCCTGCACGCGCTGCAAATAGCGGGCCTCTTGTCGCGCCCGAAGTAGCAACAGCCGCTGGGTCGCCATCTGCACCAGCGTGCGTACGGCATCGCGCACCGGGGGCGATACGGGATGCGGCGCTGCCGAGTGACAAAACAGCAGGCCCCATAGCCCATTATCGCCCTGCATGGCCAGGCTCAGCGAACCGCGTACGCCTAGCCGCTGCAAGTAGCGCTGGCGCTCCGGCGCAGGGGCTCGTAGAAAACAGTGGCGCAGATCGACGTTCTCACCATCTGGCGTACACGGCAGCGGCGGTTCGGCGGGGGCACACACGTCATAAATCAGGCGAACGGGATGCCGTTCGTAGGTTCGGCGTAGCGTGACGGGAAAGTCACTGGCCGGGAAGCGCTGCCCCAGCAGCGCAGGCAAAGGACCACCTTGCGCCTCGGCGACGATCAGCCCGTGCCAGTCGCTATCGAAATGGCACACCGACACACGGTCGTGGCCGGTCAACTGCTGCACGGCGTTCACCAGCACATCCAACAGCTCTTCTTGATGGGTCGCTTCGGCCAAACGCATCAAGCGCTCGTTGACAGTGCCTAGCAGTCGCCGTTTGCCCAACGGATTAAGAGGTTCGAGCTCGACGATCACATGGTGATGGGTGCGGTGAGCGTGGATCTGCAGCCGCGTGGTGGTATTCGGTGGCCGGAAGGCCAGGGGGCTCGCCAGCCGCTGCTGCCCTTGAAGCTCTTGGCGCAACCGCTGACTCAAACGTTTACCCAGGACGCTGGCAGGCGTCAGCGCCTGATGCTCTTGATCCACCACCCCTAGCAGCTTGGTCAAATGACGGCTGACCGCTTGAATGTGCTTACTCTCAGCATCGAGCACCATGACGGCGCCAAACGATTGGAGTAGCGAGTGATGCTTCGACACGAAGATAGCCTCGAGATAGTGCTTTACCCCTCGACCTGCTGCCGTAGCAACAGTTCAACGCGCCGGTTGGCTGCTCGCCCTTCCGAGGTAGCGTTACTTTCCATGGGTTGGGTGTCGGCGTAACCGACCGCCCGCATACGTGAAATGGCAATGCCTTGCCGTTCTAATTGGCGCACGACCGCAATGGCACGCCCTACCGACAGTTCCCAGTTTGAAGGAAACCGCGACGTCGAGATAGGCACATTATCGGTGTGGCCTTCAACGGAGATTTGACCGTCGAAGGTCTCCAGTACGGAGGAGAGCCGTTCTAACACATCTTGCCCTTGAGGCGTTAGCACATCGTTCCCGCTGGGAAACAAAAGGCTGTCATCGATGCGCAGGGTCACCCCTTCTTGACCCTGGGAGACGCTCACACCGGGTATATCCAACCCTGCCATTTGAGGCTGCAAGCCATCATGACGGGGGTGGATACCGGTGGCGAGACTGGCCAGCGGCAGCGATGTCACGGCGCTGGCGGCACGCATGGCATCGCTATCGCCCCCTTCGCCACCGCCCGGCGGCGTCAGGGCCAGCAGCAGAACGAACAGCGTGATGAGCAGGGTGAGGACATCCAGATAACTGGTCAACCAGCTTTCGTCGCTCTCCCCCGCCGCAGCGGGCAGCTCCAGGGCATGCCGTGAGTCGCGGTCGAGCATGGCATTACCCTTTGAGTGCGGAGCCTACGTCGGGACGCGGTTTGACGTTGGCGTCACGGATTTCATCATGGTAGTTCGCCACGAAAGAGTTGAGCGTCTCTTCGATGAACGATGGCAGGCGACGCTTGGTGATCAGAGAAATGCCTTCTAGCACCATGTTCATGGTGATCAAACGCTCTTCGGTGCGCCGCTCTAGTTTGACCGCAATGGGCTTGAACACGAGATTGGCCAACAAAATGCCGTAGAACGTGGTCAATAGCGCCACCGCCATACGCGGGCCGATGACCTGCAGATCACCCGCATCCATCACTTCGAGCATGTTGACCAACCCCACCAGCGTACCAATCATCCCGAAGGCGGGTGCGTAGGTCGCCATGGTGCGAAAAATCTGCGCTTCGGCGTGTTCGCGGGCTTTCAAGCGGGCGATACGCCAGCGCAACATGTCGAAAATCTCATCCTCTTTGGTGTTGGCGATCACCAGTTGGATGCCGGTGCGCAGAAACGGGTTACGGGTGTGCTCGAGCTCCCGCTCTACGGCACGCACATCGCCTTTGAACCATAGCCGCGACATGGCGACCAGTTCGTTGATGTCGTCGCGCACGTACGTATTTTCACGGCGGAATACCAAGCCCACCAGACGAACCACCCGCAATACTTCCTTCAACGGATAGCTGATGAAGGTCGCCGCCAGCGTACCGGTGATCACGATGGCCAAACCCGGCAAATTGATAAAACTTTCGGGCGACTCTGCGGTAAAGAACAGCACGCTCACCAGCAGCAACATGCTGGCAAAGATACCGATCAGCGTAGATGGGTTCATCAACGGCTCCTCGCCGGTTAGGGTTAGTGAGTTCCAGGGTTAATCGTGTTCGTGCAGGCGCGCCCGCAGGCGGCTCACCGCCTGGCTGTGCAACTGGGACACCCGCGACTCGGTGACGCCCAGCACGGCACCGACCTCTTTAAGATTCATCTCTTCTTGGTAGTAGAGCGCCATCAAGAGCTTTTCACGCTCGGGCAGTGCTTCGATGGCCTCGATCAGCGTTTGCCGCTGCTGCTCGTCGAGCAGCTGGTCGAACGGCCGGTGCTGGGCATCGTCCCCGGCGGGCTCGCCGCCATCGGCGACCAGCTCTTCGAACGGCAGCAGTTGGCCGCTATTGGTGTCGTTCAACAGCTGTTGGTATTCGCTCAGCGGCATCTCCAGCTCGCGGGCAATTTCACCCTCTTCAGGAGGACGCCCCAACCGCTGCTCTAGACGACGCACTGCGTCATCCATCGCCCGCGCCGAACGGCGCACGCTGCGCGGCAGCCAATCGCGGGTGCGCAGCTCATCCATCATGGCACCGCGAATCCGCTGGCTGGCAAACGTTGCAAACGTTGCGCCCTGGGCAGCGTCGAAGCGTCCCAGCGCTTCCAACAGCCCGACCATGCCCGCCTGGATCAGATCATCTAGCTCAATACTCGCGGGCAACCTTACCTGCAGCGTTAAGGCCTGACGTCGCACCAGTGGCATGTATTGGGTTAACAGCTCACTCTGTTTGATCCTGCCTTGTGCTGTATACATCCTCGTGCCTCGCGGCTAAACGACCTTTACTGATAGTTCACTATCACCTGTAAACCCTGCACGCGTACCGGCCGCTGGCCGGGGGACAGGGCAAATCGGAAGTGCAGCGGCGCATTAGCCAGCGCACCTTCCAGCGCGGTGGTGCTGCCACGCATGCCCGACAGTGCTACACAGCGCTCTGGGTGACACAGCCACGCGTTGATAGGCTGGCTGGGAGGCGCCTCGAACCGCCACTGAACACGGGACAGGGTCGCCGCCCCCAACGGGATGCCTGCCGGTGGCGCAATCGCCTGACTGTTGCTGGTGCGGTCACTCATGGCCACCAGTACGCCCGGCACGTCGCGACTCCAGCTGCCGGGGGTCGCCGCCTGTACGTCAAGCGACAGCAGGGCAGCACTCAGCATTGCGGCGAGCGCTAACCGCCCAATGCACGACTGTACAACGTTTTTCCACACCGGTAAGGCCATCGGTCTCATACGTTGGTCCCCATGCTGCATCATTTTCACCTCGGCGGACAGCCGTTCAGCGCGCTAGCAGTAGCAGCTCGATGTCCAAGTAGTGCGCGGCGGCATCACGCAAATTCTCCAGCAGCCCTTGGCGCGGTAGGTGCGGCTCGTGGAGCGCTAGCAGACGTCGCGGGCCGCCGTGCTCCCGCACTTGGCGAAGCACCCGATACATACTGGCGAAGGCATCGGCATCGCTGCTGACCCATAGCGCCCAGCGGGCATGCGCCTTCGCCAGCGTGGCCAGCGACGGCGTGTCGGCCATGACCACCTGAATCTTCCAATCCTGGGGGTCGCCTGCCCATTGGCGGCCCAACGCAGACCACTGCCCCAAGCGGCCGCGCACTTTATCCACCTGCGCGGCCCCCGTGTTCGGGAGCCCTACCACGACCAGCGGTTTTTGAGGGCGCGGTGGCGTCACCGTCGCGGGCTCGGCGGCCGAGGCAACCGTGGGTGCCATGGCGTCCTGGGTATGCACCGCGGCCTCTTCGGCAGTGACGGGCGCGGCAGGAGCCGCTGTTGCGTCCTGGGCATCTTGCGGCTCGTCCTCTGCGGCCCGCTGCTGGCGCTGCAGATCGGCCCATTTACGCAGGCCCGCCGCTTGATCTTGACCGCTCATTCCAAGCCCTCACGACTGACACTGCCTAGCTGACGAATGGCATCGCGGGCCATTAATACGTGCACCAAGGCGTCCAGCAGCGCGGTGTCGCGGCGTTTTCGCTGGGTACCTAGCAGACGCAGCAGATCGGCCCGTAAGGCTTGGGCCGCTTCGTCATCGGCCAGGTCCAAATGGCCCGCCACTGCGGCGGCACCGCTGGCCATGAGTAGCCGCAGCTCACTGCTCACTTCGCCGCCATCCGCTTCTTTCAACTGCTGCCAAGCCCGCTTGGTGAGCGCCGACAACCCGTCACTCTGTAACTGGGTGACCAGCAGCGATAGCACATCGCTTCCCAGTCGGGCAGGCGTCAGCCAGTAGCGGCGCACCACGCGCTTGCTGCTCTCTGGATCGCGAACCTCGCCGACCCAGGCCAGCACGGCGTTGCCAGCGGCATCTGTCGCCTCCACGTAGGCGGTCAGCAGCTGCATGCCTTGCCCGCGAAACCGAATGTTCACGGCGTGAGTGAGCGTACTCTCTTGAAACAGCGTGCGCAGGGTGTAGCGCTCGCCCTGACAGTGTACGCGTTGACTCGCGGACACGGCGCTGACCCAGGTCAAGTGTTGGTCGGCGAGCCATGCCAGCGTGTCTGGCTCCGGTAGAGCGGGCAGCAAGTGGACGGCAATGTCTGTCGGGCAGTGCGCCAAGCGTGGCTGCCATCCCGCCGGTTGGCGGTGCTGTAAACGCGTTAGCGCCAGCCAAGCGCCCTGTTCGTTCAGCGCCACGTCCGGCATCGACCAGTCGCAGCCACGCTCGTTGCGTCTTGGCGACCACACAATGCCCATCGCGTCATGGGTGGCCTGCGCGCCGGTCAGCAGCGCCTCCAGGCGCTGGTCCTGCACTACGCTGGGCAACGCAGCGATGTCCCAGGCGGCCTCTAACCGATGAAAATCGACGACCCGCTGACGCAACCGCGTCAGGACCGACGACAGCCTGCGTCCTTGGCCCAGCACGTCCCGGGACCAGCGCGGCAAGCTCACCGGCGCGGACCGGTTCGCCGAAACGTTGGAAGCACGGGTAGATAGCGCTTGATCGATCAACCCAGAGGGCGTTGCCACGGCCATGTCCTCGGGCACCTGCTGGCCGTATGAGCCAAACAGCACGCGCATACCGTGGCGCATCACGATATCCAGCACGGGTGCCAGCCGCCCGGCTTCGTCTTGCTTGGTGATGATGCAGTCGTCGAGTTCGGCTCCAGCGGCACGTGCCGCCTGACGATAGCGCAGCACCACTTCTTCGAGGGTCTCCGGCTGACTGGCGGCATTGAGCAGCAGCACCAGCCTGACGGTCGACTGCCCGCCCTGTAAATGCGCAATTTGCTCGATGACCCGCTGATCCCGCTGGCTCATGCCGACGGTGTCGATGATCACCCACTGCTTGCCTTGCAGCCGCCCTACCAGCTCGTCGATGGGCTGCTCGACGTCGAGGGCATACATGGGCGTATCCAGCAGCCGGGCGTAGATACGCAGCTGCTCGTGGGCACCGATCCGGAAACTGTCGGTGGTCACCAGGGCCACGGGTCGGGTGCCGTGGCGCATCACGAAGCGCGCCGCCAGTTTGGCCGTGGTGGTGGTTTTACCGACACCGGTAGGCCCTACCAGTGCCACGATACCGGTTTGATCGAAAAAGCGCTCTTCGTGCGTGAGCACCTTCAGGCGCGCCATGAGCTGCTCGCGCAGCCAGGCGGTAGCAGCGTCCTGGCTGCCTTCCCGTGTCATTAGCTCGTCGGGCAGCGCTTCGAGCACCTCATGGCTCAGCTCGGCGCTAAAGCCTACCCGCGCCAGCAGCTCTTGAAGGTGCTCGTAGGTCGTTTGTGCGCCGCGCGAGGGGTCGGCGACCGGCTGACGGCGGGAGAGCAACTCACGCATATCCTGCATTTCCCGTAACAGGCGCTCGCTCATCGCTTCCAGCGGGTCCGGCTGCGTCGGCAGCGAGAAAGCGGGGGCTGAGGCGGGAGCCGGTGCTTCACGGGGGGGCTCTACGGGGGTCGTCGGCGACGGGTCGAACTGATCGACGGCGTCGTCGGCCATGGCCAGAATTTCAACGCCGCCTTCGGTGCGGCGATTGGCGACGATTAGCGCATCGTCGCCCAGTACTTCGCGCACTTGGCGCATTACATCGCGACTATTTGCTCCGACAAAACGTCTCACGCTCATATGTCACCTGTTACCAATTTAGCGGCCACCCACGAGGGTGGTCACACGCAGGGTGCGGTCGTCGGGAATCTCGGCCTGGGACATGACCACCAGGTGGCGCATCCGGCGGCGCAAAAAGCGCGACAGCACCGCTCGCAGCGAGTGCTGAACGACCAGGACCGGCGCTTCACCACTGCCTTCGTGCTTCTCCAGCGCCTGCTGCGCCTGATTCATCAGCGTATCCGCCAGTCCCGGCTCCATGGCACCGTTACCGTTCATGGCCTGCATCAATACTTGTTCAAGCTGCGCATCGAGGCCCATGACGTGCAGCGTCTCTTGGCCTGCGAACCACTGCTGGGTAATCGCGCGACCCAGCGCGATACGCACCAGCGCAGTCAGCTCGTTGGGGTCTTTCTGCTGCCCAGCGTACTCGGCCAGGGTATCCAATACGGTGCGCATGTCGCGAATCGAGACGTCCTCGTCCAGCAAATTCTGCAGAATCCGCTGCAGTACGGTGAGAGAGATCGCTTTGGGCACCACTTCCTCGACCAGCGATTTTTGATCTTCGCCCAGCTTGTCCAGCAGCTTTTGCACTTCCTGGCGGCCCAACATTTCAGGAGAGTGGCGATGTAACAAGTGGTTCAGGTGCGTGGCAATCACCGTGCTGGCATCCACGACCGTGTAACCGTAGACCTGGGCATGCTCGCGCTGATTGGCGTCGATCCATACCGCGGGCAGACCAAAGGCGGGGTCTTGGGTCGGTGTGCCCTGCAGCTCCCCAGACACTTGGCCAGGGTCGATGGCGAGCCACTTACCGGGCTGCGCCTCGGCGCGACCGATTTCGGCACCCTTCATGGAAAGCACGTAGGTGTTGGGTGGCAGCTCTAAGTTATCGCGAATATGCACCACCGGCGGTAGGAAGCCCACCTCCTGGGCGAATTTCTTGCGCACGCTTTTGATACGCCCCAACAGCTCGCCTTTTTGCCGTGAATCCACCAGCGGAATCAAACGGTGGCCCACTTCCAGGCCCAGCGTATCCACCAGCTGGACGTCTTCCCAGCTGGCCTCTGGCGTTTCTTGAACCGGCGGTGGTGCCGTGGATATCTCTTCTTTGACTAGCTTATGCTCTTTGCGACGGATCAGATACCACGCCAAACCGCCCAGCAGCGCAGTGAAGACCAGGAACACGAAGTTCGGCATGCCGGGCACAAGGCCAAGCAAGCCCATGACCATGGCCGCCAGAATCATGACTTGGGGATTGACGAACAGCTGGCTGATCATCTGCTGACCCACGTCCTGCTCGGTGTTCACGCGGGAGACGGTAACGCCTGCAGCGGTCGAGATGACCAGCGCCGGAATCTGTGCGACCAAGCCGTCACCAATCGTCAGCAGCGTGTAGGTACGCGCGGCATCGGCAAAGCCCAGGTCGTGCTGCATCATACCGATCAGCAAACCGCCAATGATGTTGACCACCATGATGACCAGACCCGCCACTGCATCACCGCGGACGAATTTACTGGCACCGTCCATGGAGCCGTAGAAGTCGGCTTCCTGGGCCACTTCGGCACGGCGCTTCTTCGCTTCGTCTTCCCCGATCAGACCAGCGTTCAAGTCGGCATCGATGGCCATCTGCTTGCCGGGCATGGCATCAAGCACGAAGCGAGCGCCCACTTCGGCAATACGCCCGGCACCCTTGGTGATAACCATGAAGTTAATGATGACCAGAATGAGGAAGACCACCAACCCCACCGCGAAGTTACCGCCCACGAGGAAGGTACCAAATGCCTCGATGACCTTGCCCGCCGCGTCGCCGCCTTCGTGCCCTTCCATCAGCACCACGCGGGTAGAGGCAACGTTTAGAGAGAGTCGCAGCAGTGTCGTGAATAGCAGTACCGCCGGGAACGCCGCAAAATCCAGCGGCTTTTCGGCAAACATGCTGACCAGCAGCACCATGATCGACAGCGCAATATTGAAGGTGAACAGCAGATCCAGCGCGAACGGCGGGAGGGGCAGAATCATCATGCCCAAAATCATTAAAATCAGCAGCGGGCCAGCGAGCAGCTTCATGCTCACGTCGTTCATCCAGGGTCGCTGATTGATCAACTGGCTTAAGCCTTTCATGTTTGCGCCTCATTGCCACCGGCGCGACGGCCGGGACTGTCCATTTCCGGGGGAACCGGTAAATTATCGGGAGTGGGGGGCACCTCGCCTCCTTGCTGTGCAACGTGCTTCAGACGGTAGGCCCAGGCCATGACCTCGGCCACGGCGGTGTATAGCTCTGCGGGCACCTCGGCCTCTAAGTCCACATGATGATACAGGGCACGCGCCAGAGGCGCTGCTTCCAATCGCGGCACGCCGGCCTCTTCGCCTATGTCACGGATGCGGGCCGCCACGGCATCCGCCCCTTTGGCCACTAGCCGCGGAGCCCCCATGCGCCCCTCTTGGTACACCAGTGCCACCGCATAATGCGTCGGGTTGGTGATGATCACATCGGCTTCGGGCACTTTGCTCATCATGCGCCCACGTGCCATGGCCTGCTGCTGCTGGCGAATGCGCCCTTTGACGTGAGGATCGCCTTCGGAGTCTTTGTGCTCCTGCTTCACCTCTTCTTTGGTCATGCGCAGCTGCTTGGCGTTGTTCCAAAGCTGGAACGGCACGTCAATCAGGATCACCACGATCAATGACAAAACGATGAGCCCTGCCGCGAGCGCGGCCATGTTCAGCGCGCTCACCAGCGCCTGCTGAACGGGCTGATCCATCAACCCTAAGAAGCGCCCCATATTAAAATATAAAAAGCTAAACGCCACGCTCCCCACCAGCACCGACTTGGCAATCGCCTTGGCCAGCTCGGCCAGCGCCTGGGTGGAGAAGAGGCGTTTGATCCCCTTGATGGGATTGAGCTTCGAAAATTTGGGCTGCAGGGATTTGGCGGAGACGAGCCAGCCGCCCAGCAGAGCGGGAGCAACCAGCGCAATGACCGTGAGCAGAAGGAAGAGCGGCAGCATCGCTATCAGCGTTCGCTGGCCCAAGTCGAGTGCGTTGACCAGCATCGGCATGCTTTCCATGGCGTGGCGGCGCTCGAACAAGAACGCCTGCTCCATCACCATACCGAGCTGGTCGTAGAGCATCTGCCCCATGCCCCACAGACCCAGCACGCCTCCGAGCAGCATCATGAAGGTCGTCAGCTCTCGGGACCGAGGCACCTGACCCTCTTCCCGCGCTTTGTCCAAGCGTCGGGGCGTGGCCTCTTCGGTTTTTTCCTGATCGCTGTCGTTATCTGCCATGCTGTCATCCGGCTGACGAGTGGTCGGTTGACCAAAATAAGGCATACCATAAGCACAGCCGCCCTTGAGGACGGCTGAACTGAGGTCTTATTTTGCCAGATGCAGGGGGTTACAATGTGCTAATAACCCGGCATTAAAAGCCTAATTCGTCCAATAAGTCGTCTACCTGATCCTGTCCGGTGACGATATCGGGGGCGTTCTCTTTGACCTGAGGCCCGTTGAGCAGGTCTTCGTTACGGCGAGCGTTCTCGTTTTTCCACTGATCTTCGGCCTTGCGCTGCATCGTTTCACGCGCTTCTGCGCCGGGCACGTTGTCGATCAGCACCTGAACCAGCTGGTGTTCGATCTCGCGGATCACGTCCATCATCTTCTTGATGACCTGACCGGTGAGATCCTGGAAGTCCTGCGCCATCATGATGTCCAGCAACTCTTTGTTGGTCGCTGCCGTCATCTGCGGTACATCGCCCAGGTAGGTACGCGTCTCTTTGACCAGCGCCTTGGCGTCATCCAACTCCTTGGGCGCTTCGAACCACTCGGCCCAGCGCTTATCCAAGGCTTCGGCGCGTTCAGAGAGCTGGTCCTGCAGCGGCTGTGCACGGTCGATGGCATTGAGCGCCTTGTCCGCAGCCTGCTCGGTCATCGTCGCCACATAGTGCAGTCGGTCACGGGCGTCGGGAATCGCTTCGGCAGCCTTCTCGATCTCTTTGTCCAAGCCCAACTCACGCATGTTGTCGCGCAGCATGCGGGTGAGCTTACCGATACGAAAGATCAGGTCTTCAGCGGCTTCTTCGGACAGTTGGGCAGAACCACCCTGCTCATTCTGACTCATTGTGTTGTCTCCTCGTTAACCGAGCACCTTGGCTCAGCCGCGTCATTTACCCATTTTCTCGAAGATTTTATTCAGCTTCTCTTCCAGGGTGGCGGCAGTGAACGGCTTGACGACGTAACCATTGGCACCTGCTTGTGCGGCAGCAATGATGTTCTCTTTTTTGGCTTCCGCCGTCACCATGAGAACCGGCAGGTCTTTCAACGCATCATCCTGACGGATCTCCTTCAGCATCTCCAGGCCGTCAAGGTTCGGCATGTTCCAATCTGACACGACGAACTCAAAGTTGCCAGCGCGCAGCTTGTTGAGCGCGTCTTGCCCATCTTCGGCTTCATCCACGTTGGTAAAGCCAAGCTCTTTGAGCAGGCTGCGGACGATCCGGCGCATGGTGGGAAAGTCGTCTACTACCAAGAAGCTCATGTTCTTATCGGCCATGGGTCATCCTCTCACTAACATCATGTATTGGGTGACTGTCAATTCAGTCAGGGTTAAAACTCTTCCCACTCATCGTGGTGTTGGGGTGTCGCTTGACGCGGCGACGGCGTAGCGGCAGACGGTGCTGCTTTCCCCAGCGCGGGTTTGCTAGGCGCGCTCGACGCCGCGTCACGCTGCGGCGGTAACGCGCTGCGCGCGGACTGGGCGCTCACCACCTGAAAGACCGCGACGGCTTCCTCTAAGCGATTCGCCTGCTCTTCGAGCGACGCCGCAGCGGCAGAGGCTTGCTGCACCAGCGCAGCGTTTTGCTGCGTCACCTGATCCATCTGGCCAACGGCCTGACTCACCTGCTCGATACCATCGCTCTGCTCCTGAGACGCAGCGGAGATCTCATCCATGATATCGGTCACGCGGCGCACCGCCGTGACCACGTCGGTCATGGTTTGCCCCGCCTTTTCTACCAGAGAAGAGCCCTGGTTGATTTGGCTAACAGAGGCGTCAATCAGCGTTTTAATCTCTTTTGCGGCATCGGCACTCCGGCTAGCGAGGTTACGCACCTCGCCCGCTACGACGGCAAAGCCGCGCCCCTGCTCACCGGCCCGCGCCGCTTCAACGGAGGCGTTGAGCGCTAGAATATTGGTCTGAAAAGCAATCGAATCGATCACACTGGTAATGTCGGCCACTTTCTGCGAGCTCGTGGAGATACCCTGCATGGTCTCGACCACTTGCTGAACCACGTCGCCGCCCTGCTCGGCCGTGGTCGAGGCGTCCGCAGCCAAGGTGCTGGCCTGACGGGCATTGTCAGCGTTCTGCTTCACGGTCGCGGTCATCTGCTCCATGCTGGCCGCCGTTTGCTCGATCGAAGCAGCCTGCTGCTCGGTGCGTGACGAAAGATCCGCATTGCCGCTGGCGATTTCTCGGGTACCGTGGTGAATCTCGCGGCTGCCTTCGCGTACGCGTGTCACGGTCGCGCTGAGGTTCTGTTGCATGGTCGCCATGGCCGCGAAAAGGCGTCCAATTTCATTCTTACCGGCTTCGGGCAATGGCTGGGTCAGATCCGCCTCGGCAATACGATCCAGCCGTTGAACGGCATTGTTCAACGGCGCAATGACCGTACGGCGCAAGCCGAGATAGATCAACAGCGTGACCAGCAGGGCCAACCCAACGGCAAGAGCGTTAATCAGCGTAAAGGTATCGCCCTGGGACTCGGCATCGGTACGCGTTGTGTCGACGCGATCAAAAGCGTACTCGACAAACGCCGTGGTGCTTTCAGCAAGCTCGCTGAGGGGCTCTGCCAATTCACCGCGCAACTGATTGAAGGTATTGATATCCATGAACTCGAAGCTGGCGTGCTGCTGTTTGACCAGCTCGAGTACCGTGCGGAAATTGTCATCCACCGCCTCACCCAATACTTGCCCTTGGGGCGTACGTGGTGCGGCCGCGAACTTATTGAAGCGCTGCTCGGCCCGCTCGATGCGGTTGGCCGCCACATCGACCTGCTCGTTGGATTGCTGCGTACGCCCCACCATCAACAGATTCGACGCCGTTTCCATCGCCAGCATGGCCTGATTGAGCAGCGAATCCGCGCGGTTCAGCTCGTTGAGCTGCTCATTGCCAATCAAATTGAGCGTAGCCAGATTGGTTTGCGCGTTACGGTCGGCCATGACCCCTAGCCCGGCCACCACCAAAATGAGGGCGACGAAGCATGTAAGTGCCGTGACGACGGCGGCATGAATACTGAGATTGCGCAGCAAGCGAGTCATTGTTGTAGCTTCCCTTGTCAATATCTGTCCTGGTGATGATCGTTATCGTGTCGTCAAACGCGCTGGGCGCGACCGGAGGCGGCGATGAGTGCCATCAACCGTGACGGGATGTCGTCGAGCGCGACGACTTCGACGGCGCCGCCAACGGCAATCGCTTCACGAGGCATGCCGAACACCACGCAGGACTCTTCGTTCTGGGCGATGGTGGGCGCGCCTGCCTGGCGCATCTCCAACAGCCCCGCCGCGCCGTCTTTCCCCATCCCAGTGAGAATCACGCCGATGGCGTTCTTACCGGCATGCTTCGAAGCCGAGTGAAACAGCACATCGACCGACGGTCGGTGACGGTTCACCGGCGGTCCATCGTTGAGCCGGGCCACGTAGTTCGCACCGCTACGCGCCAGCTCCAGGTGCTGATCGCCGGGCGCAATGTAAGCGTGACCGGGTAGCACACGCTCGCCGTCGGTGGCCTCTTTCACGGTGATGCGGCACAAACGATCCAGACGCTCAGCGAAGGAGCGGGTAAAGCCCCCGGCATGTGCTGGGTGATCAAAATGGCAGGCGCGTTGGCAGGCAGCGGCTCCAACACCGCGCGGATGGCCTCGGTACCTCCCGTGGAGGCGCCGATGATGATGAGCTTTTCACTGGTCGTCATCGGCGCTTTTAACTGGCTGGGCGGGGGCGTGTTCTTATGACGCGCCTGACGCGGGCGAGAGCGTGCGGCAGCGCGGAGCTTATCGGCGATCTCGTTGGCGTACTCCATCATGCCGCTACGAATGCCCAGGCTCGGCTTGGCAACAAAATCCAGCGCGCCCAGCTCCAGCGCTCGCAGGGTGATTTCAGAACCGCTTTGCGTCAGCGATGACACCATCAGCACCGGCATCGGGCGCAAACGCATCAAGCGCTCCAAAAAGTCGAGTCCGTCCATACGCGGCATCTCGACATCCAGCGTCAGCACATCAGGGTTGTGCTGCTTGATCAAATCACGGGCAGCAATGGGGTCAGGCGCAACGGCGACGACTTCCATGTCGGGCTGTGAGTTAATGATTTCCGTCAGCAAATCACGAATCAACGCCGAATCATCGACGCACAACACTTTAATCTTGGCTGCGCTCAAAGCACGCCTCCTCTTACGGTAGCCATTGCCGCGTCGCTCGTGGGGGATAACGCCCACGGCCGAGCGAAGCGCGCATCTTTTGTTCACTTATTTCGCGAGGGTGTAAACCGTCTGCCCGCGCAACTTAAACGCATCGCTGATATACGAGAAGTTTTCGGAATGCCCTGCAAAAAGCAGACCGTCGGGCTTCATGAGCGGTGCGAACCGCTTCAAAATCTTGGCCTGCGTGTCTTTATCGAAATAAATCATGATATTACGGCAAAACACTGCATCGAACGGCCCTTTGACCGGCCACTGGGGTGCCAATAGATTGAGTGGCATGAACTCTACCAGTGCCGACACCTCCGGCCGCACACGGGCAAGCCCGATATGGTTGCCGGTCCCCTTCTGAAAGAACCGCTTAACCCGCGCTTCGTCGAGTTTGCGCACCTGCTCCTGGGGATAGATGCCCTTACGCGCTTTGGCCAACGCTTCGGTGTCGATATCCGTGGCAATGACCTTGGCCTGGGACGCTTTGGGCCCCAGGGTTTCCAACAGCGTCATGGCGATGGAGTAGGGCTCTTCTCCCGTCGATGCCGCCGAGCACCAAATGGTGACGGGATCAGGCTTGTGCTTGATGTGGTCGGCAAGCAGCGGAAAGTGGTGTGACTCACGGAAAAAAGCCGTGAGATTGGTCGTCAGCGCGTTAGTGAACGCTTCCCACTCTTTCGCGTCAGGCTGACGCTCCAGCCGCGACAGGTAGTCGGTAAAGCGCGTCATGCCGTGATGACGCAGCCGCTTGGCCAAGCGGCTGTAGACCATTTCACGCTTATGCTCGGCCAAAACGATGCCTGCGCGCTGATAAATCAACTCTCGAATACGCGCAAAATCCGCATCGGTCAGCACCAGATCACGCTCGATCTGTCCACTGGACGCCCATTGGCCGGCGTCGCTACCCCGTTCGCGTTGGTCTGTCAAAACTCTTCCCACTCCTCTACAGAGGCCATCTGCCGCTTCTTATGACTCGGCGCAGGCGTTGTGGCGCTGCTGATCTTGTCTGCCGCAGGCGGTGCCTTGGCGCTCGGTAAAGCGGCCATGCCAGATTGACCGGCTGGCGGCGTCAACGGCCCCTGGCTCGTGAGCCGGAACGCTTCCACCGATAGCGCCAACAGGCTTGCCTGCTGCTCTAATGCCATTGCCGCTTGCGCCGTTTCTTGAACGCGCAGGGCGTTTTGCTGTGTTGCTTGATCCATCTCTGCGACGGCCTGATTGACCTCCGCAATCCCGCTGCTCTGCTCTTCGGAGGCTGCCGAGATATCGTGCATGATGTGGGTCACGCTGCGGGCGGCGTCAGCAACATCAACGATGGCTGCTTCGGCTTTCTCTACCAGACCGGCACCCGCACTGACTTGCTGGTTGGATGCGTCGATCAACGAACGAATCTCTTGCGATGCCCCAGCACTGCGTCCGGCCAACTTGCGCACTTCTTCGGCCACTACGGCGAATCCCCGGCCATGCTCACCAGCGCGAGCGGCCTCCACCGATGCATTCAAGGCCAAAATATTGGTCTGAAAGGCAATCGAATCGATGACGTTGATGATCTCGGTCATTTTCTGTGAGCTTTGGGTAATCCGCTGCATATTGGCGACCAGTTGTGTCATCAATTCGCCGGTTTGTGTAACCCTTGTTGCATTATTATCGGCCAGCCGCCGCGCTTCTTGAGCATTATCACTGTTTTGCCGTACCGTCGTGGTCATTTCCTCCATACTCGAGGCGGTTTGCTGCAGCGATGCGGCCTGCTGCTCGGTACGCGACGAAAGCGCTTCGTTACCGCTGGCGATCTCTTTGGCGGCGGGCGTGACGACTTCGATGCCCCCTTTCACGTCACTAATGATGCTGCTCAGGCTTTTGCGCATGGTATTGAGCGAGTCCATCAACTGACCAATCTCATCGCGCCGTTTGGGCGGTACGCGGGCCGCCAGGTTGCCACCGGCAATTTGCAGCGTGAAACGCGAGGCGCGCTTGAGCGGCGTAATGATCGAGCGCAGCGTCACGACGCTGATGAGCACCAGCAGCAGTAGGCCTATGCCCAGCATCGCGGCCTGGGCCGTGAACATGGCTGTCTGGCCACGCTCGGCATCTGCGGCCATGGCCTCGGCGGCCGCCTGTTTTTGCGCTATCAGCTCGTTGACCATGCCCGATAGGGCACGCCCATCCTCATTCATGACGTTGATCACCCCGTCCAGGCCGGTGAAGGCTTGGTACGTCTCTTCGGCTTGTAGCACGCTTGCCGCTTGGTTCATGCCGTTCGTCAAGAAGGCTTGCAACTGTTCGTTGAAGGCATCGGCAAGCGGTGTCGCGTTCACGTCGCGGCGGTAGAACGCCTCCCACACGTTGGCCACTTCAGCGGCATTGTCAGCAACGGCCTCGCCCATCTCGAAGCGCTGGTTGATCAGTTCCATACGCTCGGGCTCGATCATCGATTGACGGGTCTGAGCGATGGTTTGGTCGATCTGCTGTAACCGAATAACGTCTCTGAGTCCGTCGTCGTTTAGCTCGCCCAACCGATCACCCGCCACGTTCAGGCCGTAAAGCCCTAATCCTCCGCTGGCCGTCAGTAGCGCTCCCGCGACCACCACCATGCCGATCAACTTGGCACGAATGGTGTCGAGCCGGGTGCGCTTGATACGCTGCCACACCCCTTTCTGGCGTACACGACCCTTATCGAGGTAGAGACGCTTTTGGCGCCCCTCACGCATGTCGGCATAGTGCCGTTCCGCTTGCGCAATCGCCTCACGGGTTGCCTGCACGCGAACCGAGGTGTAACCAATCACTTGGTCGTTTTCCACGATCGGCGTTACGCTGGCGTCGACCCAGTAGTGGTCGCCGTTCTTACAGCGGTTCTTCACCAGTCCCCGCCAGGTGTCACCGGCCTGAACGGTTTTCCAAAGATTTTCAAACGCGGGCGACGGCATATCCGGATGACGTATCAGGTTATGCGGTGCCCCGATCAGCTCGTCGTGCTGATAGCCGCTTATCTCGATGAACGCCGGATTGGCGTAGGTAATCCGCCCTTTCAAATCCGTGCGTGAGACAAGAAAATCGTCTTGTTTAAGCTCAACTTCCCGTTGAGTCACTGGCTGGTTATTACGCATCATGCTGCCTTATTGTTTATGTTGTGGCACGTCTTCGGGTCATTCTGGTGGCGGAAAAAGCCGCCCTCTTAAAAAGCTTCCCATTCGTCGGTGCTGGTGGTCGCGACGGGTTTCGCAACAGGCTGGGGGGCGCGAGGCGCGGGGGCGATAGCCGACGCGGCCGCTCGGGTGTGTGACAGCGTTTGACCGGTGCCTGCTACTTGGAAGCGTTCGACGGCTTCACGCAGACGCGCCGCCTCACTTTCGAGTTCGTTGGCACTGCGAGCGGCTTGCTGCACCAGCTGCGCGTTCTGTTGCACGACTTGGTCCATTTGGGCAACGGCCTGATTCACCTGACCAATACCATTGCTCTGCTCTTCGGAGGCGGACGCAATTTCATCCATGATATCGCTGACGCGTTGCACGGCGGCCACCAGATCCTGCATGGTCTGACCTGCCTGATTGACACGCTGGGTGCCGACATCCACTTTGCCGAGCGAGGTATCGATCAGCGTGCGGATCTCTTTGGCCGCGCTGGCGCTTCGGCTAGCAAGGCTCCGCACTTCCTGAGCCACCACGGCAAACCCTTTGCCGTGCTCGCCAGCGCGCGCCGCCTCGACCGACGCATTCAGCGCCAGGATGTTGGTTTGAAAGGCAATGTTATCGATCAGCGTGATGATGTCAGCGACCTGATGGGAACTGGCGCTGATCTCTTGCATGGTATCGACGATCTGACTGACTTCCTCGCCGCTGCGCCGTGCCGTGAGTGTCGCGTCACCCGCTAACTGGCTGGCCTGACGGGCATTGTCGGCATTGTGACTGACGGTCGAGGCGAGCTGCTCCATGCTAGACGCGGTCTCTTCGAGGGAGGAGGCCTGCTGTTCGGTACGCGATGAGAGGTCGTTGTTACCGCTGGCAATATGCTGCGAACGCTCGAAGATGGTCGTTCCACTGCGCCGGACGACACCAACGGTCTCGGAGAGCGAGCCTTGCATGTGCGCCATCGCGCTATAGAGCTTGCCGATCTCGTTATTACCGGGCGAGCGGATCTGTTGATTGAGATCTCCCTGCGCCATGCGCTCGAAATAACCCACCAGTCGATCTAGCGGGCGCAGCACGTTGGCGCTCACGCCCCACACCACCACCGCGACCGTGAGCAAGGTCATGGCGACCACGCCGATCAACACCCAGCGAATTTGGGTGGCAAAGGCGCTGAACGCCAGCTGCTGCGCCTGCGGGTCGTTGGCACTCTGGACGATGTTCGCCCCATGATGCAGCGCATAAAGCCCAATCCCACAGGCGATGAGTACCCAGACGCTGAAGGTGGCGAGCACCAGCCCCCAACTGAGTCGGACGGTCATGTTACTCATCAGTTGACGTACTAGCTGTGTCACACGCTTTTCTCCAAACACAACCGTACTGGCCAGCGCTATCCATGGCGCCAGAGCGGGTTGTTCATTGGCTCGAGACGGGCACGCTCCGTGTGCCCCGTGGCAGGTCGTTAGCGGTTACTGGTGCTGTCGACCAGTGCCATTTCTTCGCTGGTCAGCAGTTTGTCGATATCGACCAAGACGAGCATCCGGTCGTCTAGGCTACCGAGGCCGCTCAGGAAATCGGAGGAGAGCGTGACGCCAAACTCGGGCGCCGGCTTGATTTGATCCGGCGTCAGGGTCATGACGTCGGAGACGCCATCGACCACGATACCGACGATGCGATCGGCCACGTTGACGACGATCACCACGGTCTGGCCGCCGTACTCGACGTTATCCAGGTGGAACTTGATACGCAGGTCCACGATGGGCACGATCACACCGCGAAGGTTCGTCACCCCTTTGATGAAGTCGGGCGCATTGGCAATCCGGGTCACGTTTTCGTAACCGCGGATCTCCTGCACCTTCAAAATATCGATGGCGTACTCTTCATCGCCCAGCGAGAACACCAAAAATTCGCGATTTTCCGCTTCGGCGGCGGCTAGCACCGCCTCATTAGATGCTTGACTCATGACGGCTCAGCCTCCTTGTAATAAGAGAGATGGGGTGGATTAGCGACTTTCCCTGCTTCTTTTTTGGCACGGCTCAAACGGTGTAAGCCAGTGATATCGAGAATTAGCGCAACGCTGCCATCCCCCAAGATGGTAGCGGCCGATACGCCGGGCACTTTGCGATAATTGTCTTCGAGGTTCTTTACCACGACCTGCTGCTGGCCGATCAACTCGTCCACCAGCATGGCGTAACGCCGTCCTTCCCCTTGGACGATCACGGCAATGCTCTTGGTCGGGTCGGTAATGGCGTTTTCGACGTCCAGCACTTCGTGAATGGCGATGACCGGGAGGTACTCATCGCGCACCTTGAGTACCACGTCGTCTCCGGCCATGGCATACATATCGCCTTTGGCAGGCTGCAGCGACTCAAGCACGGTAGAGAGCGGCAGAATAAAGGTTTCGTTGCCGACTTTGATCGACATGCCGTCCAAGATGGCCAGCGTCAGCGGCAGCACGATACGTGTATTGGTGCCTTCGCCTTTCTTGGATTGAATTTCTACCCGGCCACCCATTCCTTGAATGTTCCGCTTGACCACGTCCATCCCCACGCCACGGCCGGAGACATCGGTCACCTCCTTCGCCGTGGAGAAGCCGGGAGCGAAGATCAATTGATAGACGTCCTCGTCCGACATGGTGTCCGAGACGTTCAAGCCGTTTTCACGGGCTTTGGCCAGCAAGCGATCACGATCCATGCCGGCACCGTCGTCGCGCACTTCAATCAGGATGTTGCCCCCCTGATGGCGGGCAGAGAGGACCAGCTTGCCGGTACGCGGCTTGCCCAGCGCTTCCCGCTCATCGGGCATTTCGATGCCGTGATCCAAGCTGTTACGCACCAAGTGCGTTAGCGGGTCGGTGATACGTTCGACCAAGCTTTTATCCAGCTCGGTGGATTTTCCTTCCGTCACCAGCTCGATCTCTTTACCGAGCTTGCCAGCGGTGTCGCGTACTACGCGAGGGAAACGGCTGAACACAAACTCCATGGGGATCATACGGATCGACATGACCGCTTCTTGCAGATCACGCGCGTTACGCTGCAGCAGGCTCATGCCATTTTGCAGTGAGCTGTTGCCCACCGACTGGTCGCCCAGGTCGCTAACCGTTTGATCGAGCATGGACTGGGTAATGATCAGCTCGCCCACCAGGTTGATGATCTGGTCGACTTTATCCACCGAGACACGAATGGAGGAGGACTCAGCAGCCGCTTTCTTGGGCGCAGCCTTCGTCGATTTGTTGGCGGGTGCTTTGGCAGGCGCTTTTTCCAGAGCCGGTGCGGCCGGTTTCTCTTCAACTACCGGTGCTTCTGCGGTAGGGGTGACGTTGTCTGCTTTCGCGTCGGGTGCTGGTGCCGCAGCGGGGGCTGCCTCGCCCAGCGTCGTGATTTCGATTTGATCCGGCTCGATGATGAAGCACATGACCGCTTCGATATCATCGGCACTGACGCCACCCGTCAGCGTGACTTCGTAGCGTTTTTCGTCCCCCGACTGGGATTGAATATCGCCTAGCTGCTCTAGCTCTTCGACGAGCAGTCCACGATCTTTATCACCTACGTTCAGAAGCGCCACTTTGAGCCTCTGCTCACCGCCACTGCTCGCGGACGCGGACGCGGTCTCTTTCTCTTCTTTGGGCGCCTCTTGTTTGGGTGCAGGGGCAGCCGCAGGAGCATCGAGCGTTTTGCCTATCTCTTCGAGGGCAATTTGCTGCAGCGTTTGGCAGATTCGCTCATACGCTTCTTGATTGGGCTCTTCCTCGTTGCGGTAGGCATCGAGCTGCTCGTGCATGATGTCTTTGGCCTCTAAAAAGGTATCCACGTGCTCCGCACGCAGGGTCAGTTCGCCTTTGCGAGCATGATCCAACAGGTTTTCGAAAATGTGCGTGGTTTTCTGTAGCACGCTAAAACCGAAGGTTCCTGCGCCACCTTTGATAGAGTGGGCTGCGCGGAAGATAGCGTTTAGCTGCTCGCTATCCGGATCATCGACATCCAGTTCCAGTAAGTGCTGCTCCATGTCGGCAAGCAGCTCTTCAGCCTCTTCAAAAAAGGTGTCAAAAAAATCCGCTATATCCATGCACCGCTCCACGTGAACGTCATATTTTTTTGTGACAAGCCGCGATTACCCTTCATCGTCGACCTGTGGCGTATTTGGTGGCACTTGTTCTGCTGGTACCGGCTCATCGAGCGCCGTGTCACTGGGCAAGGCGTCGTCGGGAAGCAGTGCCTCGGGCACCTCGCCCTCTGGCAGGGTGTCGTCCGCCGAGAGAATGCCTGGGTTGCGAATGGCTTCGGCGATCTCTGGCAGCAGCACGACGAGCTCGATACGACGATTGATCGGATCCGTGGGCGCAGTGTCAGACAACAGCACGCGATCCGCAAAGCCCGATACGCGTAAAAGCTGATCTGGATCAAGCCCACCGGCCACTAATTCACGACGCGACGCATTAGCACGGTCGTTGGAGAGCTCCCAGTTACTGTAACCGCGATAACCACCGGCATAAGGAACGCTGTCGGTGTGACCGCTGATGCTGAGATCGTTAGGTAAATCGTTCAACAACGGAGCCATGGTACGCAGCAGGCTGCGCATGTACGGCGCTACCTGATCGCTCCCTAACTCAAACATGGGGCGCTGCTCGGTATCCAGTAGCTGAATCCGTAACCCTTCCCGGGTTAAGTCGAAGCGCATCTGGTTACGCAGTTCACGCAGTTCCGGGTCACGCTCGATGGCGCGCTCGATACGCTCTTGCAAGTCATCGAAGAAGCGTCGTTCTTGAGCGCTGGGGCGAGTGTGCTGCAGCACGTCGATGCGCGCGCGCTCACCATCGCTGTGCGTAGGGTCAGGCCCACCACCGGGAATGACGCTGGTGCTTCCCGACATATCTCCCCCGGTAATGGCCGTGACGAGTGGGGTGCTAAAGTACTCCGCCACGCCCCGCCGAGTCTCTTCACTGGACACACTCAGAATCCACATCACCAAGAAGAGCGCCATCAGCGCGGTCATAAAGTCCGCCAGCGCGATCTTCCATGCCCCCCCATGGTGGGCATGGACCACTTTTTTGCGCCGGATGACAATCGGACGCTTATCCCCACCCTTACTCATGCATTACTGCCCTTTTTGGCGTCGCGCACGTACTCTTCCAATTCGGTGAAGCTGGGACGCTCTGCGGTATGCAGCGCTTTACGGCCAAATTCGACGGCAAGCTGAGGCGCATAGCCATGCAGGCTCGCCAGCAGCGTGACGCGGATACACTGCAGCATTTTCTCCGCTTCTTTGGCCTGACGGTCGGCGTAGCTCGCAATCGGGCTGATGAAGCCGTAACCCAGCAGAATCCCTAGGAACGTACCAACCAGTGCCAGTGCTATCATCTCCCCCATCTGCGCAGCGGTGGCGTCCGCATAGGTCAACGCCTTGATGACCCCCATGACCGCCGCCACGATGCCGAACGCAGGCATGGCATCACCCACTTTGGCAATGGCGTCGATGGGCACGTGCGCTTCCTGTTCGAAGACCTCGATCTCATGCAGCATCAGCTCGTCGATTTCCATGGGCTCCATACCGCCACTCACCATTAGGCGAAGATAGTCGGTCAAGAAGTTCATGATATGCGGGTCTGCCAGCACCGACGGGTGCTCTTGAAACAGCGGGCTTTCCTCGGGGTTGTCGATATCGCGCTCGATGCCAAGCATCCCCTCACGGCGTACCTTGGAGAGAATTTTGTACTGCAGCGCCATTAATTCCATATAGAGCGCTTTGTTATATTTTTTGGTTCGCTTTAGCCGCGGCAGAATTTTGAACGTTGCTTTGATGGCCTTGCCGTTGTTGGCGGCAATGAACGCCCCCACGCCCGCCCCACCGATCATCAGCAGCTCCGTCGGCTGATACAGCGGCCCCAAGCTGCCACCTGCCAGTACATAGCCGCCGAATACGCACACCAGTACGACCACATAACCTAAAAGAATCAGCACAAGCAGAGTCCTTGCGATATCAGTTTTTTCAAAAAGAGCAGGGCCTCAGGCTTGACCACACAGGCACCGCTCCATCCCAAGTGCTACTTAGCCACATCATACTAAGACGAGTGCGCTGTTTAATGAAAAAGTACCACCGCCTTTTACCGCTATCTAACCGTTAAAGAGGTAGTTTATTAATTCTCGGCCTCGCCGCTAGGGGCGTGACAATTTTATACGTTCAACGCGATGCTTTACGGGTCTTGCCAGCACGCGAGGGGGGCTGACAAATACCGCACACGTAATCGTGCGTCGGACTGTGGGCGTGAGCGACAAAGTGGCCTTCACAGCGCGTGCAGGTGGTCAGCTGTAGCAGATCGCTTTCAAAAAAGCGCACCAGTGTCCAAGCGCGCGTTAACCCTAATACTGGCTCCACATCCTCCAGCGAGATTTGCTCTTCGTACAAGCGATACGCCTTGACGAAAGCATCGATGCGCTCACAGCCCGCGCCTTTCAACAGCCCGACATAGATGTTGTAGAAAAAAGAGGAGTGCACGTTGGGCAGCCAAGTGACGAACCAATCTGCAGAGAATGGCAGCATCCCTTTGGGCGGCGACATGCCCCGCACCTCTTTATAAAGTTTGATCAGGCGCGTGCGGCTCAGCTCCGTTTCCGTTTCCAGCACCTGCAAACGTGCACCTAACTCAATCAGCTCGATTGCCAGCTGCACTTGGTGCATTTCATCAACCAAGCTCTTCTGGCTCACTTCGACTCTCCTGACGTTAGCGATGTCATCGGCTCACAGGCAGATAACAGCGACGCATGCAGGCCTGATAGCCCTTGATCCCTGGGGTTTTCGAGAATTTCGCGTAGCCGTTGACCACTCGAATGGCTGAACCGGCATACCAACTGATTGCTACGCGCAAGCTTGGTGAGCTGCCATGCATTGAGCGATACCAAAAGGTCGGCGAGCTCGCCGTCGATTTTTAGGCGAAACATGGCCGGCTCGCGATCTTCGCTTAGCAGGCGCTGCGCAAGTAGCAAATACGCTAAGTTAATTTCTTGAATCTCATCGAGAAAGCTTGTTTGACTCATAGTGTCCCATCGAACGACACAGGCGCGACATTGTGACCATTATACTGGCGCCATTGATGACTTTTTCTTACCCAGTATCATGGTTGCATACAACGCTTGTATTGGCTACTTGAGCCTTTCACGCTGATTCAGCCCTCCGTCCGATAGCTCGAAGACCCAGACGAGCAGCTCAGCGACGACTTGGTACAAACTGGCGGGTATCTCTGCATCCAAGTCCAATTGCATCAGTAGTGCTACCAACTCAGGGGCATCGTGTACGTAAATCCCCTGGCGCTGCGCTTCTGCCATGATGCGCTCCGCGAGTTCGCCATACCCTTTCGCGACCACACGCGGGGCTTGCTCTCCCTCTTGATAGGCCAGCGCGACGGCTTGGCGGCGTCGATCACCCGAGGTCGCCATCATCGCTCTCCAATGTTACATGTCTAACCATGACCTTAACTTTACGAAAATCGAACGCGCTCAATCGTTGTTCCAGCGCGCCCACCCCCTCTTCCAGGCGCTGCCGCGTCTCGGCGTCCTCGGCCGTTAGGTCGATCGTCAAGGCTCCCTGGTAAAGTGCAAGTGCAATGTTGAAACGCCCCAGGTTAGGGACATCGAGCTGCATTTCAGAACGCCACCCCTCGTCGGCTTCGCCCTCGTCACCCGCTCCCTCTTTTTGCCCGTCGCGGCCGGGCAGGTTGATGACGAGCGCCATAAAAATGCCCGCCCAAACATCACCTTCCCAACGCAGCGTCGGCGTTACCATCATCTCTAGCTGTTGACGCACCAGCCCTTGAAGACTCTCGTGCACAATCTCTCTTGGCCCACGACTCGACACGTCCCATTCGCTGCTTGCCGGCAGGGCGACAGGCAACTGGGGGAGCTCTCGACTGTTCGTCAGGGGCGATGGCACGGCATTGGGGCTGGGCGGCAACATGGCGGGCCGCTCCAGCAACGGTTGATTGCCTGTCAAAGGGGTCAGTGGGGTATTCGGCAAAATGGTGAATGGCGCGGTGCTTGTCACCAGCGCCGAGGCGGGCGCAGTGGCGGTGGCACTCAGCACTGCCGACGTGAAACTGGGTACGAAAACAGCGGCAGGGCGAGGCCCTGGCTGCATCTGCGGCTCACGCATCAACTGCTGCCGAGAGGTATCGCCTTGAAACCAGCGCTTGAGATGCGCTTCGTAAAAGAGCCCGCTATCACGAATGCTCGCCTCTAACCGATTGGCCACTACGGGTGCCGAAGGCGGCTCCTGCGTCGACATTAACGGGGCCTGGGGGCGCAGCACGGTGGGAGGCGCAGGAAAACGCAGCAACACATCGGCGATGGTGCGTGCGGCAGGGCTAAAGTGGGTTTGTGTCGAGCTGGGCGCATTACCGGGCAGCGTACCAGGAGGCGCCTGACGAAACCCATCGGGAGAGCCTGGCAGGCGCTTTAGGTCACCGAGTAGCGGTGCCAGTGGGCGCCCATCCAGCCCGGCATCTCCTTGCAGTGCTCGCGGACCGTCACCGGCATACACAGGTTGCACGGGGGCATTCAGCGCACGCTGCGTGGACACCTCGGCTTGGCGACCAAGCACTTGATGTAAAAGAGTGTCGATAAGCGGCGTAATGCCACTCACGATGCCCCCTTATCGCGAGAGGGGTCGCTCTCGTAACCGTTGTATGCTCCCTGCTGCGGCGCATACGCACGGTGCAGGTCGCGCTGACGCTGGGTCACGCCAATCAACTTACCAAGCTCATCGCGTCGGGCGACCAAACGGCGGCGAATCTCGACATCGTGCTCCAGGATTTGCTCCAACAGCTCGGACTTGCGCTGCTTGGCCTGAGCATCGAGCACCACCGTGACATCTAATTCACGCACCTCTTCGACCAGCACTACATAGTTGCTGCGCTGCTCGATCAGTTCTGCCCACTTTTCTGCGTTGGCGAGCTCGTGCATATAGTGCACGCGCACCAACAGCTTTGCATAGGCATCCAGGAGTGCCTGCTGCGAATGACGATGGGCTGTTTCGGAAGCTGCCATGCTTGCCTCATGCACTCTGCTGTTGACCGATTTCACGCCAGGCGGAAGCGATATCTTCAAGCAACCGTTCGGCTTGATTGAGGCTCTCTTCGTCGTTGCGCAGGTTAGCCGTCAACAGCAAGCGAGCAATGTAGTCGTAGAGCGATGCAAGTCGCTCGGCAATCACACCACCTTTCTCATGGTCGAGGGCAGCTGCCAAACCGTTATTGATGATATCGAGGGCTTTGGAAATCGAGCGCCCTTTCTCTGCCCGATTACCAGCCTGCATGTGAATACGCGCCGCACGGATGGCTGCCTGAGCACCGTCAAAGAGCATCACGATCAGCTGATGCGGATCAGCAGACATAACACCACTTTCAACGCCGACACGGGCATACGCATTTGCACCACGTCCGTTAGCGGCGCCACCGCGAGTGTAAGTCATTAGCGGGCACTCCTGTTTGAGGTAAAACCACAGCCGCGCCCATCGCGGCAAACGGCTGTTTCATCTTGATGGTTGAGCGTGCTTGCTCACTTACTGAATATATCGGCGCAGGCAGCGCGGACTTTAAGCCTAATTACGTTTTAATTTTGGCCGGTTGCACTGCCCTGGTGCTTTACGTTGAGACCGCCACTTCTCGAATGGGTTTACCCAAACGCTCCAAGACATCACCGCGAACAACCGCTCCCAGAGTGTCACGCATGGGCGGCTCTGACTGCTGCGTCAGCACCACCTCCGACGGCGCGCCACTCTCATCGAGGCGTAGAATCCAGGCCAACTGCTCGCTCGAGAAGAGCGCCAGCGAGCCCACCGGCAACGTTTTGAAATGCTCGATGTAACGCTTGATCCAGCGCGGGTCGAACTGGTGAGGATGCGCGAGAAGATGACGATAGATCTGCTGAGCCGTGCGCGCAGGACGATCGGCCCGATCACGCCGCATGGCTTCGACCACGTCGACGATCGCACTCGCTTTCGCCAGCTCGTTGATATCGTCTCCCGTCAACCCTTCTGGATAACCGCTGCCGTCGAGACGCTCATTGATTCCGCCAATCACCGCCTGCGCCACGGTGGCAGACAGCCACTGACAGGTATGCAAACGCGCCAATAGCAGTGATACGTGCTCGCTTAACGCGCGGCGGTGGTTCGCCTCGAAGTGGGGCGCCTTGAACACCACCTGAGGGACCAGCGCCTTGCCCAGGTCGTGCACCAGCCCGCTCGCCACAATCGCTTTGCGCACTTCTCGGGGCATGTTATCGCCCACCAAATCCAGCAAATGCACCGCGACGGCAATCCCGTGGCGCACCAGCAGTGGCTCCAAAGAGAGGCAGCGAGAGGCAAAAAGCAAGCCCTCACGATCCTCTTCGTGAAGCATCAACAAACGATCTGCGTTGCGCGACAGCTGGCGCGAATCGATGTCACTCCCCTGCTGTAACAGCAGCAGCTGAGCATCCAAATACGCCGCCACTTTGACCAAGCGGCGCGCCATCGGCGTCGCGTAGCGGCGAATATCGCGTCGTCCTACATGCTCGGTATCCGGCGTCCGCCGACCGGGCTGCTCGAAGAGTGGCGACGGCTGACGCTCTTCCTGAACGTCCTTCTTATAGCGCGATGCCTCGCGTTCGATCTCGCAGACGAAGTACCAAATCTGCCGCTCTTGCTCAGACGTGCAGCCGGCAAAACGGAAGCCAACGCGAAGCAAGTGGCGCTCAGGATCGGTCTTTTGGTGACGGGCGACCGCGTGAACTTCAAAATAAGTGCCGTTTGGAAAGGTAAAAGCGAGCTTCAGCGGCGCATCGGTCTCGGCCAGGACACCGCTGGCCGTCAGCGGCAATTCGAGCTGACAGCCGTCTTGAGATAGGTCGCGCAGCTCTCCCAACGCGTTGTCGCCCCCCTCCCCAAACACGGTTGCCGCAACCACCATACCCATGCGCAGTTCGGCACGGTAAGATTCACGACGCTGCAACACGTCAACCGAGGCCGGATAATCACTACAGCATAAAAAACGACCGCCAGAACGGCGGGTTTCGGTCAACGAGAGAAGCGGCGTTCTGACCACTTTCCCCTGGGACTGACCACGTAGGAAGAACTGCTCCCCCTGCTGCAAACGACTGAGCAGATAATCAACGGACGACAGATCCATGACGAGCGTGTCGCCCTCGTGCTGCTCCATCAACACGATAGGCTCGGGCCGCGCATCAGGAGTTGCCAAGCACAGAGAAACGCCGCCGCTCTCGATCATGGTATTTAACAGAGAGCTAATGGCCGACGGACTCGTGACGCTCTCGTACTCATCTTGCTGGACTTCCATGCGTGCCTCGCTTTCCCCGAACGCGTTATGCGTTAACACTCATCACAAAGCAGCAGAGCATAACAGAAGCTTTTATGGAGCCGTATGCCCGCCATAGGGCTAATAACACTTTCTTTTCGTCTATAGTAAAAACTATAAAGTTGGCGGCAAATACGCCGATAGACTTCTGAAGAGGCTCATCACCGAACGGTAAACGGCCTCGCGCCTTTACTCGGTTACGTTACCCAGCCATGACAGGCTTAGCTTAAAGAGGAACGTTGTACATGGGCCCACTCATCATCGACTCAACCACACCCCCGCTCGTCGCTGCTCTACCCCAGGAACGCTCACGCATCGACACTCACTCCGCCAAGATCGCGGCCATCACGGAGGCACCTTCGGACGCCGAACAGACCACGAAAGACGCCCTGATCGAGCCCCTCCAGCGCATCAATGACGTCATGCGACCGCGAGGGCTAGAGTTCGATATCAGCGAACACTCTTCACGCATCATCACCCGGGTCATCGATCGTGAAACGGGCGATGTCATACGTCAGATACCCGCCGAGGAGCTACTGCAGATGGCTGAGCGTCTGGAGGAGTTACAAGGCAAGCTCATCTCGCTACAGGCGTAACAACAAGGCATCCGACCCTCTCATCCAGACCGAGCGCCCAAGGATGAGCGCTACCACCAAGAGATGACAGACCATCAACTGCCCTATGCCCATGCCGACCTCATGTCCCGTCGACCTAAGCCAGTCGCATTACACCTGCATGTTCATGACATCGCGGTAGGCGGTTACTAAGCGGTTGCGCACCTGCATCCCCATTTGGAAGGCCACGCTCGCTTTTTGCATGTCGACCATGACATCGTTGAGCTCGATGTTCGGCTCGCCAGCCTGAAAGGCCATGGCTTTTGCATTCGCCGACTGCTGCAAACGATTGATGCGCTGGATAGAGGCCTGTAGCTCGCTGCCAAAGCCAGACTGCCCGACCGCCGTCGTCAGTTGCTCGCCCTTGATAGGCTGGGCCGCTTGGGCGGCGAGCCCCTGCATCTGCTGCAGCGCAGACTGTATGGAAGGTGAACTCATACGCTTGCCTCAATGTGCGGGTGTTCATTTAATGCCGCAAGCCTACCATCGGTACGAAAAGCCTCATACGAACAAATGCGTGTGAAAAGCCAAGCTTTTCGTTCATTTATGGTCGACGCACCCCCGGATAATGGCGTCCATCACAATTCCGCTTCATTCTTTCAGCGGATAACCGCGATTGACGGATATAGCCTATGCCTTCTTTGGTGATGCGCCTTGGTCGACCCCCGTTTTGCCTTCCCTTGTGGAGGGACGCATGAGCGAAACGGGTGCGACGGCAGGCCGTCAAAACAGCACGACACAAAGCCCTCCGCGTAGCGGAGCCGCAGAGAACGAACCCAGCAACCCATCGGCTTTTGAGCGCACTATGAAACAGCTGCGCGGCAATCCGCTTGTGGTGGTACTGGTGGCGGCTGCCGCGTCCATCGCGGTGGTGGCGGCCCTTTTCATGTGGGCCAGCAGTCCCGACTACCGGGTGCTCTACAGCAATCTCAGCGAAGCCGACGGCGGCCGAATCATCACTGAGCTAGATACCCGCGGCGTTCCTTACCAGTTCAGCCAGGGCGGCCAAGCACTGCTAGTCCCGAGCGACCAAGTGCACACGCTGCGCCTTCAACTGGCTGAGCAGGGTCTCCCGCAAGGGGGCAATCTTGGCCTTGAACTCATGGAAACCCAGGCGTTCGGGATCAGTCAGTTTGCTGAGCAGGTCAACTTCCAACGCGGCCTGGAAGGCGAGCTTGCTCGCTCCATCGAGTCGCTTGGCCCCGTCGAAGGCGTGCGGGTTCACCTATCCATGGCGAAGCCGTCGGTGTTCATCCGCGACCGCGAGCCTGCTAAAGCGTCGGTGGTGCTGACCCTGCTGCCGGGTCGAGTGCTGGGCGAGGGACAAGTGAGCGCCATCGTTCATATGGTCTCCAGCAGCGTGCCAGAGCTTGCTATCGAAGACGTCACCGTCGTCGATCAAAACGGGCGTCTCCTCACGGCCAACAGCGCCCAGGGGGGTGACCTCGACGGCACTCAGTTGGCGTACATCACGGAAGTCGAGCGCTCTTACCAGCAGCGTATCGAAAACATCCTGTCGCCCATCATGGGCAGTGATAACGTGCGCGCCCAAGTAGCCGCGCAGATCGATTTTTCACGTCGTGAGCAGACCTCCGAGCGCTATAGCCCCAACCAGGCACCCAACGAATCAGCCGTGCGCAGCCGTCAATTGAGCCTCTCTTATGATGGCGAAGACCCTCTTGCCACCGGCATTCCCGGCGCCCTCAGCAACACCCCGCCGGGTGTGGCGCCCTCCCCGATCAATCAGCCCGATGCCGAAGAGGGCGATGGCGAAGGAGACGGCGAGGCCGAACCGGGCGCGTTACGCAATCTGCGCCAAGAAGACGTCGTGAATTACGAAGTTGATCGTAGCATCGAGCACATTCAGCATCGTCTGGGCCAAGTGCAAAGACTCTCTGCAGCGGTCGTGGTCAACTTCCGTAACGTCACGAACGAAGAGGGCGAAGTAGAGCAAGTGGCCCTCAGCGCCGAAGAGATCGCACAAATCGAGCGCTTGGTTCAGCAGGCCATGGGGTTCTCTGAGCTGCGAGGCGATCAGGTAGAAGTGGTGAATACGCCCTTTGCTGGCGACGATGACACTCGCGTCGAGCCTGTTTGGTGGCAACACCCCGACAACATCGCCATGGCAGCGACCTTGGGTCGCTACCTTCTTGTTGCTATCGCTGCCCTACTGCTCTATTGGCTGATTTTGCGTCCGCTGATCAAACGCTATACGCAACCCCCGGTCATGGCGGCTGCCATGCCTGGCGGCACGCTGAACACCAGCGTAGGCGGTGAAGAGGACGAGCAAGAAGGCAGCGAAGGCGAGGGCGACGAGGAAGACACCTACAGCAACAAGCCCAAGCGTCGTCGTAAAACGTCGCTCTACGAACACAATCTTAACGACCTGCGGGAGATGGCCCAGGAAGATCCTCGCATGGTCGCTATGATCATTCGCAGCTGGATGAACGCCAATGACTAGCATTGCTGAAATGAGCGGCGCACGTAAAAGTGCCATTCTCCTGCTGGCACTGGATGAAGACAGCGCCGCCGAGGTCTTCAAGTTCCTCAGCGCCAGCGAAGTGCAAGAGATCAGTACCGAAATGGCACGGCTTCACCAAGTTTCGCATGAAGACATGAAAGCCGTGCTGGAAGCGTTCCACCGTGAAACCGAAGAGTTCGTGGCGCTGAACCTCAACTCGAGCGAGCACATTCGCTCGGTGCTGACCAAAGCGCTCGGCAGTGAGCGGGCTACCAGCCTCATCGAAGACATTCTCGAAACCACGGGCGAAAATTCAGGTATCGATGCCCTGAACCTGATGGAAGCGTCCATGGTCTCCGAACTCATCCGCGACGAGCACCCGCAGATCATTGCCACCATTCTGGTACACCTGGACCGCCATCAGGCGGCCGATATTCTCGAGCTGTTCGAAGAGAAGCTGCGTAACGATGTCGTCCTACGGATTGCGACGTTCAGTGGCGTACAGCCAGCGGCTCTCCAAGAGCTCACCGAGGTACTCACCAGCATGCTCGACGGTCAAAACCTCAAGCGCAGCAAGATGGGCGGCGTAAGAACGGCCGCAGAGATCCTCAACCTGATGAACTCTTCTCAGGAAGAGGTGGCCATCGAAACCGTTCGCTCGCACAGCGAAGACCTTGCCCAGAAGATCATCGACGAGATGTTCCTCTTCGAGAACCTGCTGGACCTGGACAACCGCGCCATTCAGATGGTCCTACAGGAAGTCGAAACCAACTCCTTGGTGGTGGCCCTCAAGGGTGCCCAGGACGCGTTGGTGGACAAGTTCCTGCGCAACATGTCCCAGCGCGCCGCCGATTTGGTACGCGAAGACATGGAAGCCCGTGGCCCCATTCGCGTCTCTCAGGTAGAAACCGAGCAGAAAGCGATCCTGCAGATCGTCCGCCGTCTGGCCGATTCCGGAGAGATCGTCCTAGCGGGCGGAGACGACGAGTATGTCTAATACGCATACGCCAGAGTTTGATCGCCACGGCGAGTGGCGGCGCTGGCAGATGGACGAGCTGGCAGCGCCCAGCCGTGCACAGCCTGACAGCCGCGCCGCCGTGCCAAGCGAGCACCAGCGTAAAGTCGAGGCCGCCCGGCGCGCCGCAGAAGAGGCGCGTGCCCGTGAAGAGCAAGAGCGCCAAGAGATTTACGAACGTCTTCGCCAAGCTGCCGAAGAGGAGGGGTATCAGGCAGGGTTGACGCGTGGCCACGACGAGGGCTATGCCCAAGGACTAAGCGAAGGGCGTGAGCACGCCGCGCAAGAACTCAATGAACAGATTCGCAAGAGCGTGACCCCGCTAGCGGCTTTGGCCAAACAGTTTTCGGAGGCCCTCGAGCGTCTCGACGAAACCATCGCCCACGATCTGGCAGAGCTGGCGTTGACCACCGGTAAGCAGCTAGCAGGCGACGCACTAGACGCGCACCCCGAGCATATCCTCGCCATCGTGCGGGAACTGCTGCACACGGAGCCTCCACTGGTGGGTAAACAGCGACTGTGGCTCAACCCCACCGATCACGAGCTGGTCACCGAGCACTTAGGCAGCGAACTGGAAGCCGCCGGCTGGACGCTGCAACCAGACGACCAACTGACTCGGGGGGGTTGCCGCCTGACCAGTGCCCAGGGCGAACTGGATGCCACGTTCGAGAGCCGTTGGCACAGCGTTCAGGCTCAGCTCCGTAAACGCCATAGCGCGGCATCCTCGGGGTAATGCGATGAACCACCTCCGTTGCCCCCATCAACAGCGATGGCAAAAAGCCCTTCAGCGCACGACTCAGCGCGTTGGTCGGCTGCCGTATTACCGCTCTAGCGGTCGTGTGGTGCGTGCAACGGGCATGGTGATCGAAGTGGTCGGTTTACGCGTCGCCGTTGGCAGCGCCTGCCAGATCGAACTTCCGGGCGCAGATGGCCGCTTGAACGACAGCGATAAGCATGCCGAAGCCGAAGTCGTCGGCTTCTCGGGCGATAAGCTCTACCTGATGCCCCTCGAAGAAATTTCCGGCTTGATGCCGGGCGCACGCGTCACTCCCCTGGTCGATGGCAATGGTCACAGTGCGCGCCGCTTCCCGATCGGTGACGAGCTACTCGGGCGAGTCTTGGATGGTAATGGCAATCCGCTCGATGATCGTGAAGGCGTGGAGGAAGCTCCCCGCACGACGCTCCAATCTCGGCCGCTCAATCCGCTGTCACGTGCGCCCATCGAATCACAAATCGATGTTGGCATTCGCGCCATCAATGCACTGCTAAGCGTGGGTCGTGGCCAGCGCATGGGGCTATTCGCAGGTTCCGGCGTGGGTAAATCGGTTCTGCTGGGCATGATGGCGCGCTATACCCAAGCCGATGTGATCGTGGTGGGCTTGATTGGCGAGCGTGGTCGCGAAGTACAGGACTTTATTGACAATATTTTGGGGCCAGAGGGGCGTAGACGAGCAGTGGTTGTCGCTGCCCCTGCTGACACGTCGCCGCTACAGCGCTTACAAGGGGCTGCCTATGCAACGCGCATCGCCGAAGGGTTTCGCGATGCCGGTCGCAACGTGCTGCTGATCATGGACTCCCTGACACGCTATGCGATGGCACAGCGGGAGATCGCCCTCGCCATTGGCGAACCACCCGCCACGAAAGGCTATCCGCCGTCCGTCTTCGCCAAATTGCCTGGTTTGGTAGAGAGAGCCGGCAATGCAGAGCGAGGTGGCGGTTCGATTACGGCGTTCTATACCGTGCTCACCGAGGGGGATGACCAGCAGGATCCCATCGCCGACTCGGCCAGGGCGATCTTGGATGGCCATATCGTGCTGTCTCGCACGCTAGCCGAGGCTGGTCACTACCCTGCCATCGATATAGAAGCCTCTATCAGCCGTGCGATGACCGCCATCGTGACGCCAGCGCAGCAGCAAGAGGCGCGCACGTTCAAACAGATTTTTTCACGCTATCAGCGCAATCGCGATCTGATTAGCGTAGGTGCCTATAGCCCAGGACATGACCCTCGGCTAGACGAAGCCGTCAATCGCTTTCCTGACTTGGAGCGATTCCTTCAACAAAATATCGAGGAGTGTGCGACGCTTGAAGAGTCACGCCAAGCCCTGCACACGGTAGTGGGAGGCTAAATGAGTCATCAACAGCTCGATATGCTGACAGATCTCGCGCGCGATGCGCGCGATCAAGCCGGCAAACTGCTGGCGCAAGAGCGTCAAACGCAGCAGCAAACCGAAGCACAGTTACACTCGCTCAACCGCTATCGCGTCGAGTATGCCGAGCGTTTACAGCAGGCCATGCGTGACGGTATCGACCCCGCTACCATGTACAACTATCAACAGTTCTTGGCGTCGCTGGACGCCGCCCTGAGCCGTGCCCGGCAAGCGTTGGCGGCGCAGCAAAAACGCGTGCAACAAAGCCAACAGCACTGGCAGCAGGAGCAGCGCAAACTCTCCTCTTACGATACACTGGCCTCGCGTCGGTTATTAGAGGAGCACCGCCGCCAAGCACGCCACGAGCAAAAAGTGAGCGATGACATGGTGACTAACCGTCTGGCTCGTCAGCAGTCTGATAAACCCCTTTAGCGTCGCGTCAGGAAGCCTATTCATGAATATTCAACTGTTACTTTCTGCGAATCCTAGTCAGGGAAGTGGCGCGTCGACGTCGCAGACGACGGGGGCTCAAAGCGTCTCGAACGGCCTTTTTCGTCAAGCCATGCTGCAGGCCAACGAAGGACAACCGCGATTGCCCCAAGCGCTTTCTGCCAGCTCGGCACCTACTTCGCAGGCAACGACCGATCTAAAAGAGTTCGCGGCACTGCTAGACTCACTGGGCATTGAGCTTGATCAAGAAGGTTTGGCAGCGCTATTTGCGCAGCTGCAAAACACAGAGCAACCCTCTGCAGAGCAGCTGGCGACGCTGCCAAGCGTGCTCAACGGCACGACCGATGCTTCTCTGTCAGCGCTGGATGAAATCGCCAGCCGTCTCTCGTTGGTCGCAGCGTTTAGTGATTCGCCAGCTCAATCGAGCGCATCCACGACAGACACCTTGTCGATTGCCGACATTGCAGAGCAGTTAGCGATCAGCCACCAGGACGCTGCCGCCCTGGTGACCGCCTATCAACAGCTCACTGCCAACACGGACACGGCGGGGTCTCGCCAGCGTGTTGACACACTCAATCAGCAAATTGCCGCGCTACTCAGTCACACGCCCGCCCATTCCCCCACGGAGGGCAAGCCAGCCACCCCTGGCACGTTAACGGCACCGACGCTGCCAACACCCCCGCCTTACCCAGGGATCAGTAGCGAGGCCATCGCGAGCGCTCTGGCGGTCAGCAGTGGTGCAAGCGAGGGAACTGCGCGGTTTAGCAGTGCAGGCGAGCTAGCCTTGAACTTACCGGGCACCGGCAACGGTGCCACCCCAGCTTCGACACCTATCGCCGCGTCATCGAGCACGTCCCTGCCCTCATCCATTGGGACGCCAGTGTCGCATCCTGCGTGGCCATCACAGCTTGGCCAGCAGCTCGTGCAATTTGCCCAACGAGGCGGTGAGCAACACATTCAAATGAAGCTGCACCCAGCCGAGCTAGGACCGCTCTCCATTTCACTGAAGATGACCGAACATGGCGCTCAAGCGCATTTCCTGTCGGCTCATGCGCAGGTGCGCCAAGTCGTAGAGCAAGCGATTCCACAGCTTCGCGAAGCGCTGGCAGAACAGGGAATTTCGCTAGGAGAGACCTCTGTAGGTGAGCAAAATGCCTCCAACGAGCAAGCTTTCGCCCAACAAAGCGGTGGCGGTGCCTCGGGTGATGGCAGCAGCGTAGAGGGCGACATCGGAGCGCCTACGTCGGAAAGCACGCCCGTGACGCTGGATGGGCGAGTCGACCTGTATGCGTAAGGCAACGTATGCCTTGGTCATGACGTACGTAGTAATGATCGGATTAACTAGCTAAACCAAAAGATAGGCTCCCCAAGGAAGCCTGTTCGTTTCTTCACCATCACTCGCGTTAGGCATAATGCTTGGCTAGCGTCATGCGTGAACATCATGGGAACAACAATGGCAGAATCAAGCGGCGGATCAAAAAAACTGCTTTGGGTAATGATCGTTCTTGTCTTGCTCTCCTCTGCAGGAGCAGCAGCAGCGATCTATCTCGTACTCGACCAGCGCGATAACAGCGCCGAGGGTGACGCTCAGCAGCAAACGGTGGAGCACACCCCTCCGGTGTTTACCCAGATCGAGCCCTTTACCGTCAACTTAGCGGATGACCGCTACGGGTCACGCCTTCTCTATACAGGCATTACCCTGCGTGTTGGTAACGAGGAGAGCAAGGCGCTCATCGAAGAGCACATGCCGCAAGTGCGTAGCCGTCTCCTGATTCTTTTATCCGGCAAGCAGGCAGAACAGCTGACTTCGACCGAAGGTAAAGAGACGCTCGCCCAAGAGATCATTCGCCGATTGAGCGTTCCGCTAACGGAAAACCAGCCTCCCTTGGATCTTCGGGAAGTGCTGTTTACCGAATTTATTGTGCAATAGCCTAGGGAACGGGAGCCGTTCATGTCGCAGGACGATCTACTGTCCCAGGAAGAGATCGATGCCTTACTCAAAGGCGTCAGCGGAGATGACGAGCCGTCGGCAACGTCGTCTCCAACCCAGGATGAGTCGCGGATTCGCCCCTATGACCCGTCGACACAACACCGGGTCATTCGCGAGCGTCTGCACGCGCTCGACTTTATCAACGAACGCTTTGCTCGTTACTTCCGCAACGGGCTGTTCAACCTGATTCGCCGTAGCTCTGACATTACTGTCGAGTCAGTGCGCTACCAAAGCTTCAGTGACTTTTCACGCAACGTACCGGTGCCGACCAACCTCAACATCGTGTCGATGAAACCGCTGCGTGGCTCGGGTCTTGTCGTTTTCCCACCAAACCTGGTCTTCATGGTGGTAGACAACCTGTTTGGGGGCGACGGACGCTTCGTTACCAAGTCGGATGGGCGCGAATTTACGAATACCGAACAGCGCATTATTCAGCGTTTATTGAATCTTGCCATCGATGCGTATCAAGAAGCTTGGAAAGTGGTCTATCCGATCGATGTCCACTTTTTACGCTCCGAGGTACAGTCGAAGTTTGCCAACATTACCAATTCACCCAACGAAATCGTGGTGAATACCAAGTTCAACATCGAAGTTGGCAATCTCTCGAGCAGCTTCCAAGTCTGCATGCCCTACGCCATGATCGAGCCGCTGCGCGACTTGCTGGTCAACCCGATCAACGACAGCAACCACGATAGCGACGGTTCTTGGTCACGCCGAATGGCCAGCGAGCTACGCCAGTCGGAGGTGGAGCTGGTCGCGGAATTTGCACAAATTCCCAGCCGTATCGCTCAGGTAATGGGACTGAAAAAGGGGGATGTCTTGCCGGTGGATATTCCCAGCACGATTACTGCACGCGTTGATGGGGTCCCCGTCATGGAGTGCGAGTACGGTAGTCAGCGTCAGCAGCGCGCGTTACGGGTGCTACGTATGATCGACCATGCTGCTATGAATAACGTATCGTCCAAGGACTTTATTAAAGGTTCAACGCGACAGAAAGCCAAGGAATCCAAAGCATGACTGACCCTAACAAACCCGATCAAAAAGTCTCTGATGACGATTGGGCGGAAGCCATGTCTGAACAAGAAGAGCCCTCCTCTGACGCGGATGCCGCCAGCGAAGACGAGGACCCCTGGGCAGCCGCCATGGCGGAACAGGAGGCAGCCGAGCAATCCGATGCAGAGGATGAGCCCGAACCCGAGCCGCCCCAGGCCAAATCCGCCAGCGACGAGGTATTCCGCCCGCTGAGCGGTGAGCAGGGTAGCGCCCCTTCTCGTGATCTCGAAATGATCATGGATATTCCGGTCAAGCTGACGGTGGAGCTGGGTCGTACGAAGCTTACGATCAAACAGCTGCTAGAGCTGGCACAGGGTTCCGTCATCGAGCTAGAAGGCCTGGCCGGGGAGCCTATGGATATCCTGATCAATGGTTATCTGATTGCCCAGGGCGAAGTGGTCGTCATCGAAGACAAATACGGTATCCGCATTACGGAAATCATTACGCCCTCCGAGCGGATTCATAAACTCAACCGATGAGCGTGGCAACCTCCAGCGCCCAATCCTCGGTGGATGCACTAAGCGGCGGCGACGCTCTCATTGGTATGGCGGCACTGGGCAAAACCGCCGCTGCGCTTGCGCTGGTGATTGCGATCATTCTGCTCTGCACCTCGCTGCTCAAGCGCTGGCAACAGCATCGTTTCGACCAGGGCGCGCGATTGCGGATCGTCGGAACCACCGCAGTGGGTAACCGCGAACGCGTCGTCGTGGTCGAAGTGGAAGACACGTGGCTGGTACTGGGCGTGAGCAGCGGTCGCATCAGCAAGTTGCATGAGCGGCCGGCACCGGCAAACCGCCCCCACACACCCGAAACTCCGCCGTCTCGTTTCGCTCAGCGCTTGGCCAATGCGCTGGCCAAGAACCGTGACAAAAGCGACCGCTCCCCTTCAGACTCTCAGCACTCACCATGACACACGTTTCGTATGTTGCTCGGCTCTTTTCGCGTCGCTGGTGGCTATTTGCGCTACTGCTTGCGGGCGGTCTGATGGCCTTCCCCGCCGCAGCACAGCAGTTACCCGGCCTCGTCTCACAGCCCACCGAAGATGGCGGGCAGCAGTGGTCACTCTCGTTACAAACGCTGCTTTTTTTAAGCTCTCTGGCCTTCTTGCCAGCGATGCTGTTGATGATGACCAGCTTTACGCGCATTATCATCGTGCTTAGCCTACTGCGTACCGCCATGGGCACACAGGCAACGCCGCCCAATCAGGTGCTGCTGGGTATTGCACTGTTTCTGACGTTTTTTATCATGTCTCCCGTGTTGAATCAGGTGTACGACACCGCCTGGGTGCCTCTCACGGATGAGGTGATCAACTTCGAAGAGTTTCTACTGCGTGCTCAACTCCCATTTCGTGAGTTCATGCTGGCTCAAACACGGGAACCTGATATTGCTTTGTTCGTTCGCCTCGCCGATATCGGCCCTCTGCAAGGTCCAGAGGAGCTACCGATGCGCGTATTGCTCCCCGCCTTTGTCACCAGCGAACTCAAAACGGCGTTTCAAATTGGCTTTACCATTTTCATTCCTTTTTTGATTATCGATTTGGTGGTGGCCAGTACGCTGATGGCGCTGGGGATGATGATGGTGCCTCCTGTCACCATCTCACTGCCTTTCAAACTCATGCTCTTCGTGTTGGTCGATGGCTGGCAGCTCATCATTGGCTCGCTAGCAGAAAGTTTTTACATGATTTAACGTCGCAGGGCGCGGCAAGGAGCATCTATCCATGACACCCGAAATGGTGATGAGCGTCGCTTATCAAGGCATGCGCGTAACGCTGTTCCTGGCAGGCCCCATGCTACTCGCCGCCCTTTTTACGGGCCTCATTATCAGCTTGTTTCAGGCGGCCACTCAAATTAACGAGATGACGCTCACGTTCATTCCCAAGATTCTGGCTGTTTTTGCCGTTTTAGTGCTGGCGGGCCCCTGGCTCATTGGCTTGATTACCGATTTCACAACGCGCCTGTTCACCAATATCCCTGCAATGGTGATGTAAGCAGTGGTCGAGGTCACCTTTGCACAGTTACAAGGATGGCTGGTTGCCTTCTTTTGGCCTTTCGTACGCATTACGGCGTTTATGACGGCCACCCCGCTCTGGGGACACTCCAGCATTCCCACACCAGCAAAGGTGTCGTTAGCGGCTGTCATTGCCATCGTCATTGCGCCGGTGCTGCCTCCCATGCCCGCCGTACCGCTCATGTCGTGGGCAGGCCTTGGCATCATCATCGAACAAATGCTGATCGGCATCGCGATTGGGCTGGTCATGCATGTCGTATTTGCTGTCGTGCAGGCCGCCGGTGAGTTTATCGGTTTACAGATGGGTCTGGCCTTTGCGAGCTTTTTCGACATGTCGAGCGGCACGAACATCATGGTGCTATCACGTATTCTCTACATGATCACGCTGCTGATGTTTCTCGCGTTTAATGGGCATTTGATGGTACTAGAGACGCTGGTGATGAGCTTTCAAACGCTCCCCATCGGGGTTGGCAGTTTAAATCCGAATGCCTTCGAGTTGCTGGCAAGGTATGCAGGGACAATTTTTGCCTCCGGCATGCTGCTCGCCCTTCCGTTGGTGGCTTCGCTGCTGATTATTAGCTTATCGCTAGGTATCTTGAACCGCTCAGCGCCGCAGCTGACCGTTTTCAATATCGGCTTTCCTACGTCGTTGACCGTTGGCATCGTCCTGCTAATGGTATTGATGAGTGATATTGGCAGCTTTCTGCAACAGCTGTTTAGCCAAGGCATCAGCTTCACCCAAAGTCTTATCGAAACGATGGCACCCTTGAACTAAAAAGCCCCGGCATGATGGCCGAGGCTTTCCATAAAACGTTACACGCTGGAAGACTACATGAAGTCGAACAGCGACATGCCTTTGATATCTACGAACGCTTTCTGAGCCGCCTGAAGGCCTACTTGGCGCAAGCTGTACTCGGAAATAGCGTCGACATAATCGAGATCAACCAAGTCCGAAAGCGTTTGTTCGTAGTTGAGCATGCGGTTACTGCCAACTGCATCGATGACGTCTAGCTCGTTGAGCCGGGCACCGGCGGAGGCACGGACCGTCAATACGTTGTCCAACGAGTTATCCAACTCACGCATGGACGTGTTCAGCGTATTCCGCAGGGCTGCTTTCTGCGTGCCATTTTCTGCTGGCGTTTCTAGTACACGGATAGCCGCTTCCATCGTTTGAAACAGATCGGCCGAAAGCTGATCACTGCCAGGCTGAGCGACTAGGATTTCATCGCCAACCTCAGGCGCCCCTTTCAGAGTCAGGCTCACCCCTCCAAAACTCACTTGCTCGCCAGCTGACTCGTCGTAAGCTTGATCCTCAAGACCGGCGACTGGCTGCCAAGCAGCCCCATCGAACTGCTCGACGGTGTAAGTCGGGTTACCACCTCCATCTTCGTCGAAAAGAACGCGGAAGCTTTCACCATAATCTGGATCGTTGACATTGGTCACTTGTGGACCACTGAACGTCACGCTGCCCTGGTTGGCTGACTCGGCTTTGGCTATATAGCCTGCGCCGCTTGGCACTCCTTGGAAAATCGTCGCCCCATTTTCCGTCACGGGCATGAGGCGAGACGCATCGACGCGCTGAGCGCGCGCGTTCATATCACCGTTGTATTGGACGTTGCCAGCGGCAGACTTAACGAAGGGCGGAGCGTCGTCTTTGTAACCACCAAAGATATAGCGGCCGTTACCATCGGTGGCATTTGCCTGACCGATCATCGTCTCGTAAACACCCTTCAACTCACTGGCAATGGATTCACGGTCAACATCACTCAACGTATCGCTGGACGCTTGGATCAGCAGCGTCTTGGCGCTAGTCACCGCATCGCTAATACTGTTGAGAATGCTTTCCGTTTGTGCCAATGAGTTACGCGCAGATACACGAGAGTCTTCGTACTGCTGTGTGATGGCTTTCGACTGGTCGACACCTACCGCACGGGATGCCGCTTGTGGGTCATCCGACGGATTGACGACACGCCGCCCACTGGCAACTTGTTGCCCCACTTTCAAAAAGTCATTTTGCTGACGATTGATAGAAGCCGTACTCTGCTCATACATAGTGACCGTACTGACACGCATCGCCTAAGCTCCTATTAATTACGCAGATTCAAAATGGTGTCCATGATCGTACCGGCGGTATCGATCACACGGGCATTGGCTTGATAGAACTGTTGGTAACGAATCAAGTTGGCCGCCTCTTCGTCAAGGTTCACCCCAGACTCCGACTGCTGTACGGCGCGTAGTTGATCCGTCAGGCCCTGGCGTGCATCCAGATTGACCTGGGTAATGTTGGTGCGATTACCCACGTCACTGACAAGCGCGCCATAGGCACCGCTTACGGACGCGCTGCCGCCAACAATATCCTGACCTTGCAAATCTTGGAGCAATAATGCATTGCTATTATCACCCGCGCCTGCGGCAATCCAATCTGCAGGATCGTCATTAGGATTAATAGGTAAGCCCGCGGCAATTTTATCAGCATCAATAAGATTCACTTCCATACCGTTAGCGGCTCGACGAACGGGTTGTACCTCAAACTGATCCCCGTCGGCCGGCGTATTGCTAAACGTCATGGAGAGGCCGCCAAACGATAGCGTATTATTGGCAGCGTCCCAGCCTGTACCGATATCGACGTCTGCACCGCTATCGTTACGAGTCACGGTAGGTGCGCCGCCTGCAAAACTGACGGTGTAATCCGTTGCACGCAGCTGATCGATAGCATCAGCATCAAATTCGATGGCGTCGATCGTTACAGGGCTGTTGTCTTCGTAACTGTAGGCTTGTGGTGCGCGTACATTGAAGAAGTCGCCGCCCTGCTCGCCGTCCAAATCGACGCCTTGCTTGTGCTGTTCGTTAAATGCGACGGACAGCGATACGGCAAGCTGACCAACCTGGTTCTGCGTTTTATCGAGAGTTTCTGACCGGAATGTCATCAATCCCCCCAGCGCGCCCCCTTTGACCGTGGACTCGTCCAACTGAATCAGGTTACCGCCTCCATCGCGATATCCCACGATCGTCCGCTGAGGATCGTAGTCAGCCTGCACAGGTTCTAATTTGAACGAGCTGGTCCCCGTGACGAGCGGCTGACCGTTAGGCAAGCTAATGTTGTACGTCTTGCCATCCTGCACGTTCAGCCGTAAATCCATGCGCTCGTTGAGCTCGGAGACAAGAAAGTCGCGCTGGTTCAACAAGCTGTTGGGCGCTTCGCCCGTACGTGCGCGAGCCAATGCGATCTCTTTATTGAGACCGGCAATTTGCTCCACCGTATTGTTGACCTGAGTGATCTCATCTTTGATCTGGTTGTTGATGTTGCTTTGCATGTCCTGCAAGTAGCCATCGAACGAGCGGAACTGCGCACTCAGCGTGTTCGCCGTCCCAAGCACTCCCTGGCGTGCCGCAGGATCAGAGGGGGAGCTTGCCAGATCTTCCAGCGAAGAAAAGAACGTCTGCATGAGCGGGGAAAGACCCGCATCCCGGTCGGCTAGCAGGTTATCGATCTGCGAGACTTGGTTGTAGTACGTATCTAACGCGCTGGACTGGGTCTTGGCGTTATTGAGCTGATCGGCCACATAGGTATTGAACTGGCGCTCGATATCATCGACTCGGACACCCCCACCCACACGCCCTTCACCAAGCTGGGTCAGCTCGCGGTTGTAGCTAGGCGTATAGACGTTACTGATGTTGTTACTCGTGGTATTGAGGGCATTCTGCGCCGCGTTGAGGCCGCTTAAGCCGATCGAAAACATGCTCATGGTTCAATTCCTTAGGCCGATTTTCTACTTATCGGCAATACGCAGACAAACTTGAGGTGTCGCTAGCGAGAATCCGCTAGAAGGCTTCCTGCGGCATTTAATGGGCCCATGGTATTCATCACCGATACCAGCTTATCGGCGTAACGCGGATCGGTCGCATAACCGCCACGCTGCAGCTCACGTGCCGCCTGCTCGGCATTGGCCGCTTGCAAAACACCCGCATAGCGAGGGTTGTTGCCAATCAAGTTGGCATAATCGGTAAAGGCGTGCTCGAAAGAGTCGTACACACGGAAAGTATCGACGACTTGCGTACGGCGACCGTCCACGTACTCGTGGGTCACGATATCGGTGGTTTTGCCTTGCCACTGGCTACCCGCTTTAATGCCAAATACGTTGTAGCTGTTGCGGCCTTGCTGGGTGGCTATTTCATGCCGCCCCCAGCCTGTCTCCAGGGCTGCCTGCGCCAAAATAAGCTCGGCAGGCACACCGGTAGCGGCGCTGGCCGCCTGCGCAGGCGTGGCCAGCGTTTGCACGAACCGTGCGACATGCTCATGTGAAGACGCCGCCGGACGCGGGGCGTCTGCTAACGCGGCGGGGGCGCTGCTCACCTCTTCCTGTTGGCGAATAGCGTCCAGCTCGTCATAAAAACGCCCGCTGCCCGTACTGGCAGGCGCCTGGACGTTGTTAGGCTGTAGCGGATTGTCTAAAACGCGCGGCGTCCCACGGGGGATGCCTGCAATCAGTGCCTGAAGCTCTTGGTCCGGGTTGCTGGCTTGTCCAACCGCGCCTTGACGCTGCAACTGCTCCACTAGCGCATCGGCCAGACCAATGCCACGGGAAGCCATGACTTGGGACCACTGCTGGTCGAGCATGGATTGATAGAACGTAGTATCGCGACTCTCCAACAGTCCCGAGGTCGGCGTGGCATCCCGCATGCTTTTGACCATCATTTGGATGAACAAAGCTTCGAATTGCTGTGCCGCACCTTGCACACCGGCTTCAGGGTCGACGCGGGCATTGTGCTGCAGCCGCTGGAACCCGTTCATATCCAGCGCGAACTGGCTGGTCATATCGCCCATGCTCATCAGATGATCTCCAGCTCAGCACGTAAAGAGCCTGACGCTCTCAACGCTTCCAAAATCGACATCAAATCTTGAGGAGTGGCCCCCAACGCGTTCAATGCGTTCACCACGTCTGCCAAATCGGCGCCTTCGACGATTTGTAGATAGGCTTCTTGCTGTTCGATATCGATATCCGCGTCCGGCACGACCACGGTCTCGCCCTGCCCTAAGGGGTTAGGCTGGCTGACGCCAAACTGGGTATCGATCATGATGGAGAGGTTGCCATGCGCGACGGCAGCGCGACGAAGCGTCACTGCACTATTCATCACGACGGAGCCAGTGCGTGCATTCAGCACGACTTTGGCGGGCGCCTCGGTCGGTGTCACCTGGACGTTCTCGACGCGCGCCATGAAGTTGACCCGCTCATTGGCATCCATAGGGCCGTCCAGAGCGATGACACGGCCATTGCGTGCATAGGCGACGGATTGCCCAAACTCGCTATTAATCGCAGAAACCATACGCTGCACGGTCCCAAAGTCGGCATCGTTGAGCTGCAACTCCAATACTCCCCCGTTGCCTCCCAGGTTCAACGGCACTTCTCGCTCGACGAGGGCACCGTTGGGAATACGGCCTGATGCCTGCTGGTTGATCTGCACACTGCTGCCGCCCGCTTGTGCCCCCGCACCGCCTACCAGCATATTGCCCTGGGCAATCGCATACGTATCACCATCGGCACCTTTGAGGGGCGTCATAAGCAGCGTGCCACCGCGCAAACTGCTCGCGTTGGCAATGGAGGACACGACGATGTCCAAGCGTTGACCTGGACGAGAAAAGGGGGGCAGATCTGCTGTGACCATGACGGCGGCCACGTTACGCAGCTGCAGGTTGGTACCCGGCGGCACCGTCACACCCAACTGCGACAGCATGTTGGTCAAACTCTGACTGGTGAAGGGCGCTTGGGTCGTTTGGTCGCCGCTTCCGTCGAGACCCACGACCAAACCGTAACCGACTAATTGGTTATCACGAACGCCTGCAAAGCTTGCCAGCTCACGCACGCGCTCAGCGTGGGCCGGCAACATCACCAAACAGAGTGCCACGAACGCTGCGACACGCACGGTGGCTGTTAGACGTTGATACGCTTTCCACTGCATAGCCATTTCACCAGGTCTCTGTTGTCGAGCTCGTTAACACGCCTAGAACGGCGACACATTCAGGAAAAAGCGCTGCAACCACCCCATATGCTGCGCTTCGTTGATATAGCCATCGCCCACGTACTCGATCCGTGCATCGGCCACTTGAGTCGACGGCACGGTATTTTGCGCGGTGATCGTACGAGGATTCACGACGCCCGAGAAGCGAATGAATTCGGTGCCCTGGTTGATCGCGATTTGTTTCTCGCCGCGTACCCGCAGGTTGCCGTTATTCATCACTTCTAATACGGAGACGGTGATCGTACCGGTAAACGTATTGTTCGCCTGAGAGCCGCCGCCGCCCGCAAAATCGCTGGCGCCCTCGATATCGAAACCGTACTCGGCCAACGTATCCAGCACATCCGGAAGCTGGGCTAAGTCCAGACTCGCACTGCCAGAGCGGTTGGCGTTGGATTGGGCATTCTTACTCGCGCTTACCTCTTCATCGAGCACGATGGTGAGAATATCGCCTATGGTACGGGGGCGACGATCTTCGAATAGCGGCTGATAGCCCCGGCGCGCCTGATAGATGGAGCCGTTAGGCACCGGCGGTGGCCGATCGACGATGGTGATCTGCTCTTGCTCGCCCACGACGGACGCGCGGGGTATCTGCGCGCACCCTGCGGTCAGCAGCACCAGCAGCGCTAAGCTAGCCAGCACGACGCGGCGTAACATAAGGTTTGATTTCAACATAGCGCGATCCGTTAAGAAGCTCTGACGAACAGTGGCATTAGAGCTGGCTTAAGCGCGCTAGCATTTCGTCACTGGTCGAGACAGCTTTACTGTTGATCTCGTAAGCTCGCTGCGTTTGGATCATGTTGACCATTTCTTCGACGACATTGACGTTCGAGGTCTCGACGTACCCTTGGAACAGTCGCCCGGCACCGTTATTACCCGGCGCGTTTTGGTTCGGCGCCCCCGAGGCACCGGTTTCCAGGTAAAGGTTGCCACCGATGCTTTCCAAACCCGCTGGATTGATAAAGGAAGCCACGTTGATTTGGCCAATATCGGCATCTTGAGCGATTCCCGGCTGACGCACACTCACCGTGCCATCTTCACCGATCGACACCGATAGCGCATTGGCCGGCACGAAGATCGCTGGCTCGAGCGGATAGCCGTTCGCCGTGACCATCTGGCCATTTTCGTTCAGCTGGAAACTGCCGTCACGGGTATAACCAATCGTGCCGTCTGGCAAAAGCACTTGGAAAAAGCCTTCACCATTGATCGCGAGATCGCGGGAGTTGCCCGTTTCTTCCAAGCCGCCTTGCGTGTGCAAGCGCTCCGTAGCCACGGCACGCACCCCGGTACCGATCTGCATACCGGAAGGCAGACGGTCCTGAATGTTATTCTGCGCGCCCGGCTGGCGCATGTTTTGATAAAGCAGGTCTTCGAAAACAGGCCGCGAACGCTTGAAGCCATTGGTACTGACGTTCGCGAGGTTGTTGGAAATGACATCCAGCTTGGTTTGCTGAGACTCTAGTCCGGTTTTGGCAGTCCACAAAGACTTGATCATACGTAGGTTCCCTTGGCTGAGTGGCTGCGATTAGCCCTGAATAGCGAGAATACTGTTGGCTCGCTGGGCATTCTCGTCCGCCGAGCTGAGCATTTTCATTTGCATGTCGTAACGGCGCGCCACGTCGATCATCGATACCATGGCATCGACGGCACTCACGTTACTGCCTTCCAGCGCACCACTGACCAAACGAGCATCCTCATCCGCTTGCAGCACGCCAGGCGCACCATCCTCACCGGGTGGCGCTCTAAAAAGTCCGTCGTCGCCGCGTTCTAATCCCTGCTCATCCGGCGTGACGAGTTTGATACGGCCAACGTCCACGATTGCTTCAGGCCCTTCCCCCTGAGGAATGGCACTGATCGTACCGTCGGCCCCAAATGAAATTTGCGCGCCCTGCGGCACCGCAATGGGACCGGCATCTCCCATGACAGGCCGACCTACGCTCAACAGCACCCCATCGCTGTCGAGCTGTAAGTCGCCTCGGCGGGTATACGTCTCGGTCCCGTCGTCTGCTAACACCGCCATCCAAGCATTTCCCTGCATGGCCACGTCCAACGTACGTCCAGTACGCTCGATAGGGCCTTGTGAGAAATCGGTTCCCGGCGTCGTGGCTACTGCCGAGACCCGAGTGGGTAGTGCGCCATCGCCCTGCACGGGCACCGAGCGCACGGCCTGAAGCTGAGCGCGGAACCCAGCGGTCGACACGTTCGATAGGTTGTTGCTCACTACCGACTGTTGGTCCATCGTGTGTTTTGCGCCGCTCATGGCGGTGTATAGCATGCGATCCAAGACGTTTACTCCTTACCCGTTGGCCCACTCATTAAATATTAATGATGGTTTGCAGGAGCTCGTCCTGAGTACTGATGGTCTGTGAGTTTGCCTGGTAGGCACGCTGAGCCACGATCATATCGACCAGCTCACGGGCCATATCCACGTTGGATGTTTCAATCGCACTTGGCTGGATTAAACCGCGCAAGCCAGCGCCCGGCGCACCCAGCAGCTCTTGACCAGAGGTTCCAGTGGCTGCCCACAAGTTTTCACCCTCAGGGCGCAGACCTTCTGGATTACGGAAAGTCACCAATGTCACCTGGCCAGCAGCGCGCGACTCTTCGTTCGAGTAGTTGCGCATGATGGTGCCATCTTCCTCGATGGTGATACCAACGAGCGCACCTGACGTATAGCCGTCCTGTACGGTGTCATTGACCGTGGATTCGCTGGCAAACTGGGTAGACCCTTCAAAGCTCAGCTCGATATCCAGGGCTGCCAGCGGGTTACCGGCACCAAATTCGTTGTTGTTGAACAAAGCATTGGTGGAATTGTCCGCCTGTAACGTGCCGTTTTGGGTAAACGTCAGGTTACCCAGGGCCACATCATAGGTGCCGCCATCCGCGGGGCCACCTGACAAACGCCCATTAACTTCCCACTCGTTAGCGGCAGTTTTAGTAAAGTAGACGGAAAGGTTACGCGCGTTACCCTGGGAGTCGAAGACCGTCGCGTTGGTAGAGTAGTTATAAGTGTTCGCATTATCCGCGTCGAACGCGGCAGCAATCACTGGCTGGCCAGAGTTCAGGTTTAACGAGATATCCAGCCCAGTCGTGGCGTTTGCAGGCAAATCGCCAGGTGGAATTTCCATGGGCACCACGTTACCGCCCTCTTGCACGTTGCCCTCGGCATCGGCGGGGTAGCCCATGATCTGAGCCCCTTGGGCATTCACGAGCCGACCATCCGACGTCATGGTCAGCTGACCATTGCGCGAATAGCCAATTTCACCATTAGGCTGTTGGTAACGGAAGAAGCCTTCACCGGCAATTGCCAGATCCATGTTACGGCTGGTGGACTCGATGTTGCCCTGACTGAAGTTCTGCAACACAGCGGAGGTCCGAACCCCTAAGCCCACGCGCGAGTTTGCGAAGACATCGGCAAACTGCACGTTGGAGCTTTTGAAACCAACGGTCTGAGAGTTAGCAATGTTGTTGCCAACGACGCCGAGTTTTTCCTGCTGAGCGTTTAAGCCACTAAGTGCCTGTGTAAAACTCATGATGTTCCCCTGAAGAAAGTATCGATTAGCGAGTAATCAAAGAATTTGCTTGATTTGGTCGAGTGTCACTTGGCCATATATCGCACCGAGGTCAAGACGTACGTCACTGCCACCTGCTCCAGGCGAAACGCCTTGTACCAAGGCATAATTCAATGCGCGCGACTCCAGCAGTTCACCCTCGGCATTCGTAGCTTTGAAATTAACTCGATAAGCGCCCTCAGGAACGGCATCGCCCCCGTTGGTCGTGCCACCCCAGCTAAATGACTCTACCCCCGCCGCTACACTGCCCAGTTGATTGGTATAAACCACTTCACCGGACTGACTGGTCACCGTGACTTCTACCTGCTCAGCAGGGGAATCGAGCTCAATGCCAAACGGAGTAGCGTACGAACCATTGTCAGGATCGACGCTGACCATCACGTTATTGCCTGGCACCAGTACGGCTTTATCGATTAACCCAGCCGCCTGCAGCGTTTGCGCCGCATCCATCTGCTGGGTAATGCCGTTCAAGGTATCGTTCAGCTCTTCGATGCCGCTCACCGTATTGATTTGCGCGAGCTGAGACGTCATCTCCGCATTTTCCATCGGGTTGAGCGGGTCTTGGTTCTGCAACTGTGTGATCAGTAGCGTCATGAAGCTATCGCGCAGTTCGGCAGACTGACGCGTGGAGAGGCCAGAAGTAGAACCATTGCTGTTAATGCTATTAACGACACTCGTGTCAATATTCATCGTTAGCCCTCACCGAGCGATAGCGTTTGAACCATCATTTGCTTGGTTGTGTTGAAAACTTCCACGTTGGCTTGATAAGAGCGTGACGCAGAAATCATATTGACCATCTCGTGCACCGGCTCGACGTTGGGCTTGGCAACGTAGCCTTCTTCGTCCGCTGCGGGGTGGTTCGGCATGTACTCCATCCGTAGCGGAGAGTCGTCTTCCAGTACTTCCGTGACCCGTACGCCCCCCACCCCATAACGGTTATTCTGGGCCTGAGCTTCGAACATGACCTGTTTGGCGCGGTAGGTTTCTCCATCGGGCCCTGCCACACTATCGGCATTCGCCATATTGCTCGCCGTGACGTTCATCCGCTGGGCTTGGGCGCTCATGGCCGAACCGGCAATATCAAACGCTGAAAACATCGACATCGCTTATTCTTCTCCTATCACTAGGTTATTCAGGCTGCATCGCATTTTTCAGGCCTTGAATACGACGGTTCATGATGGTGAGCGCAGCCTGATAGCGCACCGCATTGTCGGCAAACTGTGTTCGCTCGCGATCCATGTCGACGGTGTTGCCATCGAGACTTGGCTGGTCAGGAATTCGATACAGCAAATCTGCACTTCCTGCGCCTTGCCAGGCAGGCCCCTCACCCGCCAAATGGCGATCGGAGGTACGCGCCAATGCCAAGCCACCGTTCTGCTGCTGTGCCTGGCTGCCGTCCACGGCTTTCTTCAGCTCGCTGGCAAAGTCGATGTCCCGCGCCTTATAGTTAGGCGTGTCGGCATTGGCAATGTTAGCGGCTAGCACTTGGTGCCGTTGCTGCCGCAACCCCAGTGCCTGCTGATGGAAGTTAAAGGCAGATTCAAGCTGATCAATCATGCCGACCCTCGCTCGCTGAGAGGCAAAAATAAATCGGAAATTGTTGATGATGAATGATAGGCGTGCGGCTTTCACCTTAAAGCATGGAACAGCTACCGTTTACACCAGCATTTCCCATGATGCGGGAGGTACTTTTGCATTACACTCCCGGGCTGATGCTAGCCGTCTGTTCCTCTAACCTGAGCGACTTTCCCATGCGCCACTTGCTGCATTTTGCTGCACGCTGCTCAGCAATTTTTAATGGTTTGTTATTACTTTTGTATGTCGGCACGCCTCAGCCCGCCTGGGCACAAACGACAGACCAAGCACTGGTCGATGCCGTGCAGCAGTTCTTGTACCAAGAAGCTCAAGCGCTGGGCGAGGAAGTGGTCATCGATATCGCACCGCCGTCACCGCACCTACCCGCCTGTTTGCAGCCCACCCCATTTTTACCCAATGCGGATCAGGCTCCTATCGGTCGTGTATCTGTGGGCGTTCGCTGCGGTGAAGCAGGCCGCCAGACCCGCTATCTGCAGGCGCAGGTGGACGTGATTGGTCGTTATATCGTAGCGAGCCAAGATATCGAGCGCGGAGCCTTGATTACAGCAGCCATGCTAACTCAGCGTGAAGGCAACTTGAGCGATCTCTCCTCTCAAGCACTCACGAGTGAAGATGAGGTCGTGGGCAAGGTCGCGCAGCGGCCTATCCGCAGCGGCAGCACCTTCCAAGCACATTTTTTACAAGCCCCTAGCCTCGTGGAACGTGGCCAGCGTGTCACGGTCATAGCGGAAGGTACCGGCTTTCGCGTGTCCCGGGAGGGGGAGGCACTTGCGGATGGTGCCCAAGGTGAAACCATCCGTGTACGTTTTGGTCCTCGTGACATCATGAACGCGCGAGTGATTGGCCAAGGGACTTTAATGGTGGATTTTTAGTCGATCATCTAAAGTTTCTCTATAGAAAGCCGATAAAAGTAATATAGCGCGCGGCGCCCCAACGTTGACGATGAGGCCAACAACGTGAAAATCGATAATCTCAATCCGCTGCTTCGCAACACCCCCGCGCAGCAGCGTGATGATGCTCAAAAAATTGGTGGCACTAAGCCACCGGAAACGGGTAATTCGACCCGTGAAACGACTCAGCTTAGCCCATCTAGTATCGATGACAGCCAAGACATCGACATGGCTAAGGTCCAAGAGATTCGTGATGCCATCCGTGAAGGTCGACTCGAAGTGCGTGCCGATCGTATCGCAGATGGCCTTATCGCCAATTTGAACGACCTGTAACGTTTATCCTATGAGCCTTTCACGCCTTCTTTCCAGCCAGTTGCAGCGCCTTGAAGATCTCATTGCGCTACTTTCCAATGAGCAGGAGCAGCTGACCAAAGGCAGTATCGACGGTGACGTATTAACGCAGATCGCTGCTAAAAAGCAGGCACTACTGGACGAGTTGGAGCGCATGGAAGTGTTGCGCCGTGGCGTCCAAGCCAAGCTTGGCTATCCGGAAGGTGCCCTGGGAGCCAAACAAGCCGCTACTGACGCAGCGTGCCTACCGACATGGGAAAGCCTGCTCGAAAAGAGTGAACGCGTCTCACGAATGAATGCATTGACCGGCCAAATGCTGTCGTTACGCATGAAGCATAACCAAGAGATGCTCGACTACATTCGACAAATTGCCGAAAAAACACTGTATAAGCCGAATGGTCGTAACAGCGCCCAGCCAGGTCGTATCAATGCATCGGCTTGAACGGCTGTCCTAGACAAAATCTATACAAAGCGCTTCAATGAGAACAAGAGTGTTCATTGTTGGAGCGTGTCATGTTTCCTCATCTCCCCGAAGGCTTTAACGCGGTCATTACAGGCGCCAATGGCGGCATTGGTCATGCAATGCTGCAACGCCTTTTGTCATCCCCTCAAACGGGGCGTGTCATCGCAGTTAGCCGCTCAGCGATAGCTGCACATCACCCCAAACTCGATGCGCTGGCTGCAGACATCACTACTCCATCAGGCCGAGAGGCGCTATGTAGCGCCTTAGACGGCCAACCGGTTCACTTACTCTTCAATGCGGTGGGCCTACTCCATGATGATTCCCGAGGTATACAGCCTGAAAAGCGCCTAGAGCAACTGGATGACGAGGCATTCGCCCACGTCATGCACATCAATGCGGCAACGCCTGCGCTGCTAATTGCCGCCCTCAAGCCCTCGCTGCAAGGGAAGCACCCCACGATCATCGCTAGCCTCTCAGCCCGTGTCGGCTCCATCAATGACAATGGGTATGGCGGTTGGTATAGCTACCGTGCCAGCAAAGCCGCGCACAATATGTTGATGAAGACCGCCTCGATCGAGCTAACACGGTTGAATAAGCAGTCGATCGTTCTCTGCCTGCACCCAGGCACGACAGATACGTCTCTCTCGAAGCCGTTCCAAGCCCGGATTCCAAGCGGTAAGCTGTTTACCGCTGACTTCGTGGCGAAACAGCTAATCGACGTGATGGCCAAACGGTCGCCGGAAGAGACTGGCAGTTTCTGGGACTGGGCAGGCGAGTCGATCGAGTGGTAACGACGTCTTTCATCAACGTCTGACGCCACCCACACACCAAAAAGCCCCGAGCACAGGGAGCCCGGGGCTGGTCATGGCGCGCTTTCGAGCGCGCAACAAAAAACCCAGCCGTTTGGCTGGGTTCTTTGCGGTATAAGTGCCTGACGATGACCTACTCTCGCATGGGGAGACCCCACACTACCATCGGCGCTAAGCGGTTTCACTTCTGAGTTCGGCAAGGGATCAGGTGGTTCACGCGTGCTATGGTCGTCAGGCGTAACAGGTAATGCATATCATGCTGAGTGTTGTGTGATCGTCTCTTGTCCGTCAGCGCCTTGGCTGGCGGATGCGTATCCGGTTTTCTGAGTGGCGATCCACTCAATCGTTATCATCGCGACCAGACCCCTTGGGTGTTATAGGGTCAAGCCTCACGGGCCATTAGTACACGTTAGCTCAACGCCTTGCAGCGCTTCCACACCGTGCCTATCAACCAGCTGGTCTCGCTGGGCCCTTTAGGAGACTCTAGGTCTCAGGGATGTCTCATCTTGAAGGGGGCTTCCCGCTTAGATGCTTTCAGCGGTTATCCCGTCCGACCATAGCTACCCGGCAATGCCACTGGCGTGACAACCGGAACACCAGAGGGTCGTCCACTCCGGTCCTCTCGTACTAGGAGCAGCTCTTCTCAAACATCCAACGCCCACGGCAGATAGGGACCGAACTGTCTCACGACGTTCTAAACCCAGCTCGCGTACCACTTTAAATGGCGAACAGCCATACCCTTGGGACCGACTTCAGCCCCAGGATGTGATGAGCCGACATCGAGGTGCCAAACACCGCCGTCGATGTGAACTCTTGGGCGGTATCAGCCTGTTATCCCCGGAGTACCTTTTATCCGTTGAGCGATGGCCCTTCCATACAGAACCACCGGATCACTAGAACCTGCTTTCGCACCTGCTCGACGTGTCTGTCTCGCAGTCAAGCACCCTTATGCTCTTGCACTCATTGCACGATGTCCGACCGTGCTGAGGGTACCTTCGTGCTCCTCCGTTACGCTTTGGGAGGAGACCGCCCCAGTCAAACTACCCACCACACACTGTCCTCGATCCGGATAACGGACCTGAGTGAGAACGCCAATGATGCCAGGCTGGTATTTCAAGGTTGGCTCCACCCGAACTGGCGTCCGGGTTTCAAAGCCTCCCAGCTATCCTACACAGGCAACATCAGCGTCCAGTGTGAAGCTATAGTAAAGGTTCACGGGGTCTTTCCGTCTAGCCGCGGGTACACCGCATCTTCACGGCGATTTCAATTTCACTGAGTCTCGGGTGGAGACAGCGTGGCCATCATTACGCCATTCGTGCAGGTCGGAACTTACCCGACAAGGAATTTCGCTACCTTAGGACCGTTATAGTTACGGCCGCCGTTTACCGGGGCTTCGATCAAGAGCTTCGGCCGAGGCCTAACACCATCACTTAACCTTCCGGCACCGGGCAGGCGTCACACCCTATACGTCCGCTTGCGCGTTAGCAGAGTGCTGTGTTTTTACTAAACAGTTGCAGCCACCTGGTATCTTCGACCGGTTCGGGCTCGGGGAGCAAGTCCCATTACCCTACGCCGGCGTGCCTTCTCCCGAAGTTACGGCACCATTTTGCCTAGTTCCTTCACCCGAGTTCTCTCAAGCGCCTTGGGATTCTCACCCTGACCACCTGTGTCGGTTTGGGGTACGGTCGCACATGATCTGAAGCTTAGAGGCTTTTCCTGGAAGCGTGGCATCAATGACTTCCGGACCGTGGTCCGTTCGTTTCGTGTCTCGGCCTTAGCGTCCCGGATTTACCTAAGACACCAGCCTACTCACTTTCACCAGGACAACCAACGCCTGGCTCACCTAGCCTTCTCCGTCCCCCCATCGCAATCATGTCCGGTACGGGAATATTGACCCGTTTCCCATCGACTACGCCTTTCGGCCTCGCCTTAGGGGCCGACTCACTCTGCTCCGATTAGCGTCGAACAGAAACCCTTGGTCTTCCGGCGAGGGAGTTTTTCACTCCCTTTATCGTTACTCATGTCAGCATTCGCACTCGTGATACCTCCAGCATGCTTCTCAACACACCTTCATTGGCTTACACGACGCTCCTCTACCGCTCATCCAGAGGATGAACCCGTAGCTTCGGTACCTGGTTTAGCCCCGTTACATCTTCCGCGCAGGCCGACTCGACTAGTGAGCTATTACGCTTTCTTTAAAGGATGGCTGCTTCTAAGCCAACCTCCTAGCTGTCTGAGCCTTCCCACATCGTTTCCCACTTAACCAGGATTTGGGGACCTTAGCTGACGGTCTGGGTTGTTTCCCTTTTCACGACGGACGTTAGCACCCGCCGTGTGTCTCCCACGCTGGCACTCACCGGTATTCGGAGTTTGCCTCGGGTTGGTAAGTCGGGATGACCCCCTAGCCGAAACAGTGCTCTACCCCCGGCGGTGATACGTGAGGCGCTACCTAAATAGCTTTCGAGGAGAACCAGCTATCTCCGAGCTTGATTAGCCTTTCACTCCGATCCACAAGTCATCCAAATCTTTTTCAACAGATCCTGGTTCGGGCCTCCAATTGATGTTACTCAATCTTCACCCTGCTCATGGATAGATCGCTCGGTTTCGGGTCTATATCCAGCGACTGTGTCGCCCAGTTAAGACTCGGTTTCCCTACGGCTCCCCTATACGGTTAACCTCGCCACTGAATATAAGTCGCTGACCCATTATACAAAAGGTACGCAGTCACGGAACAAGTCCGCTCCTACTGCTTGTACGCACACGGTTTCAGGATCTATTTCACTCCCCTCTCCGGGGTTCTTTTCGCCTTTCCCTCACGGTACTGGTTCACTATCGGTCAGCCAGGAGTATTTAGCCTTGGAGGATGGTCCCCCCGTCTTCAGTCAAGGTTTCTCGTGCCCCGACCTACTCGATTTCACATGATCAGATTTTCGGCTACGGGGCTATCACCCACTATGGCCACGCTTCCCAGCGTATTCGCCTAATCAGTCACATGCTTAAGGGCTGGTCCCCGTTCGCTCGCCGCTACTAGGGGAATCTCGGTTGATTTCTTTTCCTCAGGGTACTTAGATGTTTCAGTTCCCCTGGTTCGCCTCCTACGCCTATGTATTCAGCGTAGGATACTCAGCTGATGCTGAGTGGGTTTCCCCATTCAGAGATGTCCGGGTCACAGGTCGTTTGCCACCTCACCGAACCTTATCGCAGGCTACCACGTCTTTCATCGCCTCTGGCTGCCTAGGCATCCACCGTGTGCGCTTCATTGCTTGACCCTATAACCCGAAGGGGTCTGGTATCTCGCAATGATAACGATTGCCGGATACGCTTGAGACGTATCACTTAACAATTACGTATGAACGTTTCAACAAACGTTCATGTCAGCATGATATACATTGTTAAAGAGCGACTGCTATGCGCAGTGATAAGCGGATGCTTTTTTCACTTTAAAAGGAAAAGAAAGACCTTTTCTTTTTTTAACGTGAAAACAGCGCTTATCACTGCGTAACAACAGCATTCTGATCAGGTAATTCATTGTGAGCGCTTACCGCGAGGGGAAGACATCGTTTAAGGAGGTGATCCAGCCGCAGGTTCCCCTACGGCTACCTTGTTACGACTTCACCCCAGTCATGAACCACACCGTGGTGATCGCCCTCTTGCGTTAGGCTAACCACTTCTGGTGCAGTCCACTCCCATGGTGTGACGGGCGGTGTGTACAAGGCCCGGGAACGTATTCACCGTAGCATTCTGATCTACGATTACTAGCGATTCCGACTTCACGGAGTCGAGTTGCAGACTCCGATCCGGACTGAGATCGGCTTTTCGGGATTGGCTGACTCTCGCGAGCTCGCAACCCTTTGTACCGACCATTGTAGCACGTGTGTAGCCCTACTCGTAAGGGCCATGATGACTTGACGTCGTCCCCACCTTCCTCCGGTTTGTCACCGGCAGTCTCCTTAGAGTTCCCGCCATTACGCGCTGGCAAATAAGGACAAGGGTTGCGCTCGTTACGGGACTTAACCCAACATTTCACAACACGAGCTGACGACAGCCATGCAGCACCTGTCTCTGCGTTCCCGAAGGCACTAAGGTATCTCTACCGAATTCGCAGGATGTCAAGAGTAGGTAAGGTTCTTCGCGTTGCATCGAATTAAACCACATGCTCCACCGCTTGTGCGGGCCCCCGTCAATTCATTTGAGTTTTAACCTTGCGGCCGTACTCCCCAGGCGGTCGACTTATCGCGTTAACTTCGCCACAAAGTGCGCTAGGCACCCAACGGCTGGTCGACATCGTTTACGGCGTGGACTACCAGGGTATCTAATCCTGTTTGCTACCCACGCTTTCGCACCTCAGTGTCAGTGTCAGTCCAGAAGGCCGCCTTCGCCACTGGTATTCCTCCCGATCTCTACGCATTTCACCGCTACACCGGGAATTCTACCTTCCTCTCCTGCACTCTAGCTTGACAGTTCCGGATGCCGTTCCCAGGTTGAGCCCAGGGCTTTCACAACCGGCTTATCAAGCCACCTACGCGCGCTTTACGCCCAGTAATTCCGATTAACGCTTGCACCCTCCGTATTACCGCGGCTGCTGGCACGGAGTTAGCCGGTGCTTCTTCTGCGAGTGATGTCTTTCCTAGCGGGTATTAACCGCTAGGCGTTCTTCCTCGCTGAAAGTGCTTTACAACCCGAGGGCCTTCTTCACACACGCGGCATGGCTGGATCAGGGTTGCCCCCATTGTCCAATATTCCCCACTGCTGCCTCCCGTAGGAGTTCGGGCCGTGTCTCAGTCCCGATGTGGCTGATCATCCTCTCAGACCAGCTACGGATCGTTGCCTTGGTGAGCCTTTACCTCACCAACTAGCTAATCCGACATAGGCTCATCCGATAGCGGGAGCCGAAGCCCCCTTTCTCCCGTAGGACGTATGCGGTATTAGCCTGGGTTTCCCCAGGTTATCCCCCACTATCGGGCAGATTCCTATGCATTACTCACCCGTCCGCCGCTCGTCAGCATCCAGCAAGCTGGATCTGTTACCGCTCGACTTGCATGTGTTAGGCCTGCCGCCAGCGTTCAATCTGAGCCATGATCAAACTCTTCAGTTTAAGATCAATGCGGTTCTTACCTGTGACCGAGGCCACAGAAGCGAACCAAACTTGGCTCAAGGGTCAAACGAATTCATTCATTAGGCCGAAGCCTGTTTGACGAGTCGCTTGCCTTGATAATAGGTGATGATTCACCCTCATCGGCAAGCGCCCACATGAATTACCTGATCAAATTGTTAAAGAGCTGTTTCGCTGTGCCGGCTCGATGACCTGAACCGTGTTGCCTCAGCGAGGAAGGCGTATTCTACGCATTCCGTGGTGTTTGTCAACCGCTGTTTTCAGCGAGTGAAGCGAGCGATCCAATCAATAACGAGACGGCGCTAACTTCCTGACAAACCAGAGGTTTTTAACCTCTTGCACCGCTGGTAACGCTTGGCGTCCCCGGCAGCGGATGCGTACTTTACGGATTCGAAGCCGGGTTGGCAAGAGGGTTTTGTAAAAAAACTCCAACATGACCCTGCTAAGCTGAAACGTTGTGTGTCTCTCCACTCTACTAAGCTGAATGATTCAGCGTACTCATCGCTTCAGATACCAGCGATTCAGAGTTTAAGTCTGCAATCGTACGAGCGCCTGTTAGGGTCATGGCAACCTTCATCTCTTTTTCGAACAGGTCGAGCAGGTGGGCCACCCCCGCTTCACCCGCCGTTGCCAGTGCATAGATGAAAGCACGACCAATGAGCGCAGTGTCCGCACCCATGGCAATCATTCGCACTACATCTAGTCCGCTGCGTACGCCAGAGTCAGCCAAAATGGCCAAGTCACCTTTGACAGCATCTGCAATGGCAGGGAGCGCACGTGCGGTAGAGGGCACGCCATCCAACTGTCGGCCGCCATGATTCGACACCACGATTCCATCGGCACCAAAACGCACGGCATCTCTCGCATCTTCTGGGTCTAAAATCCCTTTGATGATCATCGGGCCATCCCAGAACTCACGGATCCACTCCAAATCTTTCCAGGAGATAGCCGGGTCGAAGTTATCACCCAGCCAGGCAATGTAGTCTTCCAGCTCGGTGGGCTTGCCTCGGTAGTCGGACACATTCCCCAGATCGTGGGGGCGGCCATGAATGCCGACGTCCCATGCCCATAGAGGATGCAGCGCTGCCTGAAGCATGCGCCTCATGGGGCCATGCTTACCACTCATACCGGAGTGGGCATCACGATAGCGAGCGCCGGGCACCGGCATATCGACGGTGAAAATCAGCGTTTTCACACCTGCAGCTTTCGCGCGCTCCAGCACGTGCTTCATGAAGCCACGATCTTTTAGCACGTAGAGCTGAAACCAGATGGGACGCTCCACGGCGGCAGCGACTTCCGCTATGGGGCATACCGACACGGTAGAGAGCGTGAACGGCACCCCCTTCTTGGTGGCTGCGCGCGCCGCCTGCACTTCGCCACGCCTAGCATACATACCCGCAAGTCCAACGGGAGCTAGTGCGAGCGGCATGGCGAGCTTTTCACCCAATAGCTCGGTTTCCAGTGAAAGTGACGACATATCCTTAAGCACACGCTGACGCAGCGCGACATCGCGCAAATCATCGACATTGCGACGCAGCGTATGCTCGGCATACGACCCGCCATCGGCATAATGGAAGAGAAAGGGAGGAAGGCGGCGCTTGGCAGCCTGGCGGTAATCCGTTGAAGCAGAGATGATCATGACGGGCCCTATGCACGGAAGACGTTATTGTAAGTAGCCACTAAGAGTAGGCGCGAAATCGCTGGCGATGGCTTTACACTACGACTGACCGTACACAGCGATACGCCTGCCATTCAGCTTGCATTGGTCATACCAATTGACAACCAACGTTTAGTAACGTTAATGACAAGCTGATGGCATGTCAAACGAAGATCCCACCTGACGGGTAGCCGAGCTATAGACCTTAGTTTAGCCACGATCTCTGGCGAACACGGTATTCGCTGCTTGAGTCGCCCTCTGAAACGCCCTATTATTGGTCTTACCAATTAAGGGAGCACTTATCGATGACCTACCCTCCGCTCCGTCAACAGCGCCTTGCCGACGTGATAACGGAACGCCTGGAAGCCATGATTTTGGAAGGCAGCCTCAAGCCCGGCCAGCGTTTACCCCCAGAAAGGGAGCTGGCCGAGCGTTTCGGCGTATCGCGCCCATCGCTGCGAGAGGCCATTCAAAAGCTGGCAGCCCGAGGCCTGCTCACCAGCCGCCAGGGCGGCGGCACGTTCGTGAACGAAACGCTGAACAGCGGTTACACCGATCCGCTGCTGGAAATGCTTTCGCGCCATAACGAATTCCATTTGGATCTGTTGGAATTCCGTGACGCCATGGAGGGCATTTCCGCCTACTACGCGGCCCTTCGCTCCACGCCTGCCGACAAAGCCGTTCTCATTCAGCGCTTCGAGGAGCTCGATGGTGGCTTCGTCGGTGCCGACCCGGCTCAGGAAGCAAAACTAGACGCAGCCTTTCATCTCGCCATCGCGGAAGCCGCGCACAACGTGCTGCTGCTGCACACCATTCGCGGCATTTTCCACCTGCTCGAACAGAGCATCGTGGATAACTTGGCCCATCTGTTCGCCAAGCCCGACTCTCGCACCCAACTCATGAAGCAGCACCGCGCCTTGCTGGATGCCATCCTAGAAGGCCGTGCGGAAGACGCCCGAGCACGCGCCCACGAGCACTTAGTGTATGTGGAAGAGGGGCTGCTTGAGATGGCCAGAGCCGAAACCCGCGCCCAGCGGGCCTTACGCCGCGCCCAGGGCACCAGCAGTCCGGCATGAGCAATCACCTCAGTCCTACCGCGCGGCGCTGGCGTCGGCTATGGCTGATCGCCATTCCTGTGGGGCTATTGCTGTGCATGTGGCAGGCGGCCCAGCTCGCCCGTGAACAGGCGCTGTCGAATCTGCAGGATGACGCCGAGAACGAGCTACGTCTCTCAGCCGCCAACTTGAACGGCTATCTGCTGCGCTACGACTACCTGCCACAAATGCTAGCCACTCGGGAAGGCGTTCAGCGCTTTTTGGACTCTCCTGATAGCCAAGACCCTATGCCGCTCAACCTGCTGCTGGATCGCTTTCGCTTCACCTCAGGCGTCTCGGACGTGTACCTGCTGGATCGCGATGCCAACACCATTGCCGCCAGCAACTGGCATCGTCCGAACACCTTCATTGGCCAGAACTATGCCTTCCGTAGCTACTACTCGGATGCCATCGCAGGCGGCCAGGGACGGTTTTTCGGGCTAGGTATCAAGTCCCTGGAGCGCGGCTACTACTTCTCCTCACCGGTATGGTTGGACGATACCTCTCCCGATGCCAAGCCCGATGGCGTGATCGTCGTCAAAGTGCTGCTCGATGATGTCGAAGAGAGCTGGGCCGAACAGGACGCCGAGCTGTTCGTCACCGACAGCGACAATATCATCTTCATGGCCAGCCACCCCGAACTGCGTATGAACGCTCTCTATCCGCTGAGCGACGAACAGCGTGACGCGCTCCGTGACACCCGCCGCTATGCCATGGAGCCGCTCACGCCGTCCGGCATTCAACTAGATACCCCCTACGGGCCCGGCAGTTACCTTGTGAGCTTTGCCCATGGCCCGCTAAGCGGCGGGCGCTATTTGAGCCTGACGCGCCCCATCCCCGAGTTTGGCTGGCAAATGCATATTCTCAAGCCGCTGACGCCGGTCATGAACGCCCAGTGGATTGCCGCCCTGATGGCGGGCGGACTTTACGGCGTCATCGCCCTGGCGGGCGGCATTGGCTGGCAACGTCTCCGACTGCGCCGAGAGCGCGAAGCCTTTGCCGAGCGGGAGCGCCAAACGCTCGCCCGCGTGCGCGATGAGCTCGAAGTCAGCGTCGAGCGTCGTACCCGCGACTTAGTCGCCAGCAACCAGCGCCTCTCCGATGAGATCGAAGAGCGGCGACGGGCAGAGGCCAACCTACGCCAAACCCAGAACGAACTGATTCAAGCTGCCAAGCTCGCCGTGCTAGGGCAACTGGCAGCAGGCATCAATCACGAACTCAACCAGCCCCTGGCCGCCATTCGCGCCTATGCGGAAAACGCTCGCCGTTTCATCGAACTGGCACGGATCGAACGCGCCGACGCCAACTTGGCGCACATTGTCGAACTCACCGAGCGCATGGCCGACATTAGCGCCCAGTTGCGCCAGTTCTCCCGCAAGAGCAGCGAGCGCCAGGAAACGATTTCGGTACAGGCGTGCATCGAGTACGCCCTGCGGCTGTTCCATAGCCGCCTTCGCGATGACGGCATCCACGTCGTCCAGCAGTGGCCGGAAGAGACCCTCTGGGTAGAGGGCGACCTGGTGCGCCTGGAGCAGGTGCTGGTGAATCTGATCGGTAACGCGGTTCAGGCCATGAAGGAGATCGAAGCGCCTGTGCTCACGCTTAGCACCCACGTAGACGATCACTACGTGGTCATCAGCGTGGCAGACAATGGCCCAGGCATTGCAACGGATCATCTGGGACACATTTTTGAGCCCTTTTTTACCACCAAAGCACCGGGCAGCGGATTAGGGCTAGGACTCTCGATCTCCTCGCGTATTATGGAAGACCTGGGAGGCAAGCTACAGGCCAACAATCTGGCCAATGGCGGTGCCTGTTTTACGGTAACCCTGCCACGCTCGCCAGCGCCTTCCCCCTCCCGCCATGAACAGGAGAACCCATCCCATGCATGAGCCGTCGACACTGCCGGTCATGGTGATCGACGACGAGCCGCATCTTCGCATCACCGCCAGCCAAACCTTAGAACTCGCGGGCTATACGCCCCACTGCTTCGAGTCCGCCGAACAGGCGCTGGCCGCTTTGCCACCCGACTTTCCCGGCGTCATCGTCAGCGATATACGCATGCCTGGCATGGACGGCATGGCGCTGCTGCATGAACTGCATAGCCGCGATGCCACGCTGCCGATCATTCTGATTACCGGCCATGGCGATATCTCCACTGCGGTAGAGGCGATGCGGGCAGGAGCCTGGGACTTTCTGGAAAAACCCTTCGCGGGCGACCAGCTGCTGGATGTGGTGAGGCGTGGCATCGAAAAGCGCCAGCTAAGCCTCGAAAACCTGCGCTTGAAAGCCGAGCTAGAGGTGCAGCAAGCCGCGCTGGGCCCGCGCCTGGTTGGGCGAACGCCAGTGATCTCACGGCTTGCCGCCATGATCCAGCGCATCAGCCAGGTGGAAGCCGACGTGCTGCTGTTTGGCGAAACGGGCACCGGCAAAGACCTCGTCGCCCGGGCCATTCACGAGCGCAGTGCCCGGCGTAACAGCCCCTTCATGGCCATCAACTGCGGCGCGGTGCCGGAAAACACCATCGAGTCCGAGCTGTTTGGCCATGAAAAAGGCGCCTTTACCGGCGCAGTCGAACGGCGCATTGGCAAATTCGAGCACGCCAACGGCGGCACGGTCTTTTTAGACGAGATCGAGTCGATGCCGTTGGCTCTACAGGTGAAGCTGCTGCGCGTGCTTCAAGAGCGCAGCGTGGAGCGCCTAGGGGCCAACGAAGCGGTGCCGCTCAATATTCGCGTTATCGCCGCTACCAAAGTGGACCTGAAAGTCGCCGCTGACGAGGGGCGCTTTCGCGAAGATCTTTATTACCGGCTCAATGTGGTGACGCTCCCGCTGCCAGCCCTACGGGAAAGGCGGGAAGATATCCCGCTGCTCTTCCAACACTTTGCCGTGGTCGCCGCCAACCGCAGCGGCCTGGAAGCACCGACCCTGGATAGCCATGCCGTGGCCGCGCTGCTGGCCCACGACTGGCCCGGCAACGTTCGCGAGCTGCGTAATTTAGCAGAACGCTATGTACTGTTAGGCGCGGCGTTCGACTACCGCCTGGATGTCCTTCTGGAGGGGGTTGCCGCAGATACGCAAGAACCCACGCTGCCGCGTCAGGTAGAGCTATTCGAGAAGAGTCTGATCAGCCAGTCCCTGGCCCGCCACCATGGCCGCGTGACCGATGTTTGTCGCCATCTGGGGATTCCCCGCAAAACCTTTTACGACAAGCTAAAGAAGCATGGCCTCAGCGCCGACGACTATCGCCACAGCAGTGAGCCTTGATGAAAGAGCTCCAGCAGCACCCCCCACGGGGGCACCCAGGGCACCAGCACCAGCAGGGCAATCAGCATCAGTAGGTTAGAGAGCGGGCGGCGACTATCGCCCAGTTTCAGCGCCGTACCGAACGAGCGCTTCAACCGCGCGCCCTCCAAGTCGACGCTAAACAGCTCGTCCAGGCTCAGATGGATGATGAAGCCGAGCAGCACCGCCGCCCCGTGGGACCACGCCAGCCAAGCCGGCTGCACCAATAAATGGTAGCTAATGGCAGCGGTGGCCAGCGCGCAAAGCCCGGCGGCCATCAGCGAATGCCAGATGCCACGGTGCACGGTCAGGCGCGAAAACAGCACCGCTGCTAAATAGCGCACCGAAAAGTAGATGCCCCCGCAGGCCACCAGCAGCAACCCAGGCGTCAGCCAGGGTTGGAGCAGCAGCACGCCCAGCACCAGTGACGGAACGGATAATAGATTGAAAATCAGGCGGATAGAGCGGGACCGATCGGCGTCGATATCGGGCAGAATGCCGCCAAAGGCCACCAAAGCAATGACCAGCAGCGCTTGCGGCGCTCCCCACCACTGGGCCTGCCAGCCAACGTAGGCCATTAGCGTGCCGCCCGCTGCTGCTACCGTAATATGCGTGCGAAAATTAGCCATGTCGCGGCACCCTGGAAAACTGGATAAATTACCAGATTTTTAGAGCGTGCAACATGGCTATGTTAGAAAAAAGAGTGGTAGGGCAAGCGCTTAGCGACCGCTTTCGGCATCGCCGAGAAACTGATCTTTTAACTTCACGTAATTGCCAGCGGTATAGGGAAAGAACGCGCGCTCTTTCTCCTTGAGCGGGCGCAGCGCCTTTGCCGGGTTGCCTGCGTAAACATAGCCGCTCTCCAGCCGCTTCCCGGGCGTCACCACGGCGCCAGCGGCAATGATCACCTCATCTTCCACCACGGCACCGTCCATGACGATCGCTCCCATGCCCACCAAGATACGGCTACCTAGCGTGCAGCCATGCAGGATGGCCTTATGGCCAATGGTGACATCCTCGCCAATGGTGAGCGGAAAGCCGTCGGGGTTAAAGTCACTCGCGTGAGTGATGTGCAGCACGCTGCCATCTTGAACGCTGGTACGCGCGCCGATGGTAATGCGGTGCATATCGCCACGAATCACCGTCATGGGCCAGACCGAGCAGTCATCGCCGAGCGTGACATTGCCAATCACCACGCTGGCGGGATCAATGTAGACACGCTCACCCAACTGCGGCGAGACGCCTTGATACGTTCGTAGGGCACTGCTCATGGCACACTCCTCTAAAGCGTTTTGCGTTTCGTGACGACGCGGGATGACATCACTATAGCAACCCGCCGAGTAGAACAATAAACGTCAATGGAATCGAGACCCAGCGAACGATATTACGCCACATGACATAGCCACCATCGCCCACGCCCAGCGCTTTCACGACCAGCGCTTGCGGCATCACCCAAGCGGCAAAGGTAGCAATCAGCAAACCACCCAAGGGCAGGAAAATATCGGGCGGAATACTGCTCACCAGTTCGAACACGTTACGCCCAAACAGCGGCCTAAACTCGGCCAGCGTCGAGAACGAGAACGCCGATAGCAGGCCCAGAAGCCAGACGCTGATCGCCACCACGGCGGTCGAAAGACTGCGCCGCCAGCCCAGCCCCTGCAGCGTGGCCACCATCGGCTCGGCAAGGTTAATCGCCGAGGTCCAGGTGGCCAGCAGCAGCAGCAGGAAAAATACGCTGAGCCAGAGTGAGCCCCAGGGCAGCTCGGAAAAAGCGATGGGCAGCGTCACGAACATGAGTCCTGGTCCATCGGCGGGGTCCATGCCCTGGGCAAACACCACCGAGAAAATCGCAATGCCTGCCAGCAGCGCCACGCTAATGTCCAGCACCGCCACGGCAAAGGCCGCCTTTGGCAGGCTCTGCTCATCGGGCATGTAAGCCCCGTACGCCATCAGCGCACAGGCACCGACTGCCAGCGTAAAGAAGGCATGGCCCATGGCATGTAACACGACAGTAGGCGTCACGTCCTCGAAGGAGGGCAGAAAGAGCCACGACAGCGCGGTACCAAAGCCCGACGTAGTAGTGGCATAAATAGCTAATAGCAGCAGCAACCCGTAAAGCAGCGGCATCAGCAGGTTGTTGAGCCGCTCGAGCCCTTTGGCCACCCCGGCTGCCACCACCGTCATGGTCATGAAGAGGAACAGCGAGTGGTTGAAGATCAGCAGCCCAGGGTTCGCCAGAAACGCGTCGAACCCCGCGCCGATCTCGGCAGCGCTGGCACCGTCAAAATTGCCGTTCACCGAGGCCACTAAAAACTCAATCGACCAGCCGGAGACCACCGAGTAAAACGACAAAATACAGAACACGGTGAACGCGCCAAACAGCCCCAACCAGCGCCAATGGCGGGAAGCCCCGGCTTCTGACGCCAGCACGCCGAGCGCCTGCATCGGCCCACGCCGCCCTGCACGCCCAATCAGGATTTCCGCCATCATCACGGGAATACCTAACAGCAGCACGAACGCTACGTAAATCAACAGGAAAGCAGCACCGCCGTTCTCCCCCGCCACATAGGGAAAGCGCCAAATATTACCCAGCCCAACCGCAGCACCTGTTACCGCCAAGATAAAGGCCCGTTTCGACCCCCAGCGCTCTAGCGTTTCACTCATTACTTGCTCCTGCCATGGGTGGCATTGTTGGTGACACTTGCAGATTACGGATATGGAAAGGCGGCAAGACTAGCAGGCGCCTGCCCCCAGGCCAAACGCTTGCAGCGGGTCAAGCATTGAAACAACGCCTCACTGCCCGCACTGTGTCATCATCAGCGCACGTTTTTGTGCGCCCCTAACTTGATTGCTACCGAGGTGCTTATGTCCCGCAACCCGTTGCTAGAGAGCCACGAGCTTCCCCCTTTCGCCGACATTCGTGCCGACCACGTGGTGCCTGCCGTGGACACGCTGCTCGATGAGAGCCGCGAGGCGATTGATCGCCTAGCCCAGCAGTCCGCTACCACCCCCCCAACGTGGGAGAACTTTGCCGCCCCGCTGGAAGCAGTGAATGACCGTCTTTCCCAAGCTTGGTCGCCGGTGTCGCACCTCAACGGCACCATGAACACCCCCGAGCTGCGCGATGCTTACCAAGCCTGCCTGGAAAAACTCTCTGCATTTGGCACTTGGGTCGGTCAGCACGAAGGGCTGTTCAAAGGCTGGCAGGCGCTAAAGGAGAGCGAGAGTTGGCCAACGCTCACGGCTGCTCAACAGCGTACGGTGGATAACGCCCTGCGGGATTTCCGTTTGGCCGGGGTCGACCTACCGGCAGATAAGAAAGCCCGTTACGGCGAGATTCAGTCCCGCCTCTCCACGCTTTCTAACCAGTTCTCTAACAACGTGCTGGACGCCACTCAGGCGTGGCACAAAGACATTCAGGATCGCGAGGCGCTGGCGGGCGTTCCGGAGAGCGCCCTGGAGACCCTTAAAGCGCTGGCAGACGCCAAAGGCGTGGAGGGTTATCGCATTACGCTGGATTTCCCCAGCTTCTTCCCCATCGTCAGTTACGCCGACAGCCGCGAGCTGCGCGAGGAGGTATATACCGCTTTCGTGACCCGCGCCTCCGACCAGGGTCCCAACGCAGGCAAATTCGACAACGCCCCCATTTTGGAAGAAATACTGACCCTGCGTCAGGAACTGGCGGGACTGCTGGGCTTCGACACCTACGCCGACTACTCGCTGACCACCAAAATGGCAGACTCCCCCGCGCAGGTGCTGGACTTCCTGGAAGACCTCGCCCGCCGCGCCAAACCGCAAGCGCAGGAGGAGTTCGCCGAACTCAGCGCCTACGCCCGTGACGAGCTAGGTATCGAGACACTCAAACCCTGGGATGTCGCCTACGTCAGCGAGAAACTGCGCGAAGCACGCTACGCTATTTCCCAAGAGCAGCTGCGCCCCTACTTCCCCGCGCCGCGGGTCGTCGATGGTTTGTTCCAAGTCGTCGAGCGCCTTTATGGCGTTCAAGTAACAGAAGACAGCAGCGCTCCGAGCTACCATGACGACGTGCGCTTCTTCCGTATTACCGAACAGGGCACGCCGATTGCCGGGTTCTACCTGGATCTCTACGCCCGCGAAGGTAAACGGGGCGGTGCGTGGATGGCCGACTGCCGGGTACGCCGCAAAACCGAAAACGGCGTGCAGCTCCCCGTGGCCTTCTTGACCTGCAACTTCACCGCGCCGGTGGGCGGCAAGCCTGCACTCCTCACCCATGACGAAGTGACCACGCTGTTCCACGAGTTTGGCCACGGCCTGCACCATATGCTGACCAAGCAAGAGGTGGCAGACGTCTCGGGCATCAACGGCGTCGCCTGGGATGCCGTCGAGCTGCCCAGCCAGTTCATGGAAAACTACTGCTGGGAGCGGGAAGGCCTCGACCTGCTGGCCAAACATGTGGACACCGGCGAACCGCTGCCGGACGTTCTGTTCGAGCGGCTGCAAGCGGCGAAAAACTTCCAGTCCGCCATGGGCATGGTGCGTCAGATCGAGTTTTCACTGTTCGACCTGCGCCTTCACCACGAGCTGGAAGCGCCTTCGGCCAGCGATGTTCAAGCGCTGCTCGACGACGTGCGTCGCCAAACCTCCGTCGTGCCCGTGGTCGACTTCAACCGCTTCCAAAATAGCTTCAGCCACATTTTTGCGGGCGGTTACGCTGCCGGCTACTACAGCTACAAGTGGGCAGAAGTGCTCTCCGCCGACGCCTGGAGCGCTTTTGAGGAGGCGGGTATCTTTGATCCCACCACTGGTCAGCGCTTCCGTGAAGAGATTCTGGAGCAAGGCGGCGCGCGGGATGCCGCCGAGCTATTCCGCGCCTTCCGAGGCCGTGAACCCAGCGTCGAGCCGCTGCTGCGCCATAGCGGTATTCGCGCGGCCTAAGCCGCCCCGACCGTTTGTTTCGATACGGTGTGGCGGCATGGCCGTCACACCTTGGGAGTAAAGGTATGTCGAGTGTTAAACGATTTATCGCGGGCGTGACCTGCCCACGCTGCGCCGCCATGGATCGCATCCGCGCCTGGGAGCAGAACGGTATTCGCTACCGGGAGTGCGTCAGCTGCGATTTTTTCGAGCAGCTGCCCATCGAAGACGAAGCGGCCCCGGAGCTCACCACCCGAGTGAACCAGGTTCGCGACGAGCAGAAAGTTCAGGACATCCAGCCCGTGCGTATTCTAGATCCTGGCAAAAAGAAATAACGCCCCTCGCCGCCCCGTCGCAGGGTGCGGCGAACACCCCGCCTGCCAAGTGTGCGGAATTCCGCACACCTGCCTGCCTGATCCGTGCGAAAAGCCAGACACTCCGCGCCTTTTGTGTTTCAACCAAAGTTGAAGACCGATTTTTCAATTTATTGATTTAAAAATAAAAATGCATACATGGCACGAGTATCGCTCTGTATAAGCTGCTTAATGATGAAGCACTGGCGGTGTCCCGCACACGCCAGACGATAATCCCAATAACAGCTTAGGAAATCTCGCCATGCGCAATACGATGCCCAAAACGATTGCCCTGCTCGCAGGTAGCGCACTTCTCGCCGCTGGCACTGCCCAAGCGGATCGCTCCGAGTGGCCGACCAACTTCACCGTAGGAACTGCCAGCCAGGGCGGCACCTACTTCGTTTACGGTTCTGGCTGGGCAAACTTCATTGCCGAAGAGCTAGACGTTTCTGGCGGCGGCGAAGTCACCGGCGGCCCGACCCAAAACCTGGCGCTGGTGCACAGTGGCGATATGGCCTTCGGCCTGACCACCATGGGCCCGGCATCCGATGCCATGAAAGGCGAAAGCCCGCTGGCCCCCGGCCTGGTGATGGACAACGTGTGCGCGCTGTTCCCGATGTACGAGACACCGTTCTCCATCGCGGCGCTCTCTAGCTCCGGCATTACCTCCATCTCAGACATTCCTGATGGTGCGCGCATCGGTTTCGGCCCGGCCGCCTCGACGTCTGACACCTACTTCCCGGCCATGCTGGAGACCCTGGGCGTGAACTTCGAGCGTCGTAACGGCGGCTGGTCGGATCTGGGCGGCCAGCTTCAGGACGGTCTGCTCGACGTTGTCGCCTTCGCAGCGGGCATCCCGATTCCGGCGGTTAGCCAGCTGGAAGTACAAACCGACGTGAACATCATCGAATTTACCGAAGAAGAGCTGGCCACCGTGCTGGATAACTATCCGGTTGCTGAGTTCACGATCCCCGCCAGCACCTACACCACGCTGGAAGAGGACGCTCGTGCCGTTTCCATGTGGAACTTCGCCATTGCCGGTTGCGACCTGCCGGAAGACTTCATCTACGAAGTCACCAAAGCGACCATGGAAAACAACGACCGGATGCGCGACGTACACCGCAGTGCTGAAACCAGCATTCCGGAGAACATCGTTCATAACACCGTCCTGCCCTTCCACCCGGGTGCAGCACGCTGGTACGAAGAGAACGGTTACGACATCTCTGACGACATGATCAAGTAAGTACGACGCACCATCGCGCTGCCCCGCTGCCGATCCTGTCGGGCGGGGCAGCGTTCGCTACTGCCCCTTTCTCTGCTTTTGCTGTGAGGGTGACCTCTGATGAGTCACAATACCGACCAAGACCCCAACGGCCTCAAGGATGACGCCCTAGCGGCTTCATCAACGCCCGACTCGATTGCCGATGGCGTCGATGAAGAAGTTGTTGAGCCCAACCGCCGCCTATTCGTTGGCTGGCAGTTCCTGCTATTTGCAGCACTGGCGATTGCCTACTCAGGTTTCCACCTGTTTTCACTCAACGTGTACCCCATGGAAACCTGGTCGTTCCGTATCGTTCACATCGCCGGTGCGTTGATTTTGGGTTACGGGCTGTTTGCCGGTGCCCGCTTTGCTGAAGATGACCAGCAAGCCTCCCCTGCTTGGCTGAAATGGGTGAGCTATGCGCTGTTGATCCCTGCGGTGTACTCGCTGGTCCAAGTGGTTTTGATGCAGCAGACCATCAACGGCGGGGCCATGCGTATCGACCCGGCCATAGAAACGCTGCACTTTGGCTACCCACTGATGGCCACCACGGCGGTCGCCATCGTGCTCTCCTGGTTCTACCGCCAGGCGCGCCACCGTTTCAACGCCGCTGATCTCGTGCTCATGGTGTGCGCACTGGCCAGCGCGGGCTACCTACTGATGGCCTTCAACACCACCATGCGGATGTCCACCGGCACCTCGTTTGCGCCGCCCGGCATCTCTTGGGCAGCCATCGCAGGCTCGCTGCTGATTCTCGAACTGACTCGCCGGGTGGCAGGGTTGGCGCTGGTCGTTATTTCGGCCGTGTTCCTGACCTATGTCTTCGCAGGCCCCTATTTACCCGGCTTCCTGGGCTATCCTGGCCTGTCGGTCCAGCGCTTCTTTAGTCAGGTCTATACCGATGCGGGCATTCTCGGCCCGACCACGGCGGTCTCGTCCACCTATATCATTCTGTTCATCATTTTTGCCGCGTTCCTGCAGGCCTCCAAAGTGGGCGACTACTTCGTCAACTTCGCCTTTGCCGCGGCAGGCCGCGCCCGGGGTGGCCCGGCGAAAGTCGCCATCTTTGCCTCTGGCTTGATGGGGATGATCAACGGTACGTCGGCTGGTAACGTGGTCTCCACCGGCTCCCTGACCATCCCGCTGATGAAGAAAGTAGGTTACCCCGCTCGTAGTGCAGGGGCGATCGAAGCGGCCGCCTCGACCGGTGGTCAGATCATGCCGCCTATCATGGGGGCGGGCGCGTTCATCATGGCGGAAGTGACCGGTATCCCCTATACCGAAATCGCCATTGCCGCCGTCATTCCGGCCATTCTCTACTTTGCATCGATCTACTTCATGGTAGATTTCGAAGCCGCCCGTAAAGGCATGCGCGGCATGCGCAAAGACGAGATTCCGCTGTTCTCCAAGCTAGTGAAGCAGGTCTACCTGTTCGCACCGATCATCATTTTGATCGTGGCGCTGTTCATGGGCTACTCGGTGATTCGTGCGGGTACGCTGGCCACTGCCTCTGCGGCCGTCGTCAGCTGGATTTCACCCAACAAGATGGGCCTGCGCGCCATTCTAAGAGCGCTGCAGCTTGCCGGTACCATGTCCATTCAGATCATTGCCGTGTGTGCCTGCGCGGGGTTGATCGTGGGCGTGATCTCGCTGACCGGTGTTGGCGCGCGCTTCTCTTCGCTGCTGCTGGGCTTGGCGGGCGTTAGCCAACTGCTGGCGCTGTTCTTCGCCATGCTGATCAGCATTCTGCTGGGCATGGGGATGCCGACCACAGCGGCCTACGCAGTGGCCGCATCGGTGGTCGCACCAGGGTTGATCAACATCGGCATCGAGCCGCTGATTGCCCACTTCTTCGTGTTCTACTTCGCCGTGGTCTCGGCCATTACGCCGCCGGTGGCGCTGGCCTCCTACGCGGCCGCCGGTATCTCTGGGGACAACCCCATGGGCACCTCGGTGGCGTCGTTCAAGATCGGCTTGGCGGCGTTTATCGTGCCGTTCATGTTCTTCTACAGCCCAGCCATGCTGATGGAAGGCTCGGCGATGCAGATCCTACGCGTTGGCCTCACCGCCACACTGGGCATCGTGCTGCTCTCCGGTATGGTGCAGAAGTGGTTCTTCGGGCCGGTGAATGTGGTGCAACGCTTGGTGATGTTAGTGGGCGCGCTATTCCTGATTTACGGCGGTATCTATACCGACGTGGCAGGCTTGGCGATTGGTGCCGTGCTCTTCCTCATGCAGCGCAAGCAGCACGGAGGCAAAGGCAAGGCAACGGCAAACGCTACCTAAACCGTTACGTTTACCAGAGCCACGCTACGCAAAACCGCGTACCACCCACGCAACAGCCGGAACCGAAAGGTTCCGGCTTTTTTATTCGCCTAGCGGATGGCGCTCAGCCCAGCGTGAACCAGAGCGCTGCGGCCAGCATCGATAGCAGGGTGACCGGCACACCCACTTTAGCGAACTCTATAAACCCAAGGTGGACCCCTTGACGCTTCGCGCCTTCTGCCACAATCAGGTTTACCACGCTGCCGATCAACAGTAGGTTCCCGGCCAGAGTCGACATGACCGCCAGCATGACGAGGGTGGACTCTGACAGTGCAGGGAATAACCCCAACAGCAGCACCACAAAAGGGACATTGCCAATCACGTTACTGGCCACCAGCGACATACCCGCGATACTCCACGCATCGCTGGGCAGCCCGCCTTCACCGACCAGACGATTCACGACCGCGCTAGCCTCTGGCAGCGATGCCACACTCCCCGTGACGATAAATAGGCCCACAAACAGCAGAAGCAGATTCCAGTCGACGGCGTGTGTGTAGCGGTGGCTGGCCACGCGGCGCGACATCATCAACACCAGCGCCACGGCCAGCGCCGACCATTCGCGGGGGAGCGGTGTCGAGAACAGCACCAACAAGGCAACAGCAGCCAACAGTGGCTTATAGCGAAGGCTTTCTGCCACAGGCGCCGTTGCCAATGGCACCGAAGCGGGGCCACTGAGCCACCAGCGCCGCCGCCAAGCGAGCCAGATGACGCTGTAGGTTGTCATCAGCGCGACCAGCGCAGGAACGGCGGCTTGCAGGGTGTAATCCCAAAACGCTAAGTCGCCCGCCTGACCAATCAGAATATTTTGCGGGTTGCCGATTAGGCTCGCCGCCGAGCCTGCGTTGCAGGACATCGCCAGGGCCAACAAGAACGGCCGAGGGTCTAACCCTCGCGCCAGCAGCGTCTGGCACAGCAGCGGCGTCAGCGCAAAGGCGACAATGTCATTGACCAACAGCGCCGATAGCACGCCGCCCAACAGCACTACGCCGAGCAGCAGTTTGTTAGGCTGTTCCGCATGCCGGGCCATCCACTCTGACAGCTGGTGATACACCCCTGAAAAGCCAAACTGGGCCGAGACCAGCATGAGCGCCATCAGCAGCACCAGCGCGCCGATGTCGATATGGCTGGCAATCTCCTCCAGCTGAACGGTGCCGGTCACCAGCAAGACACACGCCGCCGCGAGGGCCATCCAAGAGCGGTCGACCTGCAGGCCAGGCAAGCGGCCCACTGCCATGCCCAGGTAGGTGAATGCGAACATGGCAGTGATCAACCACATCGTGTGGTGCTCCTTCTCAAAGCGCAAAAAGAGCAGGCATCATACGGCGCTTACTGAGCGCCACAAAGCGCTAAAAACCTGTTAGAGACCCATAAAAAACCGGCCTGCATCAAGGATGCAGGCCGGTATGATCAGCAGGCAAAAGCGTTAGCTCAGGTTATCCACCACCTTCAAAACCGGGGCTGCCTGGTTCAGCGTGTAGAAGTGCAGGCCCGGCGCGCCTCCGTCCAGTAGCCGCTCGCACAGACGAGTCACTACATCGGTACCAAAGGCGGCAATGGCGTCGCTGTCATCGCCGTAGGCTTCTAACTGCTTGCGAATCCAGCGGGGAATTTCCGCGCCGCAGGCATCGGAAAACCGCGCCAGCTTGGTGTAGTTGGTGATCGGCATGATGCCGGGAATGATCGGCTGCTCGACGCCCAGCGCACGCGCTTTATCAACGAAGTGGAAGTAGGCATCGGCGGTAAAGAAGTACTGGGTAATCGCCATATTGGCCCCCGCATTCATCTTGCGGGCAAAGTTTTCCACATCCTTATCGAGGCTGGGGGCCTGTGGATGAGATTCCGGATACGCCGCGACCGCGATGTCGAAGTGGTCGCCTGTCTCATTACGAATGAACTCGACCAATTCATTGGCGTAGCGTAGCTCGCCAATACTGGCCATCCCGGAGGGCATGTCACCGCGCAGGGCCACTAGGCTATCGACGCCCTCTTCGCGGTACTGCGCCAGCAGATCACGGAGCTGGGCCTTTTCGCTGCCGATGCAGGAGAGGTGCGGCGCCGTGGTGATGCCACTTTGGCTAACGGTGCGCACGATATCCCGAGTGCGCGCCTGGGTGGAGCCACCCGCGCCGTAGGTGACCGAGAAGAAACGCGGGTTACGAGCGGCCAGCTCATCACGCACGTGAATTAGCTTCTCCCGACCGGCATCGGTGTTGGGCGGAAAGAATTCAAAGCTAATACCTAACGGATGCTCTTGGCTGCTCATGGTTTATCCTCGCAGTGCGGTAACGTGATCATTATTTAGGGTATTCTCGCTGCTTCGCCGCGCAGCGGCTAATGAAAGATTCCACGGTCGACCTTCAATTCGGCTCATGTTGGCACCACCGCGTCTATCAAGGAGGAGATATGGACTTAGCACCCAGCGCGTTAATGGGCCCGCTGCTCATGCTGTTAGGGTATGTGGGGCTCGGCTTTATTGCCGCCCAACGGTTGAAAATAGACCCGCGCCCGATCGCCACGCTGCTGGTGTACCTAATTGCGCCGCTGACAATTTTTCGCGCGCTGATGAACGGCGGCCCCACCTTAGAGTATTTGGTGCTCACCCTGGCGATGTTTCTGTTGGTCAGCGCCATGGCACTGGCCGTGCGCTGGGTTACCCAACACCGCTTTGGCCCGCAGGAAGGCGCGCTGCTGGCGTTCTCTTCTGGCACCGGTAATACCGGCTACTTTGGGCTGCCCGTCGCGCTGATTCTGCTACCGCCGGAAGGGGTGACGCTGTATCTCTTCTGCATGCTGGGCATCAATTTATACGAGTTCACGGTGGGGTTTTATTTGAGCGCCCGGGGCCACTTCTCGGTACGCCAGAGCTTGGCCAAAATTATTCGTCTGCCGCTGGTCTATGCGTTTCTCTTAGCGCTGCTACTAAACGCGCTCAACGCCACGCTGCCGGAATCACTGATGAGTTCATTAGCGGTCTTTCCCGCCACCTATACCCTGCTGGGCATGATGATCATTGGCATGACGTTAAGCCAGGTCACCCTCGCCGCGTGGGATACGCGCTTTGTGGCGACCTGCGTGGGCCTGCGCTATTTGCTCTGGCCGCTGGTGATGCTGGGGGCGGTGCTGGTGCTCCAGCAGTTCACGCCGCTGGCACCAGAGCTGGCGATGGCGCTGCTGCTATTGGGCGTGGTGCCAATGGCCTCGAACGTCGTCGTTGTAGCTATGGAGTTGGGCATTCAGCCGCAGAAAGGTGCTTTAGCGGTACTTACCACCACACTGCTGGCACCGCTGTTGATCCCGCTCTATCTGGGGCTGATGCTGCGGCTCACCGGGCTCGGTTAAAACCCATCGACGCCCGCCTGCTGCAGTTGGCGGGCCATGCGCTGCACGTCTGGATGGCTGAAGAAGGCAACGAGCGCTTCGCCGCGTACCGGGCCAACGCCTGGGGTGGCTTGCCAGTCGGATCGAGAGTAACCCGCGAGGGTGTACCAATCACCCAGCCCAGCGTCGCCACCGGGGGGCATTCCCAGCGCCGTCAGCCATGTCGCATAGGGCGCTTGGCGCGCCGCATTGAATTGCGCCATCAGCGCTGTGGCGGTGGTCGCGCCAATACCGTGGGCTTGCTGTAGCTGCTCCGGCGTCAGCTCCAACCAGCCAAGCAGCTCCGTCACCACACCGGCCTCCATCAGCGCCTGCCACGTGCCTTCGCCAATCCCCCGCATGCCCAGCTGCTCGCTGAGATAGGTTAAGCGGGCCAGCAGTTGGGCGTTGCATCCTGATGTTAGGTCTGAACTTAGCGTAAAGCAGCTCAACAGATGGTAGCGCTCGGGCGGCGGGGCGCTTAGGGCGGCTCTTTCACGGGTTTGCCACACCACGCTGTCTACCTGAGGAATCGTCAAGCCCGCCAACGTCACCGCCACTTGGTCACCTGGGCGCACGTCCCACGCCTGCCAGCGCTCCAATGAACCCAGCGACACGCGGCTGATGCGCCGCCCTTCCAGAGTTACCGGGTAGAGCCATAGCAGCGGCGTTACGCGCCCGGTGCGCCCCACCCGAAACTCGACCCCGCGCACCTGAGCAAGCGCCTGCTGAGACGGATACTTCCAGGCCACCGCCCACTCAGGGGGCGATGACGACCAGCGGCGCACGCCAGGGCGCTCAGCCTGTTTTAATACCACGCCGTCGGTGGCAAACGGCAGCGGGCCGTTGAACCACCGCTCGCGCCACTCAGCGGCCGCCTCCTGGCCGCTGATCGAGTGGGTGTAATCGGCCGTATCGAACCCTAGCGCCGTCAGTTGCGCTAGCCGCTCGGTCATCTGCGTCGGGCCATCCGGCCAGTCCCATACGAATAAGCCGATGCGATTCAGCGTCTCTTGGCTCGGGTTGCGCTGCGCCATGGCACCGGCCACGGCACCTCGGGCACCCGAATCTGGCTGGCGTGCCTGCACGTGATTATCCAGCCGCCAGTAAAGCTCGCCCTGCAGCACCGCAGAGACGGGCTCAGGAAGCGTTACGGGCACACCGGGCAGCTGCTGAACACGCACCGTCCAATCCTGCCCCCGCTCACCGTCTCCACGGCTAACAGCCTCGACGAGCTCCCCATTCTGATAACGCAGCGTCACCGCCACGCCATCCACCTTGGGTTGAATCCATAGGTCTTCGCGGCGGCTGGTAAAGCGTCGAATACCGTCCTCATCGGCTTTAGTGAGCCCGGTTTGAGCGGCCGGATGCGTGCGGGTACCGTCGCTGCTGGTCACTCGGGTAAGCGGCTGATGGGGAGTCGGGGAATCCAAGCAAGCTTGCCAGTTTTCCAACCGTGCCAGCGCTTGATCGTACAGCTCATCAGCAATCAGCGATTCGCCATTATCATGGTAAGCGCGGTCCCACACTTCGATATGTTCAGCTAGCGCCTGGGTTTCCAGCGCCAGCCGCTCGGCAGGCCAGTCGGGGCACATGTCTGCCTGTGCGGAAAAAGTGACACTCATTAACCAGGCTGCCGCTAGGCTCGCTATTCCTGTCATTCGCCAACCCGACATACGCATCCTCACGTGGTGAACGGGAAATTTTTCAGTCCTTATTAAAGTTAACTTATAGGAAACTGACAGAGATGCAATGCGCAGCAAGCCGCTCTCGGAACCGTGTTCGACCCATAAAAAAAGCGCCCCCTGGCGTGAACCAAGGGGCGCTTTTCGCTAACCCATGACGCTCATTGCGCTTGCGGGAAGCTTATAGGCCAGCGGCCTGACGCAGCGCGTCTGCTTTGTCAGTTTTTTCCCACGGGAAGGCTGTAAACGTCTCGGTATGCGTTTCGCCTTTGTCGTCTACCCAGCTGTAGCTGTGCTCAAACGGCTCGCGGCCAAAGTGGCCATACGCAGACGTGAGGCGATACATCGGATGCAGCAGGTCGAGCATCTTGGTGATTGCGTAGGGGCGCAAATCGAAGTGCTCGCGCACCAGCCCAACGATTTTCGCGTCGTCGATTTTGCCAGTACCGAAGGTGTCGATAGACACCGAGGTAGGCTCGGCCACGCCAATGGCGTAGGAGACCTGAATCTCGCACTTGTCCGCCAAGCCCGCTGCTACGACGTTTTTCGCCACATAGCGGCCAGCGTACGCGGCGCTGCGGTCTACTTTCGACGGATCTTTGCCCGAGAACGCGCCGCCACCGTGGCGCGCCATGCCGCCGTAGGTATCGACGATGATCTTACGACCGGTCAGGCCACAGTCGCCCACCGGGCCGCCAATCACGAACTTGCCGGTCGGGTTGATGTGGTACTGGGTATTGGCATCCAACCACTCAGCGGGAATCACCTGCTCAATGACTTCACGCTTAATCATTTTGCGCAGGTCTTCTTGATCGATTTCCGGGTCGTGCTGAGTCGACAGGACAATCGCATCCACGCCACACGGTTGGCCTTCAGCGTTATAGCGGAAAGTGACCTGGCTCTTGGCATCCGGACGCAGCCACGGCAGCAGGCCGTTTTTACGCAACTCCGCCTGACGCTCGACCAAACGGTGCGAGTAGTGGATCGGCGCTGGCATGAACGAATCGGTTTCGTTCGTGGCGTAGCCAAACATCAGGCCCTGGTCGCCCGCGCCTTGGTCTTCCGGCTTGGTACGATCAACGCCCTGAGCAATATCGACACTCTGCTTGCCAATCAGGTTGATGACGCCGCACGTGGCACCGTCGAAGCCCACCTGAGAAGAGGTGTAGCCGATATCGGTAATCACATCACGCACCAGCGTCTCTAGATCCACCCACGCGGAGGTGGTGATCTCACCGGCAATAATGGCAACGCCCGTCTTCACCATCGTTTCACAGGCAACGCGGGCCTGTTTATCCCGGGCGATAATGGCATCTAACACCGCGTCTGAAATCTGGTCGGCAATCTTATCGGGATGGCCTTCGGAAACGGACTCGGAGGTAAACAGGGAATATTCGCTCATCGCGCACTCGACCCTCTGTATGACGGCTGCTCTGTTATGACCGCAGCATCAGCAGGAAATCATGGCAGGAAGTCCCCTGCCCGTATAAAGAAGCGGCACCATCACTTTCACCACCACTTCGGGAGCCAGAGTCTACACGCTGTTGCAAGTTCTTCCCACAACGTGCCCCTGAGAATTTGCCGCCGCCGGGGAAGTCAGCGACAATAGCGCCTTTATTCTTTCCGTTTTCAGGCGAGGAGCACCCCCATGCCGTCCCGTTTTGAGCTGGCCAATGCCATTCGCGCCCTTTCCATGGATGCTGTTCAGAAGGCCAAATCCGGCCACCCTGGCGCCCCCATGGGTATGGCTGATATTGCCGAGGTGCTGTGGAATGACTACCTCAAGCACAACCCCGAAGACCCCAAGTGGGCCGATCGTGATCGGTTCGTGCTGTCGAATGGTCACGGCTCCATGCTGCTCTACTCGCTTTTACACCTAAGCGGCTATGAGCTGAGCCTGGAACAGCTGCAAAACTTCCGCCAGCTGCACTCGCCCACCGCTGGCCACCCAGAGTTTGGCTACGCCCCCGGCATCGAAACCACTACCGGCCCGCTGGGCCAAGGCTTTGCCAACGCAGTGGGTTTCGCGATTGCCGAGAAAACCCTGGCCGCGCAGTTCAACCGCCCCGGCCATACCATCGTTGACCACCACACCTGGTGTTTCTTGGGCGATGGCTGCTTGATGGAGGGTATCTCCCACGAAGCGGCGTCCCTGGCGGGCACTCAGCAGTTGGGCAAACTGATAGCCCTTTACGACGACAACGGCATCTCTATCGATGGCGAAGTCGAAGGCTGGTTCACCGACGACACCGCCAAGCGCTTTGAGTCCTACGGCTGGCACGTGGTACCGAACGTCGACGGTCACAAGCCTGACGAGATCAAGGCGGCCATTGAGCTGGCGAAGAGCCATGACGACAAGCCTAGCCTGATCATCTGCAAAACCATTATCGGTTTTGGTGCCCCCAACAAGCAGGGCAAAGAAGAAGCTCACGGCGCACCGCTGGGTGACGACGAAGTGGCCCTGGCACGTAAACAGTTGGGCTGGGAGCACGCGCCTTTCCATATCCCCGAGCCGATTTACTCCGCCTGGGATGCCCGCGACGCTGGTAAAACGCGCCAACAAGAGTGGGAAGGCCGCTTCGCTCGCTACACTGAAGCCTTCCCGGAAGAAGCGCGTGAATTCAAGCGCCGCATGAAAGCGCAGCTGCCCACGGAGCTGGCGACTGAAGCGCTGATCCAGCAGGCCCAAGAGAAAGGTGAAAGCATTGCCTCGCGTAAAGCGTCGTTTGAAGCGCTGAACGTAATTGGCCCGCAAATGCCGGAACTGCTCGGCGGCAGCGCTGACCTAGCGCCGTCTAACCTGACCTTCTGGAAGGGCGCGAAAGCGATCACCCCTGACGATGCCAGCGGCAACTACCTGCACTACGGGGTGCGTGAATTCGGCATGGGCGCGGTGATGAACGGTATCGCTCTGCACGGCGGTTTCGTGCCGTACGGCGCCACCTTCCTGATCTTTATGGAGTACATGCGCAACGCCGTGCGTATGGCGGCGCTGATGGGTCAGCAGGCTATTTACGTGTTTACCCACGACTCTATTGGCCTGGGTGAAGATGGCCCGACGCACCAGCCGATCGAGCAGCTCACCAGCCTGCGCACCACGCCGAACCTGAACACGTGGCGCCCCTGTGACGCCGTGGAGACCGCCGCTTCCTGGGATGCCGCGATTAAGCGCCACTCTGGCCCGACGGCGCTGGTACTCTCGCGCCAGAACCTGCCGCACCAGCCGCGTACCAAGGCCCAGCTCGCGTCTATCCAGCGCGGTGGCTATGTGCTGAAAGATAGCGAAGGCACCCCAGAGCTGATCCTGATTGCCACGGGTTCCGAAGTCTCCCTGGCGATGGACGCCGCGGCCGAGCTGGAGCAGCAGGGTAAAGCCGTGCGCGTAGTCTCCATGCCGTCCGCTTACCGTTTTAACGGCCAAGACGCTGACTACCGTGAAAGCGTGCTACCCAAAGCCGTCACCAAGCGTATTGCCATCGAAGCCGGCCATGCCGACTACTGGTACAAATACGTTGGTCTCGATGGCCGCGTGATTGGCATGACCACCTTTGGTGAGTCGGCCCCGGCTGGCGAGCTGTTCAAGCACTTCGGCTTTACCGTCGAGAACATTGTTAAACAAGCCAATGAGCTGCTGGGTTAATCCCCCGCTCACGGGTCACGCAGTGCGGGCATCGCGATGCCCGCGCTAAACGGTCTGTTATGGCTAATTAGCTACTGGTTGATCGGAGAAGTGGTCATTCACTTCTCCGGTTTACCCATCTCTTCTGGGGTGGTGGGCATGCTGCTGCTGTGCGCCACCCTCGCTATGATCGGCAGAGTGCCCTCCAGCCTTGCTGCCGCTGCCCAACCGCTGATTGCGCTTCTGGCTATGCTTATTATGCCGGGTGTGGTGGGTGTGTTCTTTATTCTGGATGAGTTGGCGGGCCAATGGCTGGCCATTGTGGCCGCCCTGCTATTCGGCACGCTGCTCAGCGTGTTCACCACGCTATGGTTACTAACGCGTTTGATGGGACGCAGCCATGCTGACTAACCTGCTGCCCACCTTAACCGCAACGCCTTTACTGGCCGTTGGACTAACGCTGGCCGCTTATTTGGTGGGCAGCGCAGTTTTTATACGGCTGGGTAAGCCCTCCTGGCTGCCCGCTATTTTGATCGCGGCACTCCTTTTGGCCGCAATACTGGCGCTGCTGGGGCTGCCTTACGCCACCTACCAGCAGGGCGCTACATGGCTAACCGTGCTGTTAGGCCCCGCCACGGTGGCGCTGGGTATGCCGCTTTACCAGCAACTGCCGCGAATCCGTGAACTCTGGCGACCGCTAGCCGCCTGCCTGCCTATTGCTGCTGCTTTGGCGGCTTGCTATGCCTTGGGCATTGCCTGGCTGTTAGGCGCGAGCCCAGACATTTTGGCCTCCATTGCGGCAAAGTCGGTGACCGCGCCTATTGCCATCGGCATCACCGAACAGCTCGGCGGCAACGTGGCGCTGTTAATGGGCTCGCTGCTAGTGACCGGCGTGCTGACCATCCCCTTTGTTAGCTTGGCGGCTCGGCTGCTACGTATCAACGATGAGCGCATCATCGGTTTTGCGCTGGGGCTCAACGGGCACGCCATTGGCACCGTGCGGGCGTTTGATATTAGCCCTACCGCCGGGGCGTTTGCCTCGCTAGGGATGAGCCTAACCGGTATTTTTACCGCGCTGCTGTTGCCGCTGGCGTGGCGGCTAGTGGGCATCGGGGCTGGGTAAGCAACCCCCGGTGAAATACGCTATCATCGGGCCACTTTTTCTAAGAGCCGCATCGCAACATGGCGAACGCTTCCACTAAATATCGCATTGCTATCAATGGTTATGGACGCATTGGCCAGTGCGTGCTGAGAGCACTGGTGGAACGCCAACACCCAGAGCTTGAGGTGGTGGCGATTAATGAGCTATCTGACCTCGCCACCATCACGTATCTCACCCGTTACGACACTACCCACGGACGCTTCCCAGGTGAGGTGGACAACGATGGTAGCGCCTTGCTCGTCAACGGCCAGCGCATCCACGTGCTGTGCGAACGCGACCCGCAAGCGCTGCCCTGGGGTGAGTTGGATATCGACTTGGTGCTGGAGTGCTCGGGTAGCTTTAAGGATCGCGCCACCGCCGAGCAGCACTTAACGGCTGGGGCCAAGCGGCTGCTGTTCTCCCAGCCCGCTGAAAACGATGTGGATGCCACCATCGTGTGGGGCATCAACGAGCATGAGCTTGCCCCCACCCAGCGCATCCTCTCTGCGGCGTCCTGCACCACGAACTGTTTGGTGCCGCTGCTCACCGTGCTGGATGAAGCATTGGGCCTGGAGCACGGCGTCACCACCACGATTCACTCAGCGATGAACGATCAGCCGGTGATCGATGCGTATCATCAAACCGACCTGCGCTTAACTCGCTCTGCCATGCAGTCGATTGTGCCGGTGGATACCGGCTTGGCAGTGGGTATCAGCCGCCTGATGCCGAGCCTGGCCGGGCGTTTTGAGTGCCTGCACGTGCGGGTACCCACCATTAACGTCTCTGCTATGGATGCCGCGCTGACCGTACGCCGCGATACCAGCGCCGCCCAGGTGAACGCGCTGCTACACAGCGCCAGCCAGCAGCGCTTACAAGGGGTGCTAGGCTATACCGAAGCCCCCATGGCATCGATCGATTTTAATCATGACCCCCGCTCTGGCATTCTAGACGCCACCCAAACCCGGGTGGCTGGCACACGCTTGATCAAGCTGCTGTGCTGGTTTGATAACGAGTGGGGCTTTGCCAACCGCATGCTGGATATCAGCCAGCGCTTGGCAACGTTTCGCTAATTGATGGGCAGCACTACCTAGCGCTCTTACATTCGCTTGAACACGAGGAAACCGCTCACATGAACGTGCAAAAAATGACCGACCTGCCCCTGGAAGGGCAGCGCGTGCTGATTCGTGAAGACCTGAACGTGCCGATCAAAAACGGCCGTGTTTCCAGCGATGCCCGCCTGCGCGCCGCACTGCCGACCATTCAAGCGGCAGCCAAGGCGGGAGCCAAAGTAATGCTCATGAGCCATCTGGGCCGCCCCACAGAAGGCGAGCCTGCTGAGGAGTTCTCCTTAGCTCCCGTGGCCGAACACCTTGGCGAGCTGCTGGGTAGCCCCGTCAAACTGATCAACGACTACCTCGACACCGCGCCCACGCTCAGCAACGGCGACGTGGTGCTGCTTGAGAACGTGCGCTTCAATAACGGCGAGAAGACAGACGACGAACCGCTGGCCAAGCAGTACGCCGCGCTGTGCGATATCTTCGTGATGGACGCCTTCGGCACCGCCCACCGCGCTCAAGCGTCCACCCACGGCGTGGCCCGCTTTGCGCCCACCGCCTGTGCAGGCCCGCTGCTGGCCCAGGAGCTGGACGCACTGGAGAAAGCCTTAGCGACCCCGGCGCGACCCATGGCGGCGATTGTGGGCGGCTCCAAAGTCTCTACGAAGCTCGACGTATTGACCGCCCTCTCCGATAAGTGCGACCAGCTCATCGTCGGCGGCGGGATCGCCAACACCTTTATCGCGGCGGCAGGCTATAATGTGGGCAAATCGCTCTACGAAGCCGACCTGATCGGTCAAGCCAAAGCGCTAATGGAGAAAGTCTCTATTCCGCTGCCCACTGACGTCGTTGTGGCCACGGAGTTCTCTGAATCCGCAGAAGCGGTAGTCAAACCGGTGGACCAGGTCGCTGATAACGAGATGATTCTGGATATTGGCCCGGACACCGCGGCCCACTTGGCCAGCCTGCTCAAAGATGCCGGCACCATTTTGTGGAACGGCCCCGTGGGCGTTTTTGAGATCGATCAATTTGGCAAAGGCACCGAAGTACTCTCTCTTGCCATTGCCGAAAGTAGCGCGTTTTCGATTGCTGGCGGTGGCGATACCCTGGCCGCTATCGACAAGTACGCCATTGCCGACCGTGTTTCCTATATCTCTACCGGCGGCGGCGCGTTCCTAGAGTACGTCGAGGGCAAACAGCTACCGGCGGTAGCCGCATTAGAAGCCGCAGCAAAGCGCGGCTGAACCATCACGCTGACACTGCACGCTCACTGCACCCGTTCACACTGACAACCTACAAGGTGACCCCATGGCTTTAATTAGCATGCGCCAGATGCTCGACCACGCCGCCGAATACGGCTACGGCATCCCCGCGTTCAACGTCAACAACCTCGAGCAGATGCGGGCCATCATGGAAGCCGCCGATGCCACCGACTCTCCGGTGATCGTGCAGGCCTCCGCTGGCGCGCGCAAATACGCAGGCGCCCCTTTCCTGCGCCACCTGATTTTGGCAGCGGTAGAAGAGTTTCCGCATATTCCGGTAGTGATGCACCAGGATCACGGCACCAGCCCCGCCGTGTGCCAGCGCTCTATCCAGCTCGGTTTCTCCTCCGTCATGATGGACGGCTCGCTGGGTGAAGATGGCAAGACGCCGATGGATTACGACTACAACGTTGACGTCACTCGTCGCGCAGTAGAAATGGCCCACGCCTGTGGCGTATCGGTTGAAGGCGAGCTGGGCTGCCTAGGTAGCCTGGAAACCGGCATGGCCGGTGAAGAGGACGGCATTGGTGCCGAAGGCAAGCTGGACATGGAACAGCTGTTGACCGATCCCGAAGAAGCCGCCGCGTTCGTCAAAGCGACTCAGGTCGACGCGCTGGCGATTGCCATCGGCACCAGCCACGGCGCATACAAGTTCACCAAGCCGCCGACCGGCGACACGCTCTCTATTCAGCGTATCAAAGAGATCCACGCGCGCATCCCGGACACCCACTTGGTCATGCACGGCTCCTCTTCCGTGCCGCAGGAGTGGCTGGAAGTCATCAACCGCTACGGCGGTCAAATTCCGGAAACCTACGGCGTGCCGGTTGAGGAAATCGTCGAAGGCATCAAGCACGGCGTGCGCAAGGTGAACATCGACACCGATCTGCGCCTAGCGTCCACCGGTGCCGTGCGCCGCTTCATGGCGGAGAATCCGTCGGAGTTTGATCCGCGCAAATTCCTGAAAGAGACCGTCACCGCTATGCGCGATCTGTGTATCGCCCGTTACGAAGCCTTTGGCACTGCTGGCAACGCAAGCAAAATCAAGCCGATCAGCCTGGAAGCGATGTTCCAGCGCTACGAGCGCGGCGAGTTGGCTCCTAAAATTAAGTAAGCAGCTAAGCAATTAGCAACGCTAAGGCGGCCTTCGGGCCGCCTTTTTTGTTGCAATGCAGCACAAATAGGCTATTACTAGAGAGCGCTACCCCACATTTCTTCACCAGGCAGCTCTCACTATGAAGCACTCCCCAATACCCCTGTTTACCCCGCCCACCGCTATGTTCGATTTGTGGAAAGTCGGCATGATGGGGATGGAACTATGGAGTTCGTCGCTGTCCACGATCGCCATGCGCCAACAGCTATGGCAAACCCAGCCCTTTTTTAGCCCCGCCATGATGCGTGAAAACCAGCGCATGGTGACCGAAAAGATCGAGGCCAGCATGGAAGCTGGCCTCGTGATGCAAAAAGCATTTTTCAGCGCGATGAGCGGTCAATACGCCCCCTGGTGGATTACCAGCCAGAAAGCGATGAAACCTTATCATCAACGTAGTAGCGCCAACTCACGACGCCTCTCCCGCTAACGGCACACTCACTCGTTATCGTCGTTACTCTGCTCGTCCTCGCCGTTTTCAATGGCATCTTCGGCGCTACCGGTACCACCGGTGCCGCCTTCGGTGTTGTCGCTATCGTCACCACCGTTGTCGGTGTTTTCTTCCGTCTCGTCAGCCGCGGCCATATCGGTGGTCGACTCGTCACGCTGAACGGCCCCGGCCTTGATGCCGTACTTCTCCTCCAGCGCCGCATCATCCAGCGCTTGGTGCTGCTCGCTATCGGCATCGGCTTCAGGCTCTGCCAACACGCTACCTGCAGAAGCCATCAGCGCGGTACCCACGACCAATGAGAGGAACCAAGGGGTGAATCGCATATACATCTCCATTTTATGGTTATCGCGGCGTTGCCTACCTACTATAGCCGGTCTCTCGATGATTCACATAGATTGCCTTGAAAACCGGGCAGTTAACCGAGGGTAGCGAGCGCTCAGCGGTATGGTCGCGCAGCTTCACTGTAAAAAATTATAAAACAGTGTTCACAAAGCCAGAAAAATCTCGTTCAATAGTCGTCTAGTCGGCTTAAATTAACGCGAGTAGCGCTTGTCACGCTGCAAGGAACTCCCATGCCGCTCCCACTTCTGCTGTTTGATTGTGATGGCACCCTCGTCGATAGCGAACCCCTACTGGCCGAAGAGATGGCTCGCGGCCTCAATACGGTCGGTCTCCCCTTTGCTTCTTCCGATTATCTTGGCGAGTTTCGGGGGGCCCGCTTCCGACGTATCGTGGCAGAACTGCAAACCCGCTATGGCGAGGTTGATGCCGAGCGCTTGAACCGCATGGAACAAGCCATGCGCGCCAAACTGGCGGAGCGCCTCGCCAATGAGCTCACCACCATTCCCGGCGCGCGCGAGTCGCTCGATGCACTGGCCCACTACCCCAGCGCCGTGGTCTCCAATGGGCCTGAAACCAAGATTCGTACCGCTCTAAAGGCGACCGGTCTCAGCGACTATTTCGGTCATCGGCTGTTTAGTGGCTATACCGCTAACTGCTGGAAGCCGGAGCCCTGTTTACATCTGCACGCAGCCAGTATCATGGGGTTTGCGGCGAAGGACTGCATTGCCATCGACGATGCGCTGGTCGGTGTTCACGCGGCGCTGCAAGCAGGCATGACCGTGATCCATCTGAATCGCTTTCCCGATGCCGAAGCAACGCCGGAAGGCGCTATCATGATGAGTAACATGTATCAGCTGCCTGCCGTTGTCGAGCAACTGACCCACGAGCGATGGCAGGCCGCAATGCCTCATCACTCAACAGAGAAATAGTATGGCTTCATTACGTGATCAGCTAAGTGGCCTCGTTTACTCCACCGAGCATGGCAAAACGTGCCCTGACTGCAGAGCCCCCATCGACGACTGCCGCTGTGAGGCCACCAGCGAGCAAGCGCGGCTTGCCGAATTGGATGGGATCGTTCGTATCCGCCGTGAGACCAGCGGTCGTAAAGGCAAGGGAGTCACGACCATCAGCGGCGTGCCGCTCCCCCAAGGGGAGCTCAAGGCACTGGCCAAAACACTCAAACAGCGCTGCGGCACCGGCGGCGCCGTTAAAGAGGGTGTGATAGAAATCCAGGGCGACCATCGCGAAACACTGCGCGATGCCTTAACCTCAATGGGTTATCAGGTGAAATTGGCGGGCGGTTGAAGCGGACAACGCACATCCCCGGCTCATGGCGAAAGGGCAAGGCACGATAATGGTTTGGTTGGAATACCTGCTACCGCTCATCTTTTTGTTTCCCATGGCAGCGATGGGCGGCATCGTATTAGCCTTGCGTAGTCTTCACGATGCCCGCGTTCATTCCCCCTTCGATGCGCCGCTCCGCGAGCCGGGGCAGGCGCTTCGCCATCGGCTCGATCAAGCGTTTTCAAGCCTGTTTCTTAACGGCACTTTAGGGCCTCTGGTCAGCCTTGCGCCGCTGGTCTACGGCATGGGACGAATGCTCTTCGTCGATAAACAGGACTGGGTCGAGTGGGCGCTGTATGGCCTGCTGAGCACACTCTTGGTGTTGGCGTTTTCGCTGCTGTTGGTGCGTGACTATCAGCGCATCCGCCGCTTGAAGCTGGGGCTTGCCTGCGAACTTGCCGTAGGCCAAGAGCTGGAACGTCTGGTTCGCCCTGAAGCGCACCCCTATTACGTGTTTCATGACGTCCCTACGGATAGCTTCACCATTGACCATGTGGTGGTCACCCCTCACGGCGTATTCGTCGTGGAAACCCGCGCCAGGGCACTGGCCATTGGTAGCAATGGCAAAGAGTTGAACTGCGTGGCGGTAGAGCGTGAGCGGCTGCGCTTCCCGCACTGGCAGGAGCGGCGGCCGCTGCACAAAACGCGCCAGGGTGTCAGCTGGCTGAGCCAGTGGTTAGAGCGCCGCTGCGGTGTACCGGTACCGGTGAAAGGGGTCCTGGTTTTGCCCGGCTGGGAAATCGACACCAGCGAAGCCTCGCCGGATATTCTCGTGGTCAGCGGCGAACAGCTGGCCAAGCAGCTGACCGACATCACGCCAGGACAGCTAAGCGATGCCATTCATGACAAGGTCATTCATGTTTTGCTAGAGCGGGCACGGTTGATGGAGCTCAAGCACCTCCGCCAACCGTCTGTCTAATGCCTCATTCAGTCGCCGCGTAGCCGCCCCCCATCTCTTGGGCAAGATCGACCGCGTAGTGGTCGGTCATCCCGCCAATGAAGTCCAGCATGCGCCGGTAGCTGTCATAGAGGGTCCAAGAGGGTAGCGGGGTGTTCTCGCCAATTAACGCCAGTACCCGCTGGTGCTTAAAAGAGCTTTGCCCGGTGTGGTGCAGCTCATGAGCGGCACCGATGAAGGCTTCTAACAGGATACCCAGCGTGGTGTAGGCACCAATCTCCAGCTTCGCCTTGCGCTCATTCTGAAAAATGCGCTCTCGGGCGAGTTGTTTGGCGGACTGCACTCCCCAGCCTAAATCCGGGTGACACAGCTCCAACAAATCCTCGCTGAGAGTACCGCTGAGCAGCGCCTGCTCATGCTGTACAAAGACAGCCCCCACATCGTTGACGGCACGCTCCATGGCGGCGCCTCTGAGTAGGGCGATCCGGCGGCGTTGCGAGACATTTTTACGCTGCATCTCGGCATATTCGGGCGGAAACTCACCAGCGATTTGACGCAGAATCTCGACCACTTCCTCGTAGCGCAGAATGCCCATCTCCAGACCGTCTTCCAGGTCTAGCAAGGCGTAGCAAATATCATCGGCTGCTTCGACCAGCCAGGCCAGCGGGTGGCGACACCAGCGCTGCTCTCCTTGGGGAAGTAATCCCACCGCATCCGCTACCTCTTTCAATAGCGCCTGCTCTGACTGGTAGCAGCCAAACTTACCCGCCCGCCCGCTATAGCGGACCGTCCATGGATATTTCAGCAGCGTGCCTAAAGTTGCCGCCGATAGGCGCATGCCACCGTTGAACTGGTTGTACTCGATCTGGGTGATGACGCGGAAGCCCTGCGCGTTGCCTTCATAGGTCAACAGATCGTCTCGCTCGGCATCGGACAAGCCATCCAGCAGGCCACTTCCCTGGGCACGGCGAAACCAATCGCGTATCGCGTACTCACCGGCGTGGCCAAAGGGCGGATTACCGATATCGTGGCCAAGGCATGCGGTTTGCACGATCACGCCCAAATCTGCGGGGGTGATCCAGTCAGGGAGACGGTCCCGCAGCAGCTCGCCCACAATCATCCCAAGCGAACGGCCGACGCAGCCAACTTCGAGAGAGTGGGTCAAGCGGGTGTGAATGTGGTCGTTTTCCGTCAGAGGGTGCACTTGGGTTTTACGCCCCAAGCGTCGGAAAGAGCCGGAAAAGACAATGCGATCATGATCTTTATGAAAGGGACTACGCCCAATTTCCCGGGTGCTGTCCGTTCGTTTATCGTGAAGGCGTCGTGGGGAAAGTAACTGATCCCATTGCATTTGTGTCATAGCGCTCCTCCTTGGAGTGCACATTCTGACATAAAAATGCTGACATAAAACGACGGGATCGACGGGCAAACAAAAAACCCAGCCGTTTGGCTGGGTTCTTTGCGGTATAAGTGCCTGACGATGACCTACTCTCGCATGGGGAGACCCCACACTACCATCGGCGCTAAGCGGTTTCACTTCTGAGTTCGGCAAGGGATCAGGTGGTTCACGCGTGCTATAGTCGTCAGGCGTAACAGGTAATGCATATCATGCTGAATGTTGTGTGATCGTCTCTTGTCCGTCAGCGCCTTGGCTGGCGGATGCGTATCCGGTTTTCTGAGTGGCGATCCACTCGATCGTTATCATCGCGACCAGACCCCTTGGGTGTTATAGGGTCAAGCCTCACGGGCCATTAGTACACGTTAGCTCAACGCCTTGCAGCGCTTCCACACCGTGCCTATCAACCAGCTGGTCTCGCTGGGCCCTTTAGGAGGCTCTAGGCCTCAGGGATGTCTCATCTTGAAGGGGGCTTCCCGCTTAGATGCTTTCAGCGGTTATCCCGTCCGACCATAGCTACCCGGCAATGCCACTGGCGTGACAACCGGAACACCAGAGGGTCGTCCACTCCGGTCCTCTCGTACTAGGAGCAGCTCTTCTCAAACATCCAACGCCCACGGCAGATAGGGACCGAACTGTCTCACGACGTTCTAAACCCAGCTCGCGTACCACTTTAAATGGCGAACAGCCATACCCTTGGGACCGACTTCAGCCCCAGGATGTGATGAGCCGACATCGAGGTGCCAAACACCGCCGTCGATGTGAACTCTTGGGCGGTATCAGCCTGTTATCCCCGGAGTACCTTTTATCCGTTGAGCGATGGCCCTTCCATACAGAACCACCGGATCACTAGAACCTGCTTTCGCACCTGCTCGACGTGTCTGTCTCGCAGTCAAGCACCCTTATGCTCTTGCACTCATTGCACGATGTCCGACCGTGCTGAGGGTACCTTCGTGCTCCTCCGTTACGCTTTGGGAGGAGACCGCCCCAGTCAAACTACCCACCACACACTGTCCTCGATCCGGATAACGGACCTGAGTGAGAACGCCAATGATGCCAGGCTGGTATTTCAAGGTTGGCTCCACCCGAACTGGCGTCCGGGTTTCAAAGCCTCCCAGCTATCCTACACAGGCAACATCAGCGTCCAGTGTGAAGCTATAGTAAAGGTTCACGGGGTCTTTCCGTCTAGCCGCGGGTACACCGCATCTTCACGGCGATTTCAATTTCACTGAGTCTCGGGTGGAGACAGCGTGGCCATCATTACGCCATTCGTGCAGGTCGGAACTTACCCGACAAGGAATTTCGCTACCTTAGGACCGTTATAGTTACGGCCGCCGTTTACCGGGGCTTCGATCAAGAGCTTCGGCCGAGGCCTAACACCATCACTTAACCTTCCGGCACCGGGCAGGCGTCACACCCTATACGTCCGCTTGCGCGTTAGCAGAGTGCTGTGTTTTTACTAAACAGTTGCAGCCACCTGGTATCTTCGACCGGTTCGGGCTCGGGGAGCAAGTCCCATTACCCTACGCCGGCGTGCCTTCTCCCGAAGTTACGGCACCATTTTGCCTAGTTCCTTCACCCGAGTTCTCTCAAGCGCCTTGGGATTCTCACCCTGACCACCTGTGTCGGTTTGGGGTACGGTCGCACATGATCTGAAGCTTAGAGGCTTTTCCTGGAAGCGTGGCATCAATGACTTCCGGACCGTGGTCCGTTCGTTTCGTGTCTCGGCCTTAGCGTCCCGGATTTACCTAAGACACCAGCCTACTCACTTTCACCAGGACAACCAACGCCTGGCTCACCTAGCCTTCTCCGTCCCCCCATCGCAATCATGTCCGGTACGGGAATATTGACCCGTTTCCCATCGACTACGCCTTTCGGCCTCGCCTTAGGGGCCGACTCACTCTGCTCCGATTAGCGTCGAACAGAAACCCTTGGTCTTCCGGCGAGGGAGTTTTTCACTCCCTTTATCGTTACTCATGTCAGCATTCGCACTCGTGATACCTCCAGCATGCTTCTCAACACACCTTCATTGGCTTACACGACGCTCCTCTACCGCTCATCCAGAGGATGAACCCGTAGCTTCGGTACCTGGTTTAGCCCCGTTACATCTTCCGCGCAGGCCGACTCGACTAGTGAGCTATTACGCTTTCTTTAAAGGATGGCTGCTTCTAAGCCAACCTCCTAGCTGTCTGAGCCTTCCCACATCGTTTCCCACTTAACCAGGATTTGGGGACCTTAGCTGACGGTCTGGGTTGTTTCCCTTTTCACGACGGACGTTAGCACCCGCCGTGTGTCTCCCACGCTGGCACTCACCGGTATTCGGAGTTTGCCTCGGGTTGGTAAGTCGGGATGACCCCCTAGCCGAAACAGTGCTCTACCCCCGGCGGTGATACGTGAGGCGCTACCTAAATAGCTTTCGAGGAGAACCAGCTATCTCCGAGCTTGATTAGCCTTTCACTCCGATCCACAAGTCATCCAAATCTTTTTCAACAGATCCTGGTTCGGGCCTCCAATTGATGTTACTCAATCTTCACCCTGCTCATGGATAGATCGCTCGGTTTCGGGTCTATATCCAGCGACTGTGTCGCCCAGTTAAGACTCGGTTTCCCTACGGCTCCCCTATACGGTTAACCTCGCCACTGAATATAAGTCGCTGACCCATTATACAAAAGGTACGCAGTCACGGAACAAGTCCGCTCCTACTGCTTGTACGCACACGGTTTCAGGATCTATTTCACTCCCCTCTCCGGGGTTCTTTTCGCCTTTCCCTCACGGTACTGGTTCACTATCGGTCAGCCAGGAGTATTTAGCCTTGGAGGATGGTCCCCCCGTCTTCAGTCAAGGTTTCTCGTGCCCCGACCTACTCGATTTCACATGATCAGATTTTCGGCTACGGGGCTATCACCCACTATGGCCACGCTTCCCAGCGTATTCGCCTAATCAGTCACATGCTTAAGGGCTGGTCCCCGTTCGCTCGCCGCTACTAGGGGAATCTCGGTTGATTTCTTTTCCTCAGGGTACTTAGATGTTTCAGTTCCCCTGGTTCGCCTCCTACGCCTATGTATTCAGCGTAGGATACTCAGCTGATGCTGAGTGGGTTTCCCCATTCAGAGATGTCCGGGTCACAGGTCGTTTGCCACCTCACCGAACCTTATCGCAGGCTACCACGTCTTTCATCGCCTCTGGCTGCCTAGGCATCCACCGTGTGCGCTTCATTGCTTGACCCTATAACCCGAAGGGGTCTGGTATCTCGCAATGATAACGATTGCCGGATACGCTTGAGACGTATCACTTAACAATTACGTATGAACGTTTCAACAAACGTTCATGTCAGCATGATATACATTGTTAAAGAGCGACTGCTATGCGCAGTGATAAGCGGATGCTTTTTTCACTTTAAAAGGAAAAGAAAGACCTTTTCTTTTTTTAACGTGAAAACAGCGCTTATCACTGCGTAACAACAGCATTCTGATCAGGTAATTCATTGTGAGCGCTTACCGCGAGGGGAAGACATCGTTTAAGGAGGTGATCCAGCCGCAGGTTCCCCTACGGCTACCTTGTTACGACTTCACCCCAGTCATGAACCACACCGTGGTGATCGCCCTCTTGCGTTAGGCTAACCACTTCTGGTGCAGTCCACTCCCATGGTGTGACGGGCGGTGTGTACAAGGCCCGGGAACGTATTCACCGTAGCATTCTGATCTACGATTACTAGCGATTCCGACTTCACGGAGTCGAGTTGCAGACTCCGATCCGGACTGAGATCGGCTTTTCGGGATTGGCTGACTCTCGCGAGCTCGCAACCCTTTGTACCGACCATTGTAGCACGTGTGTAGCCCTACTCGTAAGGGCCATGATGACTTGACGTCGTCCCCACCTTCCTCCGGTTTGTCACCGGCAGTCTCCTTAGAGTTCCCGCCATTACGCGCTGGCAAATAAGGACAAGGGTTGCGCTCGTTACGGGACTTAACCCAACATTTCACAACACGAGCTGACGACAGCCATGCAGCACCTGTCTCTGCGTTCCCGAAGGCACTAAGGTATCTCTACCGAATTCGCAGGATGTCAAGAGTAGGTAAGGTTCTTCGCGTTGCATCGAATTAAACCACATGCTCCACCGCTTGTGCGGGCCCCCGTCAATTCATTTGAGTTTTAACCTTGCGGCCGTACTCCCCAGGCGGTCGACTTATCGCGTTAACTTCGCCACAAAGTGCGCTAGGCACCCAACGGCTGGTCGACATCGTTTACGGCGTGGACTACCAGGGTATCTAATCCTGTTTGCTACCCACGCTTTCGCACCTCAGTGTCAGTGTCAGTCCAGAAGGCCGCCTTCGCCACTGGTATTCCTCCCGATCTCTACGCATTTCACCGCTACACCGGGAATTCTACCTTCCTCTCCTGCACTCTAGCTTGACAGTTCCGGATGCCGTTCCCAGGTTGAGCCCAGGGCTTTCACAACCGGCTTATCAAGCCACCTACGCGCGCTTTACGCCCAGTAATTCCGATTAACGCTTGCACCCTCCGTATTACCGCGGCTGCTGGCACGGAGTTAGCCGGTGCTTCTTCTGCGAGTGATGTCTTTCCTAGCGGGTATTAACCGCTAGGCGTTCTTCCTCGCTGAAAGTGCTTTACAACCCGAGGGCCTTCTTCACACACGCGGCATGGCTGGATCAGGGTTGCCCCCATTGTCCAATATTCCCCACTGCTGCCTCCCGTAGGAGTTCGGGCCGTGTCTCAGTCCCGATGTGGCTGATCATCCTCTCAGACCAGCTACGGATCGTTGCCTTGGTGAGCCTTTACCTCACCAACTAGCTAATCCGACATAGGCTCATCCGATAGCGGGAGCCGAAGCCCCCTTTCTCCCGTAGGACGTATGCGGTATTAGCCTGGGTTTCCCCAGGTTATCCCCCACTATCGGGCAGATTCCTATGCATTACTCACCCGTCCGCCGCTCGTCAGCATCCAGCAAGCTGGATCTGTTACCGCTCGACTTGCATGTGTTAGGCCTGCCGCCAGCGTTCAATCTGAGCCATGATCAAACTCTTCAGTTTAAGATCAATGCGGTTCTTACCTGTGACCGAGGCCACAGAAGCGAACCAAACTTGGCTCAAGGGTCAAACGAATTCATTCATTAGGCCGAAGCCTGTTTGACGAGTCGCTTGCCTTGATAATAGGTGATGATTCACCCTCATCGGCAAGCGCCCACATGAATTACCTGATCAAATTGTTAAAGAGCTGTTTCGCTGTGCCGGCTCGATGACCTGAACCGTGTTGCCTCAGCGAGGAAGGCGTATTCTACGCATTCCGTGGTGTTTGTCAACCGCTGTTTTCAGCGAGTGAAGCGAGCGATCCAATCAATAACGAGACGGCGCTAACTTCCTGACAAACCAGAGGTTTTTAACCTCTTGCACCGCTGGTAACGCTTGGCGTCCCCGGCAGCGGATGCGTACTTTACGGATTCGAAGCCGGGTTGGCAAGGGCTAATTATCAAATAGTCGAAAAAAGTCTCGGCCAGAACATCTGCCCGCTTATATTGAACAGCGGATGAACAGCGGAAACCGCTTCGGCACGTCTGGATTGGCGGTTACACTTAGCGCCTTAATACAGCGGCCACCTTCACCCACGCCCACTTATGATGAGGTCCATGATGAGCCAGCACCTATTAACCGTCGATTCATTAAACCGCGATAGCGTCGATCACTTATTACGCGTGGCGGCACGCATGGAGCCGATTGCTAGTCGCCGCCAGGTGACGCGGGTGTTGGAAGGGGCCGTGCTGGGCAACCTGTTTTTTGAAGCGAGCACTCGCACACGGGTGAGCTTCAATGCCGCGTTCTGCCGACTGGGGGGAAGCGTGTGCGACACCACAGGCTTTACCTTCTCTTCCATGGCCAAGGGCGAGTCGCTTTACGACACCAGCCGTGTCATGAGCGGCTACTGCGATGCGATCGTGATGCGTCACCCAGACCAAGGTTCGGTAGCCGAATTCGCCGCCGCCACCCATGTCCCCGTCATTAACGGTGGCGATGGCCCAGGCGAGCACCCAAGCCAAGCCCTGCTGGATCTTTATACCATCGACAAGGAGTTCCAGCGGCTGGGTAAGCGCTTGAGCGGGGCGCACATTCTGCTGACCGGTGATTTGAAATATGGGCGTACGGTGCATTCGCTGATTAAGCTGCTGTCACTCTATGACCCGCTGCGCATTACGCTGGTGTCGCCACCAGGGTTGGAGATGCCTTCCTACTTAATTGATCTAGTGGCTTCTCGCGGGCATCGCATTGAGCAACGCGACTCATTGGCCAGTGACTTTGCCGATTTAGATGTGGTGTACACCACCCGCATTCAGAAAGAGCGCTTTACGGATGAAATGAACGAGAGCTTCCAGGGGCTTTCCGATGACTTTATGGTCAACCGCGATTTTCTTGACCAGCGCTGCAGTCAAAGCACGATCGTAATGCACCCGCTGCCCCGCGATAGCCGCCCTGGCGCCAATGATTTGAACGTCGATTTGAACGGCGACCCGCGGTTGGCGATTTTCCGCCAAACCGATAATGGCATCCCCATGCGGATGGCGATTTTTGCCACGCTGCTCAAGGTGGATGACCTGATCGAGAAAGACCTCCGACCTGTCCGCTGGTTCGTGCCCACTCAAACCGGCACGCTCGATCGTTAATACTGTGCTGGATCAGTACGCGCTGCGCCCACCGGGAAGGCCTTCCTGGTGGGCAAACCAACCTTCCAAAATCAGTACAGCGGCGATGCCATCCACGCTCTCTTCTCGGTAGTTGCCTCGGTGGCCCGCCGCACGCGCAATCTGCTTGGCCTCGCGCGTCGAGCCCCGCTCATCGACCATTTCACAGGGCTTCCCATAACGGCCGTGCAAGCGATTGCCAAATTTGCGGGCGCGGGTGCTCATCAATGACTCGGTGCCGTCCATATTGAGCGGCAAGCCGACGACGAATAGGTCTGGCTGCCACTCTTCGATGAGACGCGTGACCAAATGCCAATCGGGTATACCATCCCGCGCCGTCAGCGGCGGCAACTCACGGGCACTGTGGAGCAACTCGTTACCCACGGCGACCCCAATACGGCGCGTACCGAAATCGAAGGCCAAGATGAGACGCTGCCCTTGCTCTGCCATGCTAGGTCTTCTCCGCACAGGTCATGCATGACCCGCGTTGCGCGTCATCAAATTGAGATCGACACCCAAAATACCGGCCGCTGCCGTTAGCCGCTCTGCAGGAGGCGTATCGAACAGCACACTGCCTTGGCCTTCGACGGTCAGCCAAGCGTTCTCTTTGAGCTCCTCTTCCAACTGCCCCACGTCCCACCCCGCGCAGCCTAAACAGACCAGGAAGTGTTCGGGACCGGTACCGTCTGCCAAGGCTTGCAGAATATCCATGGAGGTCGTCAGCGCGATACCGTCCTCCACCTGGATGCTGGAATCCCACGCTTGGCTATCTCCCATGTGGAGGATGAAGCCACGATCCTTATGCATCGGGCCGCCGTAGTAAACGGGCGCATTGCGATGCGGGCTATCGTCGCCTCCTAGTGAAAGCTGCTCGAACAGCGCATCTAGCGTGATGTCCATTGGGCGGTTGGCAATCACGCCCATGCAACCGTTGTGGTCGTGATCACATAGATAGATCAGGCTGCCCGCAAAGTTGGGGTCTTCCAAATGGGGCATCGCCATCAAAAAATGGTGCTTTAAACTTTGCATGCGTCTCCTACGGCTTGCCGATGGTTCGGCAAGCCTCGCGTCATAGGGCGGGTGCGCCGTGACCGGTTAAGCCAGACGACGCTCGATCGCGTCCAGCAGCATTCCGGAAATGTCGGTGCCACGCTGATCATCGATTTCACGAACGCAGGTAGGGCTCGTCACGTTGATTTCCGTGATGTAGTCGCCAATCACGTCCAGGCCGACGAACATCAGGCCTTTCTCACGAATCATCGGCTGCACCTGTTGAATCAGCCAGTGGTCGCGTTCGGTCAGTTCACGGCTCACGCCGCGCCCGCCTGCGGCCAGGTTGCCACGGGTTTCGCCCGCCGACGGGATGCGCGCCAGCCCGTAAGGCACCGGCTCGCCATCGACCAAGAGAATCCGCGTGTCGCCATCCTTGATGTCCGGCAGGTAGCGCTGGGCCATGATTTGGCGCTGACCGCGTAGGGTCAATTGTTCGATCACCGCGCCAATGTTGCGGCCCTCGGGGCCAATATGAAAAATCCCCGTGCCGCCCATGCCGTCGAGCGGCTTGAAGATCACATCGCCATGCTCGGCATGAAAGGCGCGTAGCACGTCATCGCGGCTGGCGACGACCGTCGGCGCGCAGCACTGGGGAAACTGCTGGGCAAAAAGCTTTTCGTTACACTGCAGCAGCGCGGCGGTGGGGTTCACCACCAGCACGCCCTCACGCTCGGCAAAGCCCAGCAGGTGTACCGCGTTGATGAATTCGGCATCCACCGGCGGGTCTTTTCGCATCAGCACTACGTCCAGCTCGGCCAACGGGCGTTGAGTCGCTTCGCCTAGGTCGTACCAGTGTTCAGGGTTGCGGTGCACGGTGAGAGGACGCATCCGCGCATAGGCCTTACCCGCCTGCAAGAAAAGATCGTCCTGCTCCATGTAGTGGAGCGTATAGCCGCGCTCTTGGGCGGCCCAGAGCATGGCTAAGGTGGTGTCTTTCTTGTACGCGATGTCGCTGATGGGATCCATCACCACACCGAGATGCAACGTTGATTGGCTCATCGAAATACAGTCCATGCAGGATCAATAGGTCATCAGTATGCCGCACTGCAGGCACGGCTCCAACCGCGGCTAGGTATCCGACGTATCGGAGAGCGCACCGGGTACCAGGCGGATCGCATCCGGCGCCAGGGTGATCAACTGCTGTTTATAGAGTCGGCCAATCGCCTGTTTATAGGCGCTTTTGCTCACCCCTAGTCGCGTTTTGATATCGTGCGCCGAACTTTTATCGCCTAGCGGTAAATAGCCACCGCTTTCGCGCAGCGCCTTTAGCACTTTGTCACCCACCACGTCCAGACGTGCGGCGCCGGGCGGTAGCAGCGAAATATCCACGCGGCCATCCTCGCGGCGCTGTTTCACAAAGCCTTTTAGCGACTGCCCGCGGCGCAACGGCTGAGTAATGTCGTCTTGGTAGATCAGCCCCCAGTAGCGGTGATTGACCACCACTTTCATGCCTAAATCCGTGCGGTCGGCCACCACCACATCGACTTCGTCGCCTTTCTCTAACGCCCAGGCGTCGTCCGTTAGGAAACGGTCGAGTCGCATGGTAGCAACCGGTCGCCCCTGGTCGTCGCTATACAGCATCACCAGCACCCGCTTGCCGGGGTCGGGGCGAAAGCGCTGCTCGCTATAAGGGAGCAGCACGTCTTTGGGCTGCCCCCAACGCAAAAACGCCCCGGTGCTGTTCACCGCCGTCACGGTTAAATAGGCCACATCGCCCAGTTGGGCAGACGCATCGCTGACAGATCGAGGGGTGGCGTGTGATTCACGGACCATGGGTGCCGTCCTTACAGGAAGTAGATCTTCATTATGGTACCTTGCCAAAGCAAGGCAAAGCGGCGTCGAGTGACGCGAGCGCCGGATACAAAAAAACCGCTGCCGCAGCAAAGACGGCAGCGGTTCGATAGTGAGCGCTTACAAATCGCCGAAGTGGTGCTGCAAGAGCGTGAGCGCAACAACGGGAGCGGTTTCGGTGCGCAGCACTCGCGGCCCCAGGGTAAGAGGCGTGAAGTGGCTGGCCGTCGCAGCCTGAATATCCGTGTCGCTCAGCCCGCCTTCCGGACCGATCAGCAGCGCGGCGGACGTAGGCCGCTCTGACTGAGCAAAGCCGTTACCCGTCGCTAGATGCAACATCAAGCGCAGCGGCTCTTGGCGCTCGGCCAGCCACTCGCCTAACGTCTGCGGAGGGTGAACAGGCGGCACTACTGCCCGGCCGCTCTGCTCGCAGGCGCTGGCCGCCACGGCCTGCCAATGCGCCAGCTTCTTTTCTTCACGGTCGCCTTTCAAACGCACATCGCCCCGCTCGGTATAGAGCGGGGTAATCGCCGCCACTCCGAGTTCGACGGCTTTTTGAATGGCGTAATCCATGCGATCGCCCTTGGAAATCGCTTGCCCAAGATGCACCGCCAGCGGTGACTCGCCGCTACCCGCCCATACCGCTTCCACGGTCACGGTCGTCTGCTTGCGGCTCACCTCGGCTAACCGCACGCCCGCCTCATGCCCACTGCCATCGAATACGATCAGCGGCGCGCCTTCACCCATGCGCAGTACGCGGGTCACGTGCTTGGCCGGGCCGTCAGGGAGCGCCAGCGTCGTGCCCGCGGCTAACTCGGCAGGCACATACAGACGGGGCATTTTACCGTGTTGGGCCTGCCAGTCGGCGGCGGTCAGCGTGTCCGACATGGGTTAGTGCGTGTTCTCAGCCGCTTGGCTGGCCTGCTGCGCTTCGCGCTGCTTGCGCTGGGCGTACATGGCTTCGAAGTTGACCGGCGCCAGCATCAGCGGCGGGAAGCCACCACGGTTGACGAGGTTATCAACGCACTCACGGGCGTACGGGAACAGCAGGTTGGGGCAGAATGCACCCAAGGTTTGCTCGAGCTGTGCGCCTTCGATGCCCGAAATACGGAACAGGCCCGCCTGCTCGACTTCCGCCAAGAACGAGGTAGTGCCGGTTTCGCTGTCGTTGACCTGTGCGGTCACTTTCACCACGACTTCATACTGGTCGTCGGCCACTTTCTGGCTGGTGGTATTGAGGTCCAGGTTGACCTTCGGCTTGAACGCTTGCTTGAACACGGACGGAGAGTTCGGCGCTTCGAAAGAAATGTCTTTCACGTAAATACGCTGTAACGAGAATTTCAGCTGAGGCTTTTCGCCTTCTGCGGCGCCTGCCTGCGGGGTGTTGTTATCTTCCGCCATGGGATACTCCTGATTGTTCATCCATTAAAAAGGGGTGCGGCGTTACCGCGACGTATGCTCTCGTTTACTTCTTGACCACCGGAAGGCCATCCGCCTGCCACTGCATCATGCCGCCGCGCAGCTTCATTGCCCGCTCAAACCCGGCTTTGGCAAGCTTTGCCTGGGCAGCGCCAGAACTTTGGCCATGCTTGCACACCACGATGATCGGCTGGCTCTTCACTTTCTCCAGCTCGTTCATGCGGCTATCCAGGCTGCTTTGGGGAATGTTACGAGCGCCTGCGATGTGGCCGGCTTTGAAGTCTTTGCTCTCACGGATGTCCAGCACCACCGCGTCTTCGCGGTTGATGAGCTGCGTGGCCTGGGTAGAGGACACCGCATTCGAGGAGGCGCTGCGCGTTTCGTAAACGATCCACGCTATGAGCACCAGCAAAAATGCCCCTACGAGAAGGGGGTGGTTCATTACGAATTCGAACAGCTGATCGATCATCGCGAACACAATCTCTTGGTCTATGCAGAAAAAAGCGGCGTCACCGCCCTCAGAAACGCGACAAGTATACACGTCACAGGGCATACCGCGCAGGCCATGACGCCCGACGGCTGCCTGCGTTATGATGCCCCAAGCGCGCGCCTGTCGCGACCCCGATTATCAGGTGTTGTCTGAAAACTGGCGGAGCTGGCCTCACCAGCGTTTCAAACAGTACCTCACGTCGCTTGGCTGACCCACAAACGAGGGATTCTTTCATGGCATCATCTGCACCGCGCCCCGTGGCGCTGATCATCCTAGACGGCTACGGCCACAACCCCGATAGTGCTCACAACGCCGTGGCAGCGGCCAATACGCCGGTGATGGACGCGCTATGGGCTAACCGCCCCCACGCCTTCGTGCATACCGATGGCCGTCATGTGGGGCTACCCGACGGCCAGATGGGCAACTCCGAAGTCGGCCATATGAACCTGGGTGCCGGGCGTATCGTTTACCAGGACTTCACTCGTATCACCAAAGCCATCGAAGAGGGTGACCTGGACACCAACGAGGTGCTCACCAAGCCCATCGACGACGCGGTCGCCAATGGCCGTGCCGTGCATCTGCTCGGCCTGCTCTCACCCGGCGGCGTGCACAGCCACGAAGACCACTTTATCGCCATGGCCGAGCTGGCGGCGCGACGCGGTGCCCAGCGCATCTATGTACACGCCTTTCTAGATGGCCGGGACATGCCGCCGCAAAGCGCGCTGGCGTCTATCGAGCGCGCCAACGCCCGTCTAGCAGAACTGGTCGGTGCCGATAACGGCTTTGTTGCGTCCATCATTGGCCGCTTCTTCGCCATGGACCGCGACAACCGCTGGGAACGCGTCGAGCAAGCCTACCGCCTGCTCACCGACGGCCACGCGGAGTACACCGCCACCAGCGCGGAAAGCGGCCTGCGTGATGCCTACGAACGCGGCGAAACCGATGAGTTCGTCGCCGCCACGCGCGTACCGGGCAACGGTAACGCCGTGACGTTACAGGATGGCGACGCCGCCTTATTCCTGAACTTCCGCTCCGACCGCGCCCGCGAACTCACTCGCGCCTTCACCGAGGCAGACTTCGACGGCTTCGAGCGTCAGGTGCGCCCAACGCTGGCAGGCGATGGGTTGGTGATGATGACCCAATACGCCGCCGACATCGATGCCCCTGCGGCGTTCCCGCCTACCGACCTCACCGACACCCTAGGCGAAGTGGTGGCCAAGCGTGGCCTCACCCAGCTGCGCATTGCCGAAACAGAGAAGTACCCCCACGTGACGTTCTTCTTCTCCGGCGGTAACGAAGCCGAGTACGAAGGCGAAGAGCGCATCTTGGTGCCTTCCCCCCGCGACGTGAAAACCTACGACGAAAAGCCGGAAATGAGCGCGTTCGAGATTACCGACAAGCTTGTGGAGGCCATCGATAGCGGCCGTTTCGATCTCATGGTGTGCAACTACGCCAATGGCGACATGGTCGGCCACACCGGGGATTTCGACGCTGCCGTGAAAGCGATCGAGACCGTCGACATTTGCGTTGGCCGCGTGGTGGAAGCAATCGAGCGTGCGGGTGGAGCCTGCCTGATTACCGCCGACCACGGCAATGCCGAACAGATGGTCCACCCGGAAACCGGCGCCCCGCAAACCGCTCACACCACGTTTGTGGTGCCGCTGGTGTACGTGGGAGAGCGGGCGGCAGAACTCGACGACGGCCGCCTGTGCGACCTGGCCCCCACGCTGCTGACCATGATGAATCAACCACAGCCTGAGGCGATGACCGGCACGCCGCTGCTGCGCTTCACGTAATGCCCATGTGGCGACCACTCGCCCTTGCCACTCTGCTGCTGGCCTTGGGCCAGCAGCCCGCCTTGGCGCAGCCGGACGAACGCGCTGCTCGTGAGCAGCTCGATGCGCTCGGGCAGGAGATCGACGCCATGGCCGAGCGGCTCAGCGCGACCGGCCAAGCCCGCGATAGCGCTCAACGCGAGCTAAAGGCGGTGGAAACCGAGCTCGCCCAGACCCACCAGCGGCTGGACCAGCTTCAGGCGGAGCGGCGCCAACTCAATGACGAGACCACCCAATTACGTCAGCACCGCGAACGCTTGCAGAGCGAACGGGAAGCTCAGTATCAAGCGCTCGGGCAGCAGCTCGCCGCGCTCTATCGGCTAGGGCCTACGCCCCAGCTCAAGCTGTTGCTCAACCAACGTGACCCTGCCGAGCTGGACCGTATGCAGGCCTATTTGAACCGGCTAACACAGGCGCGCCAGCAGCGCCTGGCCGATATTGCGCGGCTGGACACGGCACTTGCCGATACCGAACAAGCACTGGCAGAGCGCCAAACGCGTTTGGATACCTTGGCGGACGAGCTGGAGACCCAAAGCGCTCTACTCGCCGAGCGCACCGAAGCGCGCCGGGGCGTCGTCAATACGCTCGATGATCGCTACGGGAGCGAGGCGGAACGCTTGGCCGACCTGAACCAGAGCCGCGAGCAGGCAGAGCAGCAGCTCCGCGCGATTCAAGCCGAATTGGCACGCCTGGCAGAGCCCACGCCCACTACGCACATCACCCGCACGCAAGGGGATCTGCCCTGGCCCGTGCAGGGCAGCATCACCGCCAGCTTTCAGCGGCGGGATGGGGTGCACTACAACGGTATCGTGATTCAGGCCAGCGAAGGCACGGCGGTCACGGCGGTCCACTCGGGTCGCGTGGTCTTCGCCGATTGGATGCGAGGGTTCGGCAACTTATTGATCATCGACCATGGCGACCAGATCATGACGCTTTATGCGCACCTGCAGCAGTTCAGCGCCCGCCCCGGACAGCAGGTGAATCGTGGCGACGCTATTGGCCGGGTGGGCAACAGCGGCGGGCAGCCCCGGCCAGCGCTCTACTTCGAAGTGCGGCGAGGCGGGGAACCCATTAATCCGCAACGTTGGATTGCGCGCCGTTGACGGGATAAGCTGATGCTACTCTCTTTATAGTCACTCTCTTGATCATGACCCTCACAACCCGCGCAGTGCCACTGGCGCTGCCTTTCGCCTAGCGGAGTCCGCATGACGCTATCTGTTACCGAGGTATCGGCCCCTGCCAAGCGTTTCTTGGCCACCCTGCTTCCGCTCGCGCTGCTGGCTGCCCCGCTCCCTTTGGCCGCTCAGCCGGCGAACAGCGTCGCCGATGACCTGCCGTTGGAGGAGATTCAAACCTTCGCCGAGGTATTCGAGCGTATCAAACGCGGTTACGTCGAAGAGGTCGACGACCGCACGCTGCTGCGCAACGCCATGCGGGGCATGCTCAGCGAGCTCGACCCCCACTCGGCCTACCTGGATGAAGAGGAGTACCAAAGCCTGCGGGAATCCACGCAGGGCGAGTTTGGCGGCATCGGTATCGAAGTCGGCACCCAAAATGGCCAACTGATGGTCGTCACGCCCATCGATGACACGCCCGCCTCCCGGGCAGGCCTGCTGTCTCAGGACATCATCGTGGCCATCGATGGCACCCCCACCGATAGCCTCTCACTGCAGGAAGCCGTCAACTTGATGCGCGGCGAACCCGGCACGCCACTGCGTTTGACGATCCTGCGCTCCGGCGAAGAGTCACCGCGGGAGTTCACCCTCACCCGTGAAGTGATCCGCAGTGAGAGCGTCAAGCAAGAGGTGCTGGAGCCCGGCTACGGCTATTTGCGCATTAGCCAATTTCAGTCCCGCACGCCCGAACAGGCTCGCCGTGCCATCGAGCGTATGGCCCGAGAGCGGCCCTTGGAAGGTTTGATTCTGGATCTGCGCAATAACCCCGGTGGCGTCCTCCAGGCAGCGGTGGGCGTCGCCGATCTATTCCTCGATGATGGGCTGATCGTGTATACCGAAGGGCGACTCTCGGATACCGAAATGTCGTTTTCGGCGTCTCCGGATACACCAGCGGGCGACATCCCGCTCGTGGTCCTCATCAACAGTGGCAGCGCGTCGGCGGCGGAAATCGTCGCGGGCGCGCTGCAAGATCAGCGCCGGGGCGTCATCATGGGGACCGAGAGCTTCGGTAAGGGCTCGGTGCAACAAATCATGCCGCTAGGCAATGGCGAAGGCTTGAAGCTGACGACCGCCCTTTACTACACCCCGAATGGCCGCTCGATCCAGGCGCAAGGCATCGAGCCGGACGTCGAAGTGGTGCGCGGCCGCCTGGAAGTGGCGGAAGGGCGTCGCGAAATCCGCGAATCGGATTTAGACGGCCATCTAGGCAGCCAAAGCGATATGCCACCCGAGCGCGCCGCCATGTCTCAGCGGCTGCGCGAGGATTACCAGCTCAGCGAAGCGCTGAACCTGCTGAAAGCGCTGAACGTAGTGGATCGTCGTCGCGGCTAGCTAGCGGCACGATAGCGGCAGGCGGCCTCGCTCTCCGGTCGCCTGCCGCATTACCAAGCGTTTAAGCGGCACGAGCTGGTTCATACCGTTCATACCCACGTTGCGCGCCAGCGTAAACACCGGATGCTGGCTGCCAAACAGCCCCTTGAACCCCTTCATCAAGCCTAGCATGGCGCTGTTATCGAAGCGCCGACGACGCTCGTAGCGGCGCAGCGTGGCCACACTGCCCCACGGCGCGCCGCGCCGCCAAGCCAAGACCACTTCTTCCGCTAACACTGCCGCGTCCATCAATCCTAAATTGACGCCCTGCCCGGCCAGCGGATGCAGGCTGTGGGCGGCATCGCCGACTAACGCGAAGTTGGGCTGCACATAATGCTGGGCGTGGCGCTGTACCAGCGGAAACCGATAGGCGCTATCCACGGGCATGACATCACCCAGACGATGATCAAACGCCTCGCCCAGCGCCTGCCCCAGCGCCTCTGCCGAGCACGCCGTCAGCGCTTGGGCATGCTCAGGCGTGGTGGACCAGACAATGGAGCAGTAGCGATCATCCCCGTCGACGGTGAGGGGTAAGAACGCCAGTGGACGACCCGCGATAAAGGCTTGCCGTGCGGTGGCCCCATGGGGCTGTGCGCAGCGCACCGTGGTGACGACGGCCTCTTGCGCCATGGACTCCTCCGCTACCGAGATGCCCGCTAGCGCGCGCAAGGCAGAGCGCGCACCATCGGCCGCGACAAGCAGCGGCGTTTGCAGCTGTCGGCCATCGTCGAGCACCAGCCAGCGGCCACGCGCCGTGGTTTGCAGCGCCTCTACCCGCACGCCATTCAAGCGCGTTAGGGTCGGCTGCTTGGCGACATGCTCGTTCAACGCGGCCAGCGTCACGTCATTCTCGACGATATGACCCAACACGGCGGTCCCCGCTTCGTCTGCCGAGAAGCGAATATGACCACTGCCTTCGGCATCCCATACCTCCATGTAACGGTACGGCGTGACGCGTGCCGTCTGCATAGCGGGCCAGGCACCCAAATGGGTGAGCAGTCGCTGGGACACCGGGGTCAGCGCGCTGACGCGGGGGGCGGGAATCTCGCCAGCGACGTCATCCAGGTGCAACGTCGATGCTTTGGCTTCCACCAGCGCCACCTGCATTCCCGCTTCTGCCAATAGCCCCGCCAGCGCAGTGCCCACCATACCCGCGCCAACAATTACCGCATCGAAACGCGTGACGGGCGGCTTAGCTGCTTGTGATTGCGTTGTCATAACACTCCTTGGCTTGGGTCATTGAGGGCGCTGGATGAGAGCGTCAGCGCTCCAGGCCCATCGCGCGGCGTGCCAAGCCACGGCGCAGCGGGCCAATCAAATTAAGGCCGATCAACCCAGCGCCACGGGCGTGGGGCAGCAGCGGCCACGAGTAACCAAACAGCCGCACTAAGCCGTCACTAAAACGGATCACGTTGGCGCGGTCTTGGGCGCGGCGGCGCTCAAACGCCTGCAACGTGTTCATATCTCCCAAGGAGCGCTGCTGCTGAGCCCCTTGGGAGAGCGCTTCCACTAAATCCATCACCGAGCGCAGCGCTAAATTGAAGCCCTGGCCAGCCACCGGGTGCAGCGCATGGGCCGCATTGCCCAACACGGCTAAGCCGGGGCGAACGGGCTCTTCTGCCGTCACTAGCGACAGCGGATAGCTAAACCGCTGGCCAACGCGGGTAAAGCGCCCGACGCGGTCACCGAACGCCTGCTGAAGCTGGCGCAAGAACGCTGCATCCGGCAGCGCCATTCGAGTGCCTTCACTGCCGCTGGCGTGGGTCCAGACCAGCTCCATGGCCTGCCCCGGCAGTGGCAGCAGCGCGATGGGCCCCTCAGAGGTAAAGCGCTCGTAAGCAACCCCTTGATGGGGCTGGCTAATGCCCACATGGGCAATGACCGCCGTTTGCTCATAGGAGTGACGGCGGCTGGCGATTCCGAGCTGCTCCTTCAGCCCCGAGCGGCCGCCATCGGCCAAAATGGTCAACGCCGCCGTTAGCTCGCTTCCATCGGAAAGCCGCAAATGGTGGCCGCTGGCCGTGGGCGTTAGCCGTGCCACCGTGGCCGGGCAGTACCACTCGATAGGCAGTTGCTGCAGCTTTTGATGCAGCACGCGCCCCATCCAGGCGTTGGGAATCACGTGCCCCAAGGCAGCGACGCCTAGCTCTTGTGCATTAAGGCGCGTCGCGCCCAAACGGCCCCGCTCGCTAATATGAATACGATTAATCGGTGTGGCCTCGACCTGCATCGCTTCCCACACGCCTAGCTGGCGAAAGCGCTGCGCCGAGCCTTCGGCAATGGCGCTTGCCCGGGCATCGAAGCTCGGCTGCCACGTCGTGTCCTCAGTGCTCTGCGGTAGCGCATTGGCTTCGATGATGGCGACCCGCCAACCGTGGCGCTTGATGAGCGGTGCCAATGCACAGCCCAAACTGGCCCCCACCAGCCCTCCGCCCACGATCACGATGTCATGGGTGGGCGACGGCGCTTGTGGACGTGGTCCCTGCTCAGCCCCATGCATTGGCCTCTCCTCGTTCATATCGCACGATCACTGCGATTCGTAATTTCGTAACGTAGCTTACATAATCAATTAGCCGCGTGATGCAGCTGGTTATTTATTCGCCATTAACTGCTCAATATCGGCCACCTGTTTCGGTACGTCCGCGGTCAAGATGTCATGGCCCTGGTCGGTGACCACCACGTTATCCTCGATACGAATACCGATACCGCGATAAGCGTCGGGAATATCGTCGTCGCTGGGAATGTAAAGGCCGGGCTCGACGGTCAGCACCATGCCGGGTTCCAGCGGCCGTGGAGTGGCCTCGTCGAGGCGATAGGTGCCCACGTCGTGAACATCCAGCCCTAGCCAGTGCGAGGTAGAGTGAAGATAGAAGCGCCGATAGCTCTCGTCATCGATACGCGCTTGCACGTCGCCCGACAGCAGGCCTAGCTCGATGAGGCCAGCGGTGAGATCCGCCACGACTCCTTGATGGATCTCCGCTAACGTCGCGCCGGGGGCGATGGCATTCACCGCGCGCACTTGAGCATCGAGCACCACTTGGTAGAGCGCCCGCTGAGCGTCATTGAAGCGACCGCTGACCGGAAAGGTGCGCGTGATGTCACCTGCGTAGATATCGAACTCTGCCCCAGCATCGATCAGTACCAGCGTGTCTTCCTCCAGCACATCGCTGTTTTCAATATAGTGCAGCACACAGGCATTGGCCCCGCCGCCGACGATCGTGCTGTAAGCAGGCCCGCTAGCGCCGTGCCAAACAAAGGTGTGCTCCAGCTCGGCCTGGAGCTGATATTCGCTCAGCCCAGCTTGGCAGGTGCGCATGGCGCGCACGTGGGCCTGAGCGGAAATCGCCGCCGCATGGCGCAGCAGTGCAATTTCGGCGGGGCTTTTGATCAAGCGCATCTCGTGAATCAGCGGGCGACTATCCAACCAGCCTTTTAGCGCGGGCTTGCCACGGCGCATGCCCGCCTGCGAGTAGGCCAACGCGTCTTCGGCAATGCTCAGCGCGTCGGGATTATCCAGCGGCACATAAAGCAGCTCACGGCCATCGAGCAGCGTGGGCAGCAGAGCGTCACGCTCGGCATTTTCGAACGCTTGGTCGAGGCCATGCTGGCTGACAACGCCCTGCGCCCCTAAACGGCGGCCGGTCCAGGCTTCCAGGGTGGGGTCGCGGTCTTGGCAGAACACCACGCTTTGCCCTTCGGCACGGCCCGGCAACAGCAGCAGTAGCGCCTCCGGCTCCTGAAGGCCGGTCAAGTAGTAAAAATCGCTCTGCTGGCGGAAGGGGTACTCGCTGTCGTGGGAGCGGGTCACCAAAGACGCCCCAGGCACCAGCAGCGCAGCATGGCTCGGCAGCTTGGCCATGAGCCTCTCTCGACGCTGGCGGTACTCCTCAGGCTGAATGGCAGCGGGGCGAGGCAGTTGCGTGGGCATAACGGCTCCTTTAGGCGTGGTGGCTCAATGAACGGGGGCGTCGGTTTGCTCTACCTGGGGCTGCCCCGGATGCTGTTCGGTATAGAGCAGCATGGCCGCCATCCGAGCGTGTTCGGTCAAGGCAAACAGATCGTTCTCGTTCTCGGGGCTATCGTCGATGTCGGTCTCGATCTGACCGAGGCCTTCCAGGTCATCGATCGCTTCTTTTAGGGTTTGCGACCAGCGCTCCCGCAGGGTGTCGTCGGCGACGTCCTCGATCACTTCCATGAAACCCAATGTCCACTCTTTCAGCCCCTGCGCCTGCTCGGCAAGAGAGAACAGCTCGTCGGGCAGCAGCGGCGCGTAGTTCATATCGCTCGCGCTCAATGCTTCCAACGTCTGGCGCCGCCAGCCCAACAGGCGCTCGGCGCTGGCCGGGTCACGGGGTTGCTCGACCCCTAGACTGAGGCACACTTCTTCCAGCCATGCGTCGGCGGTGACATCGCGCAGCGCCAACAAGCCGCACAGTCGTCCATCCAGAAAGGCTGGGGACTGCATGCTGCCGTGGAGTAAAAATACATCCGCTACGTCAGAAAAATCCTGGCGCTCGTCAATCAATGACATGATTCTTGCTCGCTTTACCAAAGATGAAGGTATGACCACAGGGATAGGGCGGGGTGCCTGCGCGTTGACCCCGCATGAGCGGCTCTCTTATAGTGAACGCCGTCTATCCTTCCTATGTAGTGATGTTAACGCATCGGGCCCCTTGCTGGCCCGTGCTGGAGCCTTTGATGAGTCACGCAAAGCGGCCAACGAAAGAGATTACCCTACTGGGTCGCAGCTATATGATTGCCTGCGACACCGGCGAAGAAGCCCAGCTCGAACGCGCTGCTCGCTATTTGGACCGCGCCATGCACGGCATTCATGCCCAAAGCAGCGTCCTGGGCAGCGAGCGCATCGCAATCATGGCCGCGCTCAATATTACCCATGAACTGCTGGAAGCGCTGGATGAGCACCGTGCGGGTGAAGCCAACCTTAGCCGTTTGAACGACCGGCTCGAACGTGCATTGGCCGGTGCCCGGCCGCGCAAAGAGCCTTGAGCGGCTCGCCCACTGCAACCGAGACTTTGGCATTGGCAGCGGCTCTGTTAGGATAGCGATGTTCTCTGGGATGTACGCCAGTCGTTATAGTCCCTCGAGCCTATGCGCAGTACCCAGGGGGCCAAATGCTAGCCAGACCCGTGTGCATGTCCGTGCGTCGGAAAGCCTGACGGTTTGGCTGCGGCCACCCACCTGAACCAGTAGGTTCAGGGCCAGAACGACAGCGGCATTCTGGGGAACACTTTGTGATGACCTTTCGCGAGATGACCTCTACCTCACCTAGCGACAAGCAGGCCCTTCGGCGCGATTTGAAACGCCGCCGCCGTGCGCTCTCCGCCCAGCAGCAACGGCAAGCCGCCTTGACTCTGTGTCAGCGCTTGAAACAGCTTCCTGAAATTCGTCGCGCCAAGCGCATCAGCCTCTACCTGCCGGTCAATGGCGAGATCGATCCTACGCCACTGATTCCTTGGCTACGCCAACGCCGTGTGGCCATCTACCTGCCCGTACTTCGCCCGTTTAGCGGCAACCGCCTCTGGTTCGTGGCGTATGATGCCAACACCCCGATGATCAACAATCGTTTCGGCATTGCTGAGCCATGCCCCCGATTTGCTGCCCAGCGCCGCCATCGGCTGCCCGCCTGGGCCCTGGATACGCTCATCGTGCCGCTGGTGGGGTTCGATCAGCAGGCCAACCGGATGGGTATGGGCGGCGGATTCTATGACCGCAGTTTGGCGTTTATGCGTCGTCCGGGGCCTGCGCCTGCGCTGATTGGCGTGGCCCACGCCTGCCAGCAGGTAGAAGCACTGCCCGTGGAACCTTGGGATATTCCGCTCACTGCGGTCGCCAGCGATATCGGCGTGGCGCGCCCAAACAAAACGGGCTGATCACAAGGATCAGCCCGTTTTGTTATCTAGTCACCCAGTAGGTGCAGCATGAGTGCTGAGCGCGCTATCATTAACCGTTGGTTAACTCCCCGACAGCGCCTGTGCATATCCAGTGGCTAATACACCGAGCAAAAACACCACTGTCAATGCCATCACCATATCAGGCTTTCTACGCCGCATGCCTCTTCTCCAACGTCTTTCGCAGTTGCCAAATGCCCTTAGTGCGTCACCAAGCTTTTCATTTTGGGAAGATGACACACCTCATTAATTTCGATCACGACTATAGGGCCATAAGGGGCTCGATGACAACTGCTAAAAGCACTATTTTAGCCCCGCAATTAAACGTTTCAGACTCCCTCAACTGCCTAGCAGCTCTAGCTTGCGCCGTTAGCGGGCACTTACATTACGTTACGCCATGAAGAGTCGGTAGGCGGGGTTGTCGCTCTCTTGCCAGTAGCGGTAACCGATGGCATCTAAGTACTCGGTCACGTGAACCCGGTCTTCGCTCGGCACTTGCATTCCCACGAGTACACGCCCATAAGCGGCCCCATGATTGCGATAGTGAAACAGCGAAATATTCCAGTCGTGTGGCAATTGGGTTAAGAAATTCATCAAGGCCCCGGGACGCTCTGGAAACTCGAAACGATACAGCTCTTCTTCGAAACGCTCGCTGGGGCGGCCGCCGCTTAAATGTCGAATATGCAGCTTGGCTAACTCGTTATCGGTCAAATCTTCGACGTGATAACCGCCCTCGCGCAGTTTATCGATCACCGCTTGGCGATCTTCACCACCCGGCTTGACCTGTACGCCAACGAAAATGTGCGCTTCGCTATCGTCGGCATAGCGGTAGCTAAATTCGGTCACCATGCGTTTGCCCAGCGTGCGGCAGAACTTCTTAAAGCTGCCGGGTTTTTCGGCGATGGTGACGGCCAGAATGGCTTCGCGCTGCTCGCCCAGCTCGGTGCGTTCGGCAATATGCTGCAAACGGTCGAAGTTGGTGTTGGCGCCCGAGTTAATGCACAGCAGCGTCTCGCCTTCTGCACCGGTTTGCTGCACGTACTTCTTTAGGCCCGCTAACGACAGCGCGCCGGAGGTTTCAGCGACGGCGCGGGTATCCTCGAAGATATCTTTCACCGCGGCGCACATTTCATCGGTATTGACGGTGATCACATCGTCGATCAAATCACGCACCAGCGAGAACGGCACCTCGCCAATTTGCGCGACCGCCACACCTTCGGCAAAGACGCCCACCTGGTCCAGCACCACGCGCTCACCGGCGTCCAGCGCAGCTTTCAAGCAGGCGCTATCCTCCGCTTCCACACCGATGATTTTGATATCCGGACGCAGGTACTTCACGTAGGCAGCCACCCCGGCAATCAGCCCGCCGCCGCCCACGGGGATGAAGATCGCATCCAAACGGCCGCTGTGCTGACGCAGAATCTCGACGCCAATGGTGCCTTGCCCGGCCACCACGTCGATATCGTCGAACGGGGGAATATAAGTGTAGCCATGCTCTTTGATCAGCTCTTGGGCGTGTTCGGCAGCGGCGGCAAAGGCATCGCCTTTCAGCACGACTTTCGCCCCACGGGCACGCACCGCCTGTACTTTGATGTCTGGCGTGATGCGTGGCATGACGATCACCGCTTTCACTCCCATCAGCTTGGCTGCCATGGCCAACCCTTGTGCGTGGTTGCCCGCGGAAGCGGCGATCACGCCCTTGGCTTTCTGCTCATCGGTCAACTGGGCCATTTTGTTGTAGGCCCCGCGAATTTTGAACGAAAAGACCGGCTGCAAATCTTCCCGCTTAATCAAAATCTGGTTGTTGAAACGACGCGACAAAAAGGGAGCGGGCGAAATGGGCGTCTCACAAGCGGCTTCATAAACGCGGGCTTGGAGGATCTTTTTGACGGTTGCTTCGAGCATGCTGACATCCCAGAAAAATGACGTGGCCCTGGCGGGTGCGAACAAAACCTTTATTGGTAGCAGATTACGACTGGCAACGTCTAGCGGCGTTTCCGTCGGCACTCGCCGCTTAGGCCGTTATACTAAGGGCGACTGCCTCCCTGATACTGGAACCATCATGACACAAGATGAACTAAAAGCCGCTGTGGCGGATGCCGCTATTCGCGAAATTGAGCCGCACCTGGAAAAAGAGACGGTACTAGGTATCGGCACCGGTTCGACAGCCAACCTGTTTATCGACCGCTTAGGCCCTCTGCGTGACCGATTCAAGGGCGCCGTGGCCAGCTCGGAAGCCAGCGCCGAACGACTCAAAGGCCTGGGCATCGAGGTATTTGAACTGAACCATGTGGGTGACGTGCCTTTCTACATCGATGGTGCAGACGAAGTGAATGCTCACCTACATATGATCAAAGGCGGCGGTGCAGCGCTGACTCGAGAAAAGATCGTCGCCGCCTGCGCCAAGCGCTTCATCTGTATCGCCGATGGTTCCAAATACGTGCCACAGCTGGGCCACTTTCCGCTGCCGGTGGAGGTGATTCCCATGGCGCGCTCCTACGTGGCGCGGGAGCTGGTCAAGCTAGGCGCCGAGCCCGTCTATCGTCAGGGCGTGGTGACCGATAACGGTAACCATATCATCGACTGCTTTAACTTTATGATCGATGATCCGGTCGCCATGGAAGCGCGCATTAACAGCATCGTCGGCGTTGTTACCAACGGCCTGTTCGCCGCACGCGGAGCCGACGTACTGCTGCTCGGCAAAGCAGAAGGGGTAGAGCGGACGGCGCTATAAATAGCGACCCAGCCCATCCAGGGTGCGCGACAGCGCCCCGCGATGGGCTTCGATCACCACCTGCCCTGCCTCACCCGCCTGCCGAGCACGTTGAGGGTAGGCGATATACTCTGCCAGGGTGCTTGCCAACGCTTCTGGGGTATCCACCACGGTCAGCGCCTTGGCCGCCAGCAGTGGCTCGGCAACATCACTGAAGTTCTCCAGCGACGGCCCACACAGCACGGGCTTACCCAGTGCGGCAGGTTCCAATACGTTGTGCCCGCCCAGCGGCACCAAGCTTCCGCCTACGTAAGCCACGCTCCCCGCGCCGTACAGCGCCGCCAGTTCGCCCAATGTATCGCCCAGGTAAATCTGGGTGGCGGGTGTAACGGGTTGCTGCTCGCTACGGCGGCTAATCTCCCAGCCCTCGCGCTCGCACAGTGCCGCCACCTCGTCAAAGCGCTGAGGGTGGCGAGGCACCAGCACCAGCAGTGCGTCTGGAAAGCGTTTGAGCAACTGCCGGTGGGCCGTGAGCAGCAGCGCTTCTTCCCCATCGCGGGTCGAGCCCGCGACCCAGACGGGCCGCTCTCCCCACGCCTGAAGTAAGCGCTCACTTTCTGCCAGCGCCTTTTCAGGCAGTGCTTGTTCAAACTTCAGCGACCCCACCACGGTGGTGGCGTCGGCCGCACACCCCAGCGCTTGAAAGCGCGCGGCGTCCTCTGACGATTTGGCGGCAAGCCATGTCACGTTGGCTAAGGCGCTGTGCATCAGCGGGCGAAGACGCTGATAGCGGGCAAACGCGCGGGGCGATAGTCGGCCGTTGACCACTGCAACAGGCACCGCCTGCCGGTGGCAGGCGTGAAGCAGATTGGGCCACAGCTCGGTTTCAAACAGGATGGCAAGCTCAGGCTGCACGCGGGCCACAAAGCGCTTGGCCGCGCCGGGGAAATCCAGCGGAAGAAAACGGTGGGTAAGACGACGCTGATCAGTAGCGCTCTGCTCTGCGATCAGCGCCAGCGCCTGCTGGGCACCGGTGGCGGTCATGGTGGTCAGCAGCAGGCTATGGTGAGGAAACCGCGCCAGCAGCCCTTCGATCAGCGGGCGGGCTGCGCGTACCTCACCTACCGAGGCACAGTGAAGCCAAAGACGCGGCGCGGGAGGCAATGGTTCAAGGCGCACCCCCAGCCGCTGGAGCCGCGAGTAAGTGGGTACTTGCTCACGCCAGATGCGCCAGCCAATCAGCGGCGCTAGCCCATACAGCACCGCCGAATAGGCCAATCGCGGCCAACGGGATAGCGCCATTAACTTTCGCGATCCAGAATCGAGCTGATCATCGCCGAGGTGGACACACCGTCTTCAAAGCCCAGCACTTTCACCTTGCCACCGTTGGCAATCACGGCGCTGCCGCCAGCGATATCCTCGGGGCGGTAGTCGCCGCCTTTAACCAGGATATCCGGCAGTACTTGCTCAATCAGGGCGGCGGGCGTGTCATCACTAAACGGCACCACCCAATCCACCGCACCGAGCCCGGCCAGTACTTGCATCCGCCGGTTCAGCGGGTTTATGGGGCGCTTTGGCCCTTTTAAGCGGCCAATGGAGGCGTCGTCGTTCACCGCCACAATCAGGCGGTCGCCCAGGCGCTTGGCCTGCTCTAAATACCCCACATGGCCCGCATGCAGAATATCGAAGCAGCCATTGGTCATCACCACACGCTCGCCGCGACGCTGCGCGGCGCGCACGGCCTCCACCAATGCTGCCTGCGTAATCACGCCAAATTCGGCCAGCTTATCGCCGTGCAGCGCGGTGTAGAGCTCGGCAATGGAGAGCGTGGCGGTACCCGGCTTGGCCACCACCAGGCCCGCACCGAGGTTCGCTAGCATCATTGCTTCCGGCAGCGAGTGGCCAGCGGCTAGCGCTAACCCCATCAGGCCAATCACGGTGTCACCTGCGCCGGTCACATCGAACACTTCCTGGGCACGGGTGGGCAGATGCAGCGGTGCGTGGCCTTCACGAATTAGCGTCATGCCCTTTTCGCTGCGGGTAATCAACAGCGCTTCGAGTTCCAGCTCAGCACGCAGCGCTTCGCCTCGCTCGGCCAGTATGGTGTCGGTGGCGCATGGGCCTGCCACGGCTTCAAACTCGGTTAAGTTGGGGGTAATCAGGCTGGCCCCCAGGTACTTGGTGAAGTCTTGGCCTTTGGGGTCGATCAGCACTCGCTTGCCGTGATGGCGAGCCATCTCGATCAACCGCTCCACTTGGTTGAGCGTGCCCTTGCCGTAGTCCGATAAAATCACCACGTCGCACTCAGGCAGGGCTTGCTCAACCTGTGTCAGCAGGCCGCTGGTATCCACACTGTCGAGGCGCTGCTCAAAGTCCAAGCGCAGCAACTGCTGATTACGGCTCATCACGCGCAGCTTGGTAATCGTTGGTATGTCGGGGCTGCGCTGAAAGTAAGTGCTTACATTGGATGCAGCCAGGCGCTTGGTGAGCAGCTCGGCATTCTCATCCTCGCCCACGACCCCCGCCAGCGCCGCATGGCCGCCTAGGGACGCCACGTTGAGCGCTACGTTGGCTGCGCCACCGGGGCGGTCGTCGGCATCTTCCACGCGTACCACGGGCACCGGCGCTTCTGGGGAGATCCGCGAGGTGCCGCCGTGCCAGTAGCGGTCGAGCATGACGTCGCCTACCACCAGTACGCGGGCATGTTCCAGGGCGGTTAAATCAACTTTCATCCGAGGGTCCTGTTGTGGTCTGCGCTGCGGTATGCGCCAGCAGCGCGTCTAGCTTAGCAATCACATCGTCAGCCTTGATCAAGTCCATGGCATCGGCATGGCGTACTCGCTGCCCCCAGCTCACCTCGTCCACCGATTTATGCAGGTAGGTGCGTACCGCATCGGGGTAGGCATTGACGGCAAAGTCGCGCCACAAGTAGGGCGCGGCCCGCTGGGGATTGGTGGTGGCATAAAGGCCGAGCGTTGGCGTGCCCATGGCGTTGCCCATATGAGCCGGGCCAGTATCCGGCGCAATCACCGCGCGGGCGTTGTCGATCAGCGCCAATACGCCCTTCAACGAGGTGCCGCCAATGGCATTGATCACACTTCCTGACTGGCAGAGCGCTTCGATATGGTCACCCATTTCCCGCTCAAGCGGGCTGCCGCCACCGGTGAGTACGCTCTTCAGACCGTGCTGCACCCACGCGTGTTCAATCACGCTGGCGTAGCCTTCCACCGACCAGTTGCGGAAGTTGCGCAAACGCGCGTTGCTACAGGGGTTAATCACTAAATAAGGGGCATCGCCACTAATAGCGCGGGCTTCCTCATAGGCCACTGCGGGCACCGCGAGATTCCACTCTAGGCGGTCGTCTTCGACGCCCAGTAAACGGGCGAAGTCCATGAATGACTCCAGCACGTGGGCGTTGGCATGGGGCGCTAGCTGGTGTTGGGTAAACCAGTGCTGGGCGTCCTTGGCGCGAGCTTTGTCATAGCCGACGCGCACATTGGCTTTAAGCCCCAGCGAGAGCACACTGGCGCGAATGGCCTGCTGCATATGCAGCAGCACATCAAAGCGGGTATCCGCCAGCTCACGCCAGATAGCGCGCATGCCGGAGAGCCCCGTCGATTTTTCGTACACTACAAACTCGACCCCAGAAAGCCCCGCCAGTAAACTGTGCTCCCCCTTGCCGATAATCCAGGTAATGCGCGCGCTCGGCCACTGACGCTGCAGCGCTCGCACCGTGGGCACGAGATTGCATACGTCTCCCAAGGCGGAGAGGCGCAAAATGGCAATATGGTTTGGTTGAGCAGGCAGAGAGGGCTTCATGCGCTTAGCGGCACTCCAGCAGAAAAATGGGCTGATTCTACATGATGCTGACAGTTTAAGTGACGCCTGCGCATCACACCAACTGTCCTCCCCTACTCACCCCTTGAGCACGGCGCTGTTTGAAGCGGCGTATTGGCGAGCGCGTCACTTGGTGGTCGGCGAAGCGCCGGGCCGTGGTAGCAGTTTGTTCCTGCAAGCACGCGACGACGAACAGTGGGTGCTGCGGCCCTACCAGCGCGGCGGTCTGATCGCCAAACTCAGCCAGCAGCGTTATGTCTGGCTGGGGGCAGAACGCACCCGAGCGTTTCGCGAAGTGCGCCTGACCGCCGCGCTGTATGAGCAAGGCCTACCCGTGCCCCGCCCGGTGGCCTGTTGCGTCACACGGTTTGGGCTGACCTATGAGGCGGCGCTGCTGACCGTGCGCATCCCCGGTGCTCGGGCGTTGGCCTCATTACTCACCGATGGCGAGGCTGATGAGGCGCTGCTAAAGCGCATCGGCGCGATGATTAAACGCTTTCATCAAGCAGGCTTGGACCATGTAGACCTCAACGCCCGCAACATCCTGGTGGATGAGGCTGGCAAGCCCTGGCTGATCGATCTCGACCGCTGCCGTCTGCGCCCACCAGGCAAGTGGCAGGCAAGTAACCTGCAGCGGTTGGAGCGCTCGGTGGTGAAGTTTGCCCCTAGCCAAGTGAAAAATCTGATGGCACCGCTTTACGCAGGCTATGCAGACGCCGTGTAAATCTCCATTAAGCGCTTCACGTGCTGCTTGTTACTGAAGTGCTCCTCCACGCGCCGACGCGCGGCACGCCCCATCGCTTGACGTGTGGCCGCATCGCGAATTAGCGTGTCCATGGCATCGCGCCAGGCGGGCACGTCAAACGGGCCTACCAACACGCCGGAATCAGAATCCACTAGCTCCGGCAACGACCCGGTATTCGAGCCAATGATCGGCATCCCACAGGCCATGGATTCGATGATGGTCAGGCCGAACGCTTCGTTTTCTGACGGAATGCACACCACATCCAGTACGGGCAAAATATCCGTCAGGTCACTGCGATGCCCTAGAAAGGTGATTTTATCCGCCAGCGGCGTGCCCGCGATGGTGCGCTGCAGCTCGGCATAGAACGCTTCCACGCCACCTGACGCATAGTCAGTGCCACCGATAGAGAGCGCATAAAAGTTAAGCGTGGGGTCAAGCGTTAGCAGGGCGTTTACCCAGACGTCCTGGCCTTTGCCAGGCGTCACCCGGCCCGGCAGCCCGATAAGCACCGCGTCTGCCGGCACACCCAGCGCTTCACGCTTAGCCATAATGGCGGCAGGGTCACGATTGGGCTGGTACTTATCGATATCGACTCCGTGGGGCAAGCAAATCACTCGCTCCTGAGGAAGCGGTAAATTGCGGATATTGCGCTGATACGTTGCTTGGCTAATAGACAGCACACGATCAACGCTGCCATAGGCAACACGGTGATAGGCGCTTTTTTTAGGGCGCTGCCCGCCCACGTGATCTGTATAAATTATTCTTAGCTTCGGTAGCAGCGCTTTTAACAGGGTGGTGAGGCGTAGATCACTCGATTTATGGCAGTGAATGACGGAGATGTTTTCCTCCTTCAACCAGCGACGTATCGACAGCAGGTTGACCAGCGCCTGCCCGTTGCTCGCAAAGGCCTTATACGGCACTCCGTTGCGCTGCATGTAAGTTTCTACCTTGGTGTCTTTCAGGCAGATGCCGATGACGTCCCAACCTTCCGCCAGCAGATCTTCTATCACCCGGTCTACGTATAGCTCCATTCCGCCCTTACCATCGGAAAGACACAGTTGCAGTACCTTATTTGCCATCGCTTGCCCTACCTAGCCGCCCACTGTTAAACAATCCTTACAATCTCTTGTAGTATACAGGCTGCTATTAACGGGGCCTAAATCATGGCGCAGAGACTGCTTGTCGTGCGTAACGACAAAATCGGCGATTTTATGTTGGCGTGGCCAGCCTTGGCGTGTTTGAAACAGGCATCGCCTGCTCCCCACGTTACGGTGCTGGTCCCCGCTTATACGGCCCCGTTAGCTAAGGCGTGCCCATGGGTAGATGAGGTCATTATCGACCCCGGCAGCCAAGCCGATAAAGCGGCGCAGCAGGCGCTATTGTTTCACGTGAAACAATCGAAATTCGATGCACTGCTAACGCTGTTCTCGACGCCGCGCATTGGTTGGCTAGGCATGAAAGCAGGCATTCCGCTGCGCGTTGCCCCGGCGACCAAGTGGGCGCAGGTGTTCTATAACGTACGGGTACGCCAGCGCCGCTCGCAATCAGCAAAGCCGGAGTACCAGTACAACGTCGATTTGGCCTGTGAACTGCTGGCTCGCCTTTCGCTAACGCTTTCCACCCTGCCCTCGCCCCCCTTCTGGCCGATGGATGACGCGCAGCGTTATAAACAGCGACAAACGTTGGTCAACGATGCTTCAGAGCACGTGGTGGTGGTTCATCCTGGCAGCGGCGGCTCGGCTGTGAATCTATCGGTGGCGCAGTACGCCACACTGATCACTCAAGTGCACCAGCAGTGCCAGCACCTGCCACTACGCTGGCTGATTAGCGCTGGCCCCAGTGAGCAGCCTCAGGCACAAGATTTGAGGGAGCAGCTTGCCAAACAGGGCGTTGCAGCAGACCACTTCCCCAACACCGCAGGTGTCGATGCCTTTGCCCGACAGCTTGGCGGAGCGGACATGCTGATTGCCGGTTCAACCGGCCCGCTGCATATCGCAGGCTGCCTGGACATCGCCACGGCGGGTTTTTATCCGGCTAAACGCTCCGCCACGCCGTTGCGCTGGCAAACCTGCAACCGGGCGGAAAAGCGCTTAGCGTTTAGCCCGCCTTCAGGCGCCGACCAACAGGACATGACCGCTATCGATCTCAACGCAGCAGCCGAACAAATCTCAGCGCTGCTTCTCGGAGGGCTGCGTACGAACCCAGAGATCGGCGTACTTAGCGAAGGTTGAGTGAGAGGACAGCAGGGCTAACAACAGCCCCTGTTTGCCATCTTTAAAGCCCGCTTTGAGCACATACATTTTGAGAAAGCAGGCTAGGCCGTGGCTAATGCCCTGCCACAGCGTGGCCGTTTTACCCTGGGCGGCGCGCTGCTCTGCCCAGGCCTGGGCGTAATGTGCCGATTTTTCAAGATAGTGGTGCAGGTCGCGGTAGGTGTAGTGAAGCAGGTCGCCGGATAACGGCTTTTCCATCAGCCCGGCTTCTACCACCAGCTTTTCATGCACCAGCGCAGCGTTATAGCCCGCCTGGCGTTTCGGGTAGAGGCGCAACACGCGGTCTGGGTACCAGCCAGAGTGGCGAATGAAACGGCCAAAGCACCACGACAGGCGGCTCACGCTGTAGGCAGCGGGCGGCTGCTGAATGGCGGCCTGAATGCTGGCGCGCAGCTCAGGCGTCACGCGCTCATCGGCATCGACCATCAAAATCCACTCACCCGTTGCCAGGGCTTCTGCCCGCTGGCGCTGAATACCAAAGCCTTGCCAGTCGGCGTTGACGCTCACATTCTGAGTGAACTCTCGCGCAATCGCGCACGTCTCATCCTGGCTACCCGCATCGAGCACCACGATTTCGTCGGCCCAGGTCAGGGTTTCCAGGCACTCACGTAAGTGGTGCGCTTCGTTTTTGACAATTAACACAGCGGAAATAGACACGTCTCACCTTTGTCCACTCAGTTTAAGGCGCGCACGGTTCATCCGTGCTCCAGGCCTGTTGAGTGACATGCTAACACGGCCACGAGGCGCGTCTTTTGATAAGCTGGCCTCCTCATTTAGCACGTTCTGAAAAGGAATACAGGATGTCCGCCTCAAGGTCACTCAAACTTACCCCCTGGCTGCCGCTGGTCGTGATGGGTCTTAGCCTTGGCTATGCCGTTACCGTACTGACGCGCCTGCCCTGGTGGACGCTTTTTTTGATAGCGGCGGTATGGATTGGCATAGGTATCAAGCTGCGCTGGGGCGCTCCGCTCAATGCGCGCTACCGCCCCATGTGGCCGTGGTCGCTGGCGCCCCTTAGCTTATTCAGCATCTATGTCTATTTAGCGGACAGCTTTGGCAACGTCGACCTGGGTGCGGTGTTTTTTCACCTGCAGGCGGGCATGGCGGAGCACGGCGGTGCGGGTAAAATGCTGCTGGCGCTTACCTATACCGTGACGGTCTTGGCCGTCCTCGTGTCGGTGACGTGGCTATCGCGTCACGACCAGCGCTGGCGATTGACCGAGCGCTTCTTCGCCATCGCGCTGCTGGCGGCCAATCCACTGCTTTATGGCATCGGTCAGCGCAGCGCTGCCATCGTCACGGACGACGGCGCGTGGCTCGACCGCCGCTACGTGGCTCCTCTAACCAGCGACCAGCCCGATTCCCCCAACCTGCTGCTGATGTATTTGGAAAGCATGGAGCGCACCTACAGCAACGAGCTGTTTGGCGACGCGTACGCGGATTTGACCGCGCTGGGCGAGCGCGGACTGGTGTTTGAGGGGATTCATCAGATGGAGAACACCGGTTGGACCATGGCCGGAATGATTGCCAGCCAGTGCGGCGTGCCGCTCATGCCCGCAGGCCTGCTACACGATAGTCAGTTCGAGCCACTCAATCAGGTGGTGCCCGGCGTTGACTGCCTAGGAGACGTACTGGCCGGACAGGGCTATCGGCTCAGCTTTTTTGGGGGGGCCAGCACCCAGTTTGCCGGCAAGGGCCTTTTCTATCGCGGTCACCAGTTCGATACCGTAAAAGGCAAAGAGGAGCTGCTGCCTGAACTCGACGACCCCGAGTATGTGAATAGCTGGGGGCTGTATGACGACACACTATACGACGTGACCGCCGACGAGATTCGCCGCTTGAGCGACGAGGACGACGGCCCCTGGGCGGTGGTGAATTTAAGCATCGCGGGCCATGCGCCCAGCGGCTTTCCCTCGCAAACCTGCCTGGACCGCCAGGGCCCGTTCGATGGTCAGGACATTCTCTACTCGGTGAAGTGCTCTGCACGCCAAGCACGAGACTTCATCGAGCGTTTGGAACAAGAGGGGCTATTGGAGAATACGCTGGTCGTGGTGCTCAGCGATCATCTCACCATGCGCGTATCGGTGTGGGATCAGCTCACCGCGCTGGATCGTGACAATACGCTCATCATGCTGGGCGACGGTATACGCCCGCAGCGAGTGCGCCGAGGCGCGACCATGCTCGATGTCTTCCCCACGATCCTCGACGCCATGGGGCTACCGCTGGAGGAACATCGCGCAGGGCTAGGCGCTTCGCTGCTCAGCAGCCAGCCTACGCTGGTCGAGATTCATGGACTGCAAGCGCTAAACGAGCGCCTACGAGAGGAAACCGCGCTGCAACATCGCCTATGGGATGGACTCACGCCCCAACGGCGCGAGCCTGACGAGAACGCCATTGACCAAGTCACCGAAACCCCTGCCGACCAAGCCAATGAAATGGAGATCATGCGCTAACGATGACACCGCTGGCGTTATGGCGATCGGCTCGCATTGCCTGATATACCCGCTCCACTTCTAGCTCGTTCAAGCAGTTCGTATGGCCTAACGGGCACGTGCGCTGAAAGCATGGCGAACAGGAGAGGCCCAGATAGTGGATCTCGGCGTTGCTCGTCAGCGGCGGCGTATAAGCGGGCGATGACGAGCCATACAGCGCATGGATGCGCACGCCCACGGCCGCTGCCACGTGCATCAGGCCCGAATCGTTCGTGACCACTTGACGACAATCGGCGAGCAAATCCACGGCATCGGCCAGCTGGGTCTTTCCGCACAGATTATGCGCATGCGGCAGGCCTTTGACGATGGTCTGCCCTGCCGCATGATCTTTCGCCCCGCCCAGCACTCGAACCTCGAAGCCTTCCTTGATCAATTTGGCAGCCAGTTCGTGAAAGTACGCCAACGGCCACTGTTTGGCGGGGCCATACTCTGCGCCAGGCATCATGCCAATGGCAGGTCGAGAGGAGAGCGCATGGGACAGGCGCAAGTTCACCAAATTATCGCGGTCGATGGTGAGCCGTGGCTTGGGTATCGTGAACTGCCCGCTTTGTGCCTCTTCCAACGGCAGCCCCAGCGATACAAACCGTTTGACGGTTTGATCCAGCACCTGCTTGTCGAGTTTTCGACGCTCTTTTAGCAAGCCGTAGCGGTGCTCGCCTAAGAAGCCCACGCGTTCGGGGATACGCGCCATGAACGGCACCAGCGCTGCTTTCCAGGAGCGTGGCAGCACGATGGCACGATCAAAACGGCCCCGTAGCCGGGCCGCCAGCTCCCGGCGGCTGGCCAGTCCAAACTCTCCGTGGCCCACTGCCAATGGCAGCACTTCATCCACCTGCGGCATACGCTCGAGAATCGGCTGTGACCAGCCGGGGGCAACTACCCCCAGCGTGGCACCTGGGTAGCGCGCTTTTAAGGTCATGAATAGGCTTTGGGCCATGACCATATCACCGACCCAGGAAGGCCCTACGACCAGCAGACGCTTGGCAGAGTTAGCCATTCAACCACTCCAAGTACGCTTTCACGCCCTGGGCAACGGTTTTGAATTCCACGTCGCAGCCTGCCGCACGCAGGTTGCTAATGTCAGCGCGGGTGTAGCTCTGGTAGCGCCCTTTCAGCTCTTGAGGAAACGGAATGTAGTCGATTTCGCCCTGGCCATAGAAGTCGATGACCGCTTCGCCAATCGCCTTGAACGGCTCGGCGCGGCCAGTGCCCAGATTGAAGATACCCGACGCACTGGGGTTATCCAGGAACCAGAGATTTACATCGACCACATCGCCCACGTAGACGAAGTCGCGGCTCTGCATGCCCGCCTCGTAGCCGCCGTAAGCACCGAACAGCTTCAGCGTTTCACCGTTACGGATCTGCAGATGGTTGTGGTACGCCACGCTGGCCATCTTGCCTTTATGCTGCTCTCGCGGCCCGTAAACGTTGAAGTAACGGAAGCCCACCACCTGCGTGGTCAGCTCGTTCCAGCGCGAGCGCACGTGCTGATCGAACAGCAGCTTGGAGTAGCCGTACACGTTGAGCGGCTTTTCATGCTCCGGCGCTTCCTTGAACACCTCGCTGCCGCCGTAGGTCGCTGCCGACGACGCGTACAGAAAAGGAATGCCCAGTTTTTCACAGTAGTTGAGCAGCACTTTGGAGTACTCGAAGTTATTTTCCATCATGTAGTGCCCATCCCACTCGGTCGTATCCGAGCAAGCACCTTCATGGAAAATCGCATCGATGGTGGGTAAATCCACCGTTTCACCGCGCAGCGCTGCTTTCACGCGGGCAATAAAATCATCTTTATCCAGGTAGTCGGCGAGAGTGCAGTCCGCCAAATTGACAAACTTAGTACCATCACGCAGGTCGTCGACCACCATCACATCATCACGGCCACGAGCATTTAGCGCTTTGACAATATTGGCGCCGATGAACCCGGCCCCGCCTGTTACAACGATCATCTCGTTCTCCTTACCAAAAGCGGCTCTTTGGCTAACGTGCCTATAACCCATCTGCCTGTGATTGTATACTTGACGGCTTATGAATTCATGGCCAACGGTGCTTTCCGCGATGAGTGTCTCGACAAACCAATCGACACCCGATGTGTCGACCTTTCAAGGCTTGATCCTTGCTCTGCAACAGTACTGGGCAGAACAGGGCTGCGTCATCCTTCAGCCCCTCGATATGGAAGTCGGCGCGGGCACCTTCCACCCCGCCACCTTCCTGCGGGCGATTGGTCCAGAAACCTGGAACGCTGCCTACGTTCAGCCTTCCCGCCGCCCAACCGACGGCCGCTACGGCGAAAACCCCAACCGCCTGCAGCACTACTACCAGTTTCAGGTGGTGATGAAGCCCTCCCCCAGTAACCTGCAGGATCTTTACCTGGGATCGTTGAAGCGTTTAGGGCTCGACCCGCTGATTCACGACGTACGCTTCGTGGAAGACAACTGGGAATCCCCCACCTTGGGTGCCTGGGGCCTTGGCTGGGAAGTATGGCTCAACGGCATGGAAGTGACGCAGTTCACCTACTTCCAGCAGGCGGGCGGCATCGAGTGCTACCCCGTCACCGGCGAGCTGACCTACGGGCTCGAGCGTATCGCCATGTACCTGCAGAACGTCGATAGCGTTTACGACTTGGTATGGGCCATCGCGCCGGACGGCAGCAAAGTCAGCTACGGCGATGTCTACCTGCAAAACGAGCGCGAACAGTCGGCGTATAACTTCGAGCACGCCGATGTGGATCAGCTCTTCGCGGCGTTTGATCACCAGGAAAAAGAGTGCAGCAAACTGTTGGCTGCGAGCCTGCCGCTGCCCGCTTACGAGCAAGTGCTCAAAGCGTCTCATACGTTCAACCTATTGGATGCCCGCCACGCCATTTCCGTAACCGAGCGTCAGCGCTTCATTCTGCGCGTACGCACCATGGCGCGTGATGTTGCCACCGCCTACTTCGAGTCTCGTAAAGCAGCAGGCTTCCCCATGGCATCGGAAGCATTACGCCGTGAACTGTTACAAGAAGAGCTCGCCGAGCAGGGAGACGCATAATGGCCTTTGATACGCTTTTATTAGAACTGGGCGCAGAAGAGCTTCCACCCACCGCGCTGGACGCGCTCTCAGACGCGTTTGCTGCTGGCATTGAAAAAGGCCTGCAAGACGCTGAGATTCCCTTCGAAGCGGTGACTGCCTACGCCACGCCGCGCCGCCTAGCCGTGAAAGTTACCCGGCTTGCCGCCAAGCAGCCAGACCGCGAAGTAGAGCGCCGCGGTCCCGCCCTGGCCGCCGCATTTAAAGACGGCGCCCCCACCAAAGCAGCAGAAGGCTTTGCCCGCTCCTGCGGCGTCAGCGTGGATGACCTGATTCATCTGGAAACCGATAAAGGCACCTGGCTTGGCTACCGCGAACAGCAGCAGGGTGACAGCGTCCAGGCGCTGCTGCCTGAGATGGTACGTAAAACGCTCCAATCGCTGCCGGTGCCCAAGAACATGCGCTGGGGCGCGTCCCGCGTCGAGTTCTCCCGCCCGGTTCACTGGCTGGTGGCGCTGTATGGCAACGAGGTGATTGCGGCCGAGGCCCTGGGCCTTCAAGCCAGCCGTACCACTTACGGCCATCGCTTCCACGCGCCGGATGCCCTTCAGCTCGAACACGCCGACGACTATCTAGCAGCACTGGAAAACGCCTACGTGCTGGCCGACCGCCAGCAGCGCCGCGAGCGTATTCGTGAACAGGTGCTTGCCGAGGCCGAAGTTCAAGAAGCCAACGCCGTCATCGACGAGGACCTGCTGGTCGAGGTCAGCGGCTTGGTAGAGTGGCCCGTCGCACTGACCGGCAGCTTCGACGAGCGCTTTTTGGAAGTGCCCGCGGAGTGTCTGATCTCCTCCATGAAAGCCAACCAGAAGTACTTCCACCTGCTGGATGATCAGGGCAAGCTGAAGCCGCTGTTCATCACTATCTCGAACATCGAGAGCCAAGACCCTGATCAAGTGATCTCCGGCAATGAAAAGGTCATTCGTCCACGCTTGGCGGATGCGGCCTTCTTCTACGACACCGACCGCAAACAGACCCTGGCCTCGCGCATTCCACAACTAGAAAGCGTGGTCTTCCAGCAGCAGCTGGGCACACTGGCGGATAAAGCCCGCCGTAGCACGGCCATTGCGACCTTTATCGCTGAGCGTATTCACGGCGATGTGCCCCACGCGCAGCGTGCCGTGGCCCTGGCAAAATGTGACCTCGTCACCGAGATGGTGCTCGAATTCCCTGAACTCCAGGGCATCATGGGTCGTTACTACGCCGAGCAGGATGGCGAGCCCGAAGAAGTTGCCCAAGCGTTAGAAGAGCAATACCTGCCCCGCTTTGCCAGCGATGCGATTCCGCAAAGCCTGACCGGACAAGCGCTGGCACTAGCAGATCGCCTGGATACCCTGGTGGGCATCTTCGGTATCGGCCAACGCCCCACGGGCGCAAAAGACCCCTTCGCCCTTCGCCGCGCCTCCATTGGCGTGCTGAATATTTTGGTGAAAGGCGAGCTGAACCTAGACTTGCGTGAACTGCTGCAAGTGGCGGCTGATCAGCACCAGAATCTCCCGAAAGCTGATGGCCTGGTAGACGACGTGTTGACGTACATGCTCGACCGCTTCCGCGCTTGGGGTCAGGAAGAGGGTATCTCTGCCGAGATGTATCTCGCGGTTCGTGCTCGCCCGGTCACCAATCCGCTGGATTTTGCGCGCCGATTACGCGCCGTGAAAGCCTTCGCCCAGCGTGAAGAAGCCGCGGCACTGGCCGCTGCCAACAAGCGTGTTTCCAACATCTTGAGCAAACAGGAACACGACGGCAGCATGCAGGTAGACGCCTCGCTTCTTCAAGAAGCGGCGGAAAAAGCCCTGTTCGAAGCCGTTACGGCTAGCCAGCAGCAGGTGGCACCGCTGTTTGCCGCGGGCGATTACCAGCAAGCGCTAGACGCACTGGCCGCCCTGCGCGAGCCGGTCGATGCCTTCTTTGATCAGGTCATGGTCATGGCGGATGACGATGCCATTCGTCGTAACCGCCTTGCTCTGCTGGCCAGCCTGCAAGCGCTGTTCCTGGAAGTGGCCGATATCTCTCAGCTACCCCAGTAATACCGTGAATGTTTGAGAGCGCCGACGGTCCCAGAGGCGCAATCGATAGCCCGGCTTTGATAAGCCGGGCTTTTTATTGAACGCATGAATGTTTCACGTGAAACACTCGCTCATTCGTACACCAGAGCTTACCCTACGCAGATACGTTTTCGCAGAAGAGAGCCTTATGATCACCGCGCAGCAACTTGTGATACTGGACCGCGATGGCGTGATTAATCACGACTCGGATGCCTATATCAAATCCCTGGATGAATGGATCCCTTACCCGTCTGCCATACACGCGATTGCCCGTCTAACGCAGGCAGGCTTTACCGTGGCAGTGGCTACCAACCAATCCGGCATCGCCCGTGGCTATTACGATGACGCCACGCTAAGTGCCATGCACGAGCGTTTGCATACTCTGGTGGAGGCGCAAGGTGGCCAGATAGCGCATATCGCTTACTGCCCTCACGGGCCAGACGATCAGTGTGGCTGCCGTAAACCGCTGCCCGGGCTATTGACCGAAATACGTGACAAGCTGACGCTCTCCAATCTGACAGGCAGTTGGATGGTGGGCGATAGCCTTCGCGACCTGCAGGCGGGGGCAGTGATGGGATGCCGTAGCGTTCTCGTGAAAACGGGTAAAGGGGAGAAGACTCTCGCCAAAGGGGACGGGCTGGAGCACGCCTTGGTCTACGCTGACCTGGCTGCCTTTGTTGACGACCTATTATCAGAGGCCTTGGACTAACCTTTTGGTGCGAGTTTCACGCTGGTCTTAACCACTCATAAAAAAACCGCAGGCGAAGCGCCTGCGGTTTATACTTTTCAATGTTTCACGTGAAACACATTGAAGAAGCCACTTAGATATCGAGGTTAGCAACGAGCGCGTTGGTCTCGATAAAGTCGCGACGCGGCTCCACTTCGTCACCCATCAGGGTGTTAAACATCATATCTGCCGCTACCGCATCTTCGATGGTAACCCGCAGCATGCGACGGCTATCCGGATCCATGGTGGTTTCCCACAGCTGATCCGGGTTCATCTCACCTAGCCCTTTATAGCGCTGCACAGAGAGGCCACGCTGGCCTTCCTGCATCAGCCACGTCAGCACTTCAGAGAAGTGTGCAACGGGCTTCTGGCGCTCACCACGGGCGATATAGGCACCCTCATCCAGCAAGCCGTTGAGGGTTTCCCCTAAGCCTGCCATGGCGCGGTAATCGGCGCTTTCGAAGAAGTCCAGGCCCCACACATATTCCGTGGTGACGCCGTGGGCAATCAGCGATACCGCCGGTAGATGCAGGCCACGCTCGGTGTCTTCTTGCAGGTAGAACTGATAGCGCGGGCCGCCTTCATAGGCCACCATGTCGTCCATGGCTTTTTGCAGCTCGGCAATCCAGTTTTCCATGGTGACGCGATCTTTCAAGCTGCCCTCACCCTGCAACGCCGTCGCATTGACGGCTTGCTTGAGCACTTCGATGGGGTACACCCGTGCCAAGCGATCGATACGCTTCATCACGTTACGGTACTGATTGACCAGTGCTTCTAACTGCGACCCGGTAATGCCAGGTGCGTCTGCATTGACGTGCAGCCCTGCCCCATCCAGTGCGGTGGTGGTCAGGTAATCGATCATCGCCTGCTCATCCTTCAGATAGAGCTCTTGCTTACCGCGCTTGATTTTATAAAGCGGCGGCTGCGCGATGAAAATGTGGCCACGCTCGATGAGCTCCGGCATCTGGCGGAAAAAGAACGTCAGCAGCAGCGTTCTGATGTGCGAGCCGTCAACGTCGGCGTCGGTCATTATGATGACCGAGTGGTAGCGCAGCTTATCGGGATTGAATTCTTCCCGACCAATGCCGCACCCCAGCGCCGTAATCAGTGTCCCCACTTCGGCGGAGGAGAGCATCTTGTCGAAGCGCGCTTTTTCGACGTTCAGGATTTTACCTTTTAGCGGCAAAATGGCCTGGGTACGACGGTCACGTCCCTGCTTGGCACTTCCCCCCGCCGAATCACCCTCCACCAGGTAAAGCTCTGATTGGCTGGGATCTTTCTCTTGGCAGTCGGCCAGTTTGCCCGGCAAGCCCGCGATATCTAGCGCGCCTTTGCGACGCGTCATGTCTCTGGCTTTCCGCGCTGCCTCACGAGCACGTGCGGCGTCCAGCATCTTGTTGACGATGGCTTTGGCTTCGTTGGGTTTTTCGATCAGGTAGTCGGCGAACAAGCGCCCCATCTCCTGCTCCACCGCTGTCTTCACCTCGGACGAGACGAGCTTGTCCTTGGTTTGCGATGAGAACTTCGGATCCGGCACTTTGACGGATATGATGGCCGTCAAGCCTTCGCGCGCATCGTCACCTGACGTGTTCACTTTGGCTTTTTTCAGCAGGCCTTCCGCTTCGATATAGTGGTTGAGCGTCCGCGTTAGCGCAGCACGGAACCCTGCCAAGTGGGTACCGCCATCCCGCTGAGGAATGTTGTTGGTGTAGCAGAAGATGTTTTCTGTAAAGGCATCGCTCCACTGCATCGCCACTTCTACTTCGACACCATCCTCGCGCACGGCATTAAAGTGGAAGACCGGGTTGAGGACAGTCTTGTTCTTATTCAGGTGGTCGACGAATGCCTTCAAGCCACCCTCATAGTGGAACAGCTCCTCTTTGCCGCTACGCTCATCCATCAGGCGAATGGCCACACCCGAGTTGAGGAAGGAGAGCTCGCGCAGGCGTTTCGCCAGAATATCGTAGTGAAATTCGATATTGGCAAACGTCGCCGGTGACGGACGAAAATGCACGCGGGTACCGCTTTTTTCCGTTTTTCCTACGACGCCTAGCGGCGCTTGCGGCACGCCGTGATGGTAAATTTGCTCGAACACTTCCCCTTGGCGCCAAATCGTCAGGCGCAGCTCTTCAGAGAGAGCGTTCACCACCGATACACCCACACCGTGCAAGCCGCCCGATACTTTATAAGAGTTATCGTCGAACTTACCGCCCGCGTGGAGCACCGTCATGATAACTTCAGCCGCAGAGACACCCTCACCTTCGTGCAGCTCGGTTGGAATCCCCCGACCATTATCGCTCACGGTTACCGATTCATCCGGGTGGATCACCACGCGAATTTCGCTACAGTGACCGGCCAAAGCTTCATCGATGGAGTTATCCACCAGCTCGAAAACCATGTGGTGCAGCCCGGTGCCGTCGTCGGTGTCACCGATGTACATGCCTGGACGCTTACGTACTGCGTCTAGCCCTTTGAGCACCTTGATGCTTGATGAATCGTAAGCCTGCTCGCTCATTGACCACTCCGTCGTGAAGTCTGTCTCGTTCCGTGTCGTCTACCCATCTGGCTGGCACTGGCTGAGCCCTTGCGCGGAGTGTTTCACGTGAAACATCTCGACGGCTGTAGAAGGCTGCCAAACGTCGCTTAGCGCGGTGGGTTCGACGCTGGTAATAAATGCTTGGCACTGCATCTCTTCGAGTAACGTACAGAACTGGCGGCGGTGATGCTCATCCAGCTCTGCCGGTAAGTCGTCGATCAAATAGATACAGTGCCGCTGTGCGGTACTTTCCAGAAGCCTACCCTGAGCTAGTTTCAATGCACTCACCACGAGCTTCTGCTGGCCTCTGGAAAGCACCTCAATGGCAGGCTGTTTATTCAGCCGGATGTGCAAATCCGCACGCTGAGGGCCTTGCTGGGTAAACCCCATCTGCTGGTCCGTATCACGGCTATCGTGCAGCACTTCTGCCAACGAGCGCTGCTTGTCCCAGCCGCGGGCATAGCGCAACGTTAATCCCGGTAGCGGCAATAGCGTCTTCAGAGTTTTATCGAACATGGGGAGAAATTCGCTGAACCATGCTTGGCGAAGCGCATCCATTTGTTCGCCCCAGAGTGCTAACTCTTGCTCCCAAACCGCTATTTCATTGGGCACTATTCTACCACGCCTGAGAAGCGCATTCCGATGTTTCACCGCACGCCGGGTCCGACGCCAAGCATCCAGAAAGTGGTGTTTCACGTGAAACACACCCCAATCCAAAAACTCACGACGCCCTGCTGGCGACCCCTCCAGCAAACGAAACGCATCTGGATTGATGAGCTGCAGCGGCATGGCCTCGACGAGTTCGGCTAACCTCACGCCCTTCTCTCCCCTCAGGCGTAGCTCCAGCTCACGCTGAGCGCGCATACGCCTCACGCCAAGGGTCACCTCAGGGTCCCCTGCCAAACGGCCGTGCAGCGTCATATAGGGGGCGTCCGTTTGGATGACGTTTTTGAGCTGGCGAGTGCGAAAGGAACGCCCCATGCCGAGGATATGAATGCCCTCTAGCAGACTGGTCTTTCCGCTGCCGTTGACGCCATGGATCACGTTAATACGCGATGAGGGATGAAGCGTGACCGGCGCTAAATTACGCAGCCCCTGAAAAGTGAGTTGTGTCACGCTCATCCGTCAATGCACCTTGTAAGACCGTTCAAATCGGCAGACGTGCCCTATGCGAAAACGGCGCTTCTGCAACCAGAAGCGCCGTTCTTCAACTCCCTTCCGTGCGTTACAGGCGCATCGGCATCACGACATAGAGCGCATCGCCACCGCCTGGCTCTTCCAGCAGCGCACTGCTGTTGGGGTCGGCTAGGGTCATCTGTACCCGCTCTTCGTCCAGCACGGAAAGCACATCGACCAGATAGCCCACGTTGAATCCCACTTCCATGGCGCTACCGTTGTACTCCACAGCGACGTTCTCTTCGGCCTCTTCCTGCTCGGGGTTATTGGCCATGACCTTGAGGTTGCCTTCTTCCAAGTAGAGGCGCACCCCGCGGTACTTTTCGTTGGAGAGAATGGCGGTACGCGACAGCACTTGACGAAGCTCGGCACGCTCGGCGATGAGTACTTTGTCGCCATTACGCGGCACCACGCGCTCGTAGTCCGGAAACTTGCCGTCGATCAGCTTCGACGTGAACGTGAAGTCTCCCGTATGGGCGCGTACATGGGTAGCGCCAAGCGTCAGACTAACCGGCTCGTCACTGTCATCCAAAAGACGGGACAGCTCCAAAATACCTTTACGAGGCACGATCAGCTTTTGGGATTGGCTGACCGCGACCTCGATAGGACGCGAGCACATCGCCAACCGGTGCCCGTCGGTGGCGACCGTGCGCAGCAGGTTGCTCTGAATCTCTAGCAGCATGCCGTTGAGGTAATAACGTACGTCCTGCTGCGCCATGGCAAAGGAGGTGGACTCGATCAAATGCTTTAACGTGCCACGGGGAACGCTAAGCTCCTGACTTCCGTCGGCATCTTCGATATTGGGAAACTCTGCCACAGGAAGTGTAGAAAGTGTAAAGCGCGAACGACCGCTACGTAAAACCGCACGCCCTTCTTCGACCGCCAGTTGAATGTCGGACTGATCGGGCAGCGACTTACAGATATCCATCAGCTTTCTAGCCGGCACCGTAGCAGCGCCCGCTTGCTTCACTTGGCTGGCGACCGTGCGACCTACTAGTTCAACTTCTAGGTCCGTACCGGTCAGGGCGACCTGGTCGCCTTCTACTTGAATCAGTACGTTAGAGAGCACAGGCAGCGTTTGGCGCCGTTCTACTACGCCCGCCACCAGAGTCAGCGGGCGAAGCAGCGCCTCTCGGGAAATGGTAAATTTCATCGAAACTCCGGTTTTCTATCCTGAAAGGCCTGCCGCTTGGCAGGCGTAAACGAAAAAGGTTAACTGGTTAGCAGACGAAGAAGGTTTTTGTAATCCTCGCGAATATCCGCATTCTCTTCTTGCAACGCTTTTACTTTGCGGCAGGCGTGCAGCACGGTGGTGTGATCACGGCCACCAAACGCATCGCCAATTTCTGGCAAGCTATGATTGGTGAGCTCTTTCGCCAGCGCCATCGCGACCTGTCGGGGGCGCGCTACCGAGCGTGAACGCCGCTTGGAAAGCAGATCCGCCACTTTGATTTTGTAATATTCAGCCACCGTGCGCTGAATGTTATCCACCCCCACCTGCTTATCCTGCAGCGCTAAAAGATCTTTTAACGACTCACGGATAAAATCTTGGGTGATGGTCTTACCCATGAAGTGTGAGTCAGCAATGACTTTCTTCAACGCGCCTTCCAATTCACGCACGTTAGACCGAATCTTCTGGGCAATGAAGAAGGCAGCATCGTGTGGCAGATCCACTTTGGCCTGATCGGCCTTCTTCATCAAAATCGCTACCCGGGTCTCGAGCTCCGGCGGCTCGATGGCGACGGTGAGCCCCCAGCCAAAGCGCGACTTCAGACGCTCTTCGACGCCGCTGATCTCTTTTGGGTAGCGGTCAGAGGTCAGGATCATCTGCTGACCGCCCTCTAACAGCGCATTGAACGTATGAAAGAACTCTTCCTGGGAGCGCTCTTTACCGGCAAAAAACTGAATGTCATCGATCAGGAGGGCATCGACGCTGCGGTAGAAACGCTTGAAATCGTTGATCGCATTGAGCTGTAGCGCCTTCACCATGTCGGCCACGAAGCGCTCAGAGTGGAGATAAACCACGCGGGCATTCTCCCGGCGACCTGCCAGCGCATTGCCCACAGCGTGCATCAAGTGCGTTTTACCCAAGCCAACCCCACCGTATAAAAACAGCGGATTATAGGCACCGCCAGGATTTTCCGACACTTGGCGAGACGCCGCACGGGCCAGCTGGTTAGATTTACCTTCCACGAAAGTATCAAACGTGAAATTGGGATTCAGGCCGCTATTGTGCTTCAAGCTGCCTTCGACTTGAACCTGACGCTCATTACCGCGTCGATTGGCGGCGCTCTCTTCACGCAGTTGATCGATTTCACGCTCGTCGGCGATGTCTCCCCGGGGCGGCGTATGCACTGCAGGCGACGCTGGCTGCGCCGGTGCAGCTGACACCGGATGACCTAGATCGCGAGGCTGAGGGGCGGGGGCTGCGGCCCGGCGGCTACCCACCGTCAAGCTGACTTTGGGAGGCTTGGAGGGCGCCAGCTCGCGCATCAGTTCACTAATACGCTTGGCGTACTTATCACTCACCCAGTCGCGCACAAAGCGATTCGGCGCCAACAAGCGCAGCTCATTGGTCTCTCCTTCTTCTGCCTGCAGCGGACGTATCCAGGTATTGAACTGCTGTGAATTCAGTTCGTCCTGCAGGTAGTCCAGGCACTGTTGCCAAAGCGCGAGTGACACTCATCTCACCATCGGTTGAAAACGGCCGACCATTGTAGCGCCCAACGAGACGGTTATCCACACGGGCTAGCGGCTCTTTTTCGCCTGTGGACAACTTACCATAAGCTCTTAGGAAAACCCGGTGACGTCATGGGTACAAGCCTCTTTTTGGGCAAGATGTCTCTGCTTGGCCACACCAA